>JBEKDC010000096.1:0-10954 GCA_050014535.1 Rhizomicrobium sp.
CCAATCCGCCAAGAATATTGTGATCTTCAGCCGTCACGACAGCGCCGGTCTCGGCCGCACAGCGCGCAAGCAATTCGAAATCGATCGGCTTGATCGTCGCCATGTTGACGACACGCGCCGAGACACCGTCTTGCTCCAACAGCTTCGCAGCATCCAGCGCACGCGAAACCTCGACACCGCAGGCGACGATGGTCACGTCGCCGCCGTCGCGGACGATTTTGCCTTTGCCGATTTCAAAGGTGTGATCTTCGCCGAAAATGCGCATGGCGGGACTGCGGCCCGTGCGCATATAGACGGGACCCTCGAATTCCAGGATTGCGCGCGTTGCAAGCGCCGTCTCGACCGGATCGGCAGGCGAAATCACCGTCATGCCGGGAATGGCACGGAAGGCCGCGAGATCTTCGAGCGATTGCGCGGAACCGCCGTCGGGCCCGACATCGAGCCCCGGATGGCTGGCGACGATCTTGGCGTTGCGCTTCGCATAGGCGAGCGACAGGCGTGCCTGTTCAATGGCGCGCAGACAGAAAACGGCGAACGTCGTCACCACCGGCAACAGACCTACCGCGGCAAGTCCGCCGGCGGCGGCCATCATGTTCTGCTCGGCAATGCCGAATTGCAGGAAGCGCGCCGGATGGCTTTTGCGGAAATGATGCACGCCCGTACCGCCGGCAATGTCCGCGTCGAGTACGACGAGCTTGGGAAATTCCTCGGCGAGGCTGGAGAGCGCCTTGCCGAATGCCTCGCGCAGGGAATCCCCGCTTGTGCCGATCAGGGCGGGTGCTTCAGCGGTCGCTGACATCGAGCAATTCCTTGATTTCGCTGCGGCTTGCCCCGAGCGCAGTCAATGCTTCTTCGGCCTGCGCGTGCGTCAGCTTCACGCTGCCGTGCCAATGGGGGATATTTTCCATATAGGGCACGCCTTTGCCCTTGATCGTGTGGGCAATGATCACCGCGGGCCGGCCATGCGAGGCGGAGGCACGGCGGAGCGCAGCCAGGATTTCATCGATATCGTGACCATTGACTTCGGCCACGGCCCAATCGAAAGCGCGCCATTTCGCGGCGAGCGGCTCCAGTCGCATGATCGCATCGTTGCGGTCGTCGCTCTGCAATTTGTTGTAGTCGATAATGGCGCACAGATTGTCCAGCTTGTGATGGGCGGCGCACATCGCGGCCTCCCAAACCTCGCCTTCTTGCAACTCCCCATCGCCGAGCAGCGTGTAGACGCGTGAAGATTTCTTCTGCAGCTTGAGGCCCATCGCCATGCCGAGAGCGACGGAAAAACCCTGGCCGAGAGAGCCAGTGCTCGTTTCGACCCAGGGCAGGTCGAGCACATGCGGATGACCCTGAAACGGGCTTCCGAGTTTGCGCAGATTGAGAGCCGTGCGCGGATCGCAGAAACCGTGATGGGCGGCAATCGCGTAAAGTGCGGGCGCACCGTGCCCTTTGGACAACACGAACCGGTCGCGATCGGGATCGCGGATGGCGTCGGGCCAGAAATTGAGTTCGGCGCCAAACAGACAGGCGAGTATGTCGGCTGACGACATCGCGCCGCCGGGATGACCGGAGCCTGCGTGATAGATCGAGGCGATCGCATGCTTGCGCGTGAAGCGCGCGCCTTCGGCGATTTCGGCTGCGAGTTCGCGCGCGGACGGGGCATCGTGCTTCAGCAGTGTCTTCTGGCTTTGCGCGGGCATTGGGTCAGGCCGCCTTCCTGATATGCGCGCGCGCAAGCAGATCGGCATAGAGAACGATCTCCGCGCGAGGCGCGAGACGGCGTGCTTCGGTCGCGATCTCGCCCGCAAATCCTCGCGACATGATGACGATAACGTCGGGGTCGGCTTCCGCGAGCGCTTCCGGACCGGTGAGCCTGCAGCCATAGCGGTCTGCAACATGTGCTCTCAAATGGGTATCGATCAGAAGCGACAGGTCGGTCGGCGTGAAGCGGCCGTGAACCACCAGCGTGTCGAACAGGCGGCCTGCGCCCCACATCGCGACGCGCTTCGGCGCCATGCCGGCGATTTCGGTGGAAACAAAGGTCAGCGCTGCAAGATTGCGCGCGCGCGTAGACCCGTAATTGGCAACCAGGCGCGAGGCTTCGGCCACTTCGCGATGGTCGAGATCTTTTGCGCGATGAGCGGTGTATGCCTTGCGCGCGACAATCAGGAGATTCGTGTGGTCTTCGATATCGGGTGCGGCAATGATTTCAAACCCTGCCGCCACCACCAAGCGCATCAAGGTGCGCGCGGAAAAGTGGTAGAGATGCTTGTCGATAAACCATTCCTCGATCATGTCGTCGGCGTCGAGGATGGCGCTGTTGGGTGCGTCGAGAACGAGCAATCCGCCCGGCTTCAGCACCCGCCAGTGATCGGCGAGCACGCGCGCGGGCTCGGCCAGATGTTCGATGGTGTGGCACGAATGGACGATGTCGAAGCGGCCGGTTTCGAGCGGTGCGTCTTCGATCCGCGCCTGCACCAACTCACAGCGCTCAAGCTCACCACAGGATTCGGCCACGCGTTCGTCAGGTTCGACCGCAACGATTGACGAGGCCGGAGCCGCGTCAAGGAATGCGCGGGCAAAGCTTCCTCGGTTGGAACCGACATCGAGCAGCGAAAGATCGGCGGACAGATCGGCGTGACGCTTCAGAACGTTGAGAGCGGCATCGGTGCGAAAGCCCTTTCCATAGCGCACATTTCCCCAGTCGGCGCCGCCGGAGACGGCGGCCGGCGCGCGCTCTGTGCGATCTATGCGGGGAAGGCTTTGCAGCAATCCGCAATGGCGGCAGAGATAAACTTTGAGGCCGCGCGTCGAGCGTTCGGGCTCATAGATCGCCTCGAGCGTGTCGTGGCGGCAAAGTTCGCAGGATTCGGTCATGGAGGGTTCCGGAAACGGGCCGGTAACCATCTTCCAACGCTCGTGATTAATAATTCACTACATATTCGGGTCGATCGGCGTAACCGAGACGACCCATCATCGGGGCTGCGAGCGAATCGAACTGGTTGCGCTGCCGCTCGTCGAGCAGCCGATCTTCCGGCCGATTGACGTTATGCGGACGCGCGAAAGCCTGGAAGTGATCGTGGCGGTAGTCGAGGTTCAGAAATTCGAAGAGTTCGCGCACGGCATCTGCCGAATCCTGCAGCTCTTCCAGCCGTGCAAAGTACTTACGCGAAGCAGCAATCTGCTCCAGGGCCTCCAGTATGACGCGATTGACCTCCGCCCAGTGCCAGGCGATGCGCTGGAACTGGTCGAAGGACCGAAAGTTTTTCGCGAGCGGATTTTCCTTGCGCGGGCACGTCCACCAATATTTCTTTTCCGGCGGCGGCGCGGGTTTGGCCGCCGGATCGTCATAGAAAGCCTGCAGGATCGCCGTCGAGCGGTCGTCGTAGCATTCGGCGCTGAGCTTGTGGAAATAGGAGCTGGAGACCTTCCGGCCGTCGCGCACCAAATGTACGAACTTGGCCTGCGGCTGGAGGCACGCGAGTTCCGGGATCAACCAGGAAAGCTTATTAGACGAATCGCCCCAATGGGCTGCCTCACTGTAGCGGATCGCGGCCACATGGGTCCCGCCCAGAACTGCGCGCGTTTCATCTTCGCCTGCGAGGCCCAGATAGCGCCGCACGGCCAGCGGCTGAACGATATCCACGGCATATTCGTGCTGCATCTCGATATCGCCGGCCGCAGACAACGCTTTTTGCAGCATCGCGGTACCCGACCTGCCGCTCGAAACGATAAAGAAAGCCTGGGTTTCAGCGGTCACGGCTTGACGGCGATGACGATCGCCTCGCGACCGAAACCGGCATTCGCCAGCGCGCGATAGAATGCGCGGCGCGTCTCCTTCATACCCGTCGAATCGAGCGCGAGATCGAAACGCCGCCGCTTGGCGTGACAGGCTCGGCCGAGCGCGGGATCGCCGGTATAATTCTCGCCCATCAGGAGAAACATCTCCATCGGAAAGCTGGTCGTCCGCTCCACGGGCTCGAAATCGAGCCGGGCGAGAAGGTCGCTCACCGAGTCGAAATCGAAGTAATTGAGATGCCGATTGGGCGTCACCCACCATTCGGGCAGACCGGAAGCCACGCGCGCGGCGACCTGAAACGGTGAAAAATCGTTCGGCACATTGACGCACAGCACCCCGCCCGGTTCCAGCAGATCGCGTGCTAGCAACAGGGTCTCGGTCGGATAAGGTACGTGCTCCAGAACATTGTTGAGCTGGATGGCATCGAACCGCCCAAGACCCGGCGCCGTTTCGACATTGAAGAAGCCTTCCGCCACCTCTACGCCGAGACTGCGCGCATGAGCGGACGCGGTGCGCGAGGGTTCGATTCCCAATACCCGCCAACCCCGCGCTTTCGCAGTTCTGAGGAAAAAGCCCGGTCCGGAGCCGATATCGAGCAGGCGTCGACGCGACGGTCCCAGCAGCCTTTCGAAGCTTTCCAGCAAATCCGCATGGGCAATTTCCGACCAGTTCCGATCGTCACCCAGGAGCGACGGGATACCCGGGGACGTTTCGCGGGCATAGACATCGCGATAGGTGTGCTCGAAGGCGCGCGGCTCCGGCAGCGGCACGATGTGACGAAAACCGCACATCACGCACTGGATAATGTCGTGGCCGCCCGCCCGCGCAATGCGCGGGCCCTCATGCGATTGCCACGCAATAATGGTCTCGGCCGCGGCAATGCCCATCTTTCCCCGCCCGCCCGTCGTTAACTGTCTTTTAGCCACCCGGTGTTTAAAAACTGTTAAGACCGTTCGGAGGATTTGAGTGACCACGCCGCTTTTCATTGCGGAAGCTTCGAGCAACCACGCGCGCGACCTTTCGCGGGCGCTCGCATTCGTTGACGCTGCGGCAGATTGCGGCTGCGATGCCGTAAAATTCCAGCTTTTCAAGATCGCGCGCATGTTCGCGCCGGAGATCCTGGCGCAGAGCGCAAAGCATCGCGCCCGCACGGAATGGGAACTTCCGATTGCCCATCTGGGGCTGCTCGCCGAACGCTGTTCGCAGCGCGGAATCGCGTTCTCCTGCACGCCCTTTTACGTCCAAGCAGTCGAAGAGCTCCGACCCTTCGTCGGCTTCTACAAGGTTGCGTCCTACGAGTTGATGGTGACACCGCTCCTGGAAGCGTGTGCGCGGACCGGAAAGCCGGTGGTGCTCTCCACGGGCATGGCAACGATGGATGAAATCATCGCGGCAGCCGCCACGCTGAAACGCGCAGGCGCGCGCGATGTCACGCTTCTCCACTGCGTGTCCGCCTACCCCACGCCACCGGCGGAAGCCAATCTGGCCGCCATCGCTGCCATCCGCTCGGCGACCGGCTGCAAGACCGGCTGGTCGGATCACACACGAACGCCTGCAGTCATCGAACGCGCCGTGCATCGCTGGGATGCGGCAGCAGTGGAGTTTCATCTCGACCTCGATGGCGAGGGTGCGGAATACGCGGCCGGTCATTGCTGGCTGCCGCAAGAGATTGCTCCCGTCATTGCGCGCATCCGTCAAAGCTTTGTGGCGGATGGAACGGGATTCAAGGAGCCGCAGCCTTCCGAAATCGACGATCGCGAGTGGCGCGCCGATCCCGTGGATGGCATGCGTCCGCTGCGCCATGTGCGCGCGGCCTGGAAACCTGCCGCATGAATTTGACGCCAGAACCGAGCGATCATCTCAGGATCGTCGCCGTCATCCAGGCTCGCATGGGCTCGACACGCCTGCCCGGCAAAGTGCTGAAACCGATCGCAGGGCAGCCGCTGCTCTGGCACATCGTCCATCGCCTGCGTCGCTCGCAGTTCATCGAGCAGATCGCCATCGCCACGTCCACCAATCCGCGCGACGACGCCATTGTGGCGTTCGGCCGCGAACATGGCGTGCCGGTCGTGCGCGGTCCGGAAGACGACGTGCTGGCGCGATTTGCGCGCGCCGCCGAACTGCTCGATGCGGACGTGATCGTGCGCGTGTCGTCCGATGCGCCGTTCGTCGATGCCGGCTTCATCGATCATCTTCTCGCGTCATTGCTCGAGCAGAACGGCGACTATGTGCTGCTCGAAGAAGGCGCAATTACCGGGCACGAAGGCGTCGATCCGTTCACGCGTCGCGCGCTCGACAAGCTCATGATGGACGCGCATTCCGATCCGGTCGCGCGCGAGCACGTCACGGGCTATTTCAAACTTCATCCCGATTTCGTTCGAATTGCACGTGCGCCGGCCTACCCGCAGCTCGCGCATGCCGGTGGCCGGCTGACGATCGACACGCCAGACGATCTCGCCTTTGTGGAGACCTTGCACGAGCGCCTGGCGGCGAAGGCGGGCGAGGCGTCTCTCGCGGATCTTTTGTTGCTGCTCGAACGCGAACCGCAATTGCGTGCGATGAATGCGCATGTGAAGCAGAAGCCGATTGCGGCCACTGGCGGCGTCGCGCTGATCCGCTGCGACGGAGGAGGAAAATTCGGCTATGGCCACGTCAAGCGCATGGTGGCGCTGGCGCGCGCGTTGCGCGATCGCGAAGGAATCGGGTCGATCTTTGCGGTCAATGGAACGGCCGATGCCCTGGAACCCGTGCGCGACGCCGGCTTTGAGGCGGTCCCTGTCGACGAACGGCACGATGCTGCTCAATTGACCGAGCTCGCGACGTCGCGCAATCCGGACATGCTGATCTGCGATATGCGCGAGGGAATCAGCGGCGAGGAGCTTGTCCGACTTTCCCGACATGTTGCCCTGACTGCGGTCATCGATGATGGTTCGGACCGGCGTCTTGCGGCAGACATCGCTTATTACCCTCCGGTTCCCCAAGCCTATCGGCTCGATTGGGGCGCCACGCATTGCGTCGCACGCGTCGGCTGGGAATGGGCGATGCTGGGTCTCGACAAGCTCGCCGCGTCGCGGCGAGCCGCCTCTCCGCGTCCGACCCTGCTGGTCGCGATGGGTGGCAGCGATCCCGCCGGGCTGACTCTCAGAACGGCCGAGGCGCTTTCCAGGCTCGATCCCGTATTCCGCGCCCGCTTTGTCATCGGCCCCGGAGTTGCCGATGGTGCACGCGTCGCACGCCGCATTGTCGGACTTGCGCCGCATTTCGAGACGGTGGAAGGCGCGGGCGATTTGGCCACGGAATATGCGGCCAGCGATGCCGCGCTCGCCGCATTCGGCGTCACAGCCTATGAGCTCGCGGCCTATGGCGTGCCGGCGCTCTATCTTTGCCTCACCGAGGATCACGCGCTCTCGGCTTCAGCCTTCGAACGGGCCGGAATGGGGATTTCGCTTGGTGTCGCGGAACGCGCGCAGGACCAGGATATCGCGCGTGCGGTTTGGGCGCTGCTCGCAGATCCCGCGCGTCGCCGCGAGATGCGCGCAGCCGGCATGACGACGATCGATGCGGATGGCGCCACGCGTGTGGCAGCCGATCTGGCAGCGGCCCTGAATGCGCGAAGGGTCAGCGCGCCGTCGGCAGCGCGCGGATAGATCCGCACGCTTGCGCAAAAGTATCGCTCCAGTCGCCACGGGTCCGAGGCATCAGGCACGCACAAGACGGCGCTAACGGCTCGAAGGATTCTCCGAAGCTGGTCCAGCTGGTGTCGTATAAAATCTTGAAAGTCGGCACGCCGGCGCCCGAGGCGAGCCACGCGACGGCCGTGGGTGCGGTAACGACCGCGTCGAGGGCCGACAGCATCGCGCAGGTGCGATCGAGTTCGTTCTTCTGATCGATGGCCTGAGGCACGACGATCTTGCGACCGCCGATTGCTTCGAGCGCTGCAATTTCCTCAGAAGCGGCATCGTATTGCGCCGAAACGATCGTTCCGGACAGCGTGCGAATGAACTCGCCCCAGGCTTCCAGCGGCGCAAATTGCAGATTGCGCGCGCCTCCCATTTTTCCGCTGCGCCAGCAGATGCCGATATGCGGGTTGTCGCCCAACGCGGAAAAAGTCTCGCGCCAACGCAATTTCTCGTCCGCGGCGGGAACGAGATACGCATTGGGATTGGGAAATTGAGTCGGTCTGTACCGCAGGATTCGCGGAAGGCTACCAAGCTCGATGGCCGCGTTGGCGCCGCCGGCTGCCTTGAGCCAGCCGTAATGCGCAGTGGTAACACCGCCTTTTGCCTGCATTTGACTCGGTTTCACCGTCACTGCGGGAAACGATCGCGCAAACAGAGGAACAAGCCGCGGCTCGCATTCGAAGATCAGCGTGCCACCGTCGTCCTTCGCCCGCGTCGCGAGATCGCCAATCAAGCTTGCAAACATCAGCTGGTCGCCGACGCCTTGTTCGGCGGTGACGAGCAGTCTCGTGCGTTTGAGGTGCATTCCCTGCCACGAAGGCAATCCGTGATCGGCAACCGGCGCTTTTCCGGGAATCTTCAGGCGTGCCGCATAGTCGCGCCAGCCGTCTTTCAGATTGCCCCGCAGCAGCTGGAGGATGCTCCGGTTCAATCTGGCTTGCGCATCCTTGGGCTCGCGCTTGAGGACGGTTCCGTAAAGTTCGAGCGCCTCGTTGACGCTTCCTTGGTCCGCCAGAAGGTCGGCAAGGTTCCCAAGCGCCGGAGGATAGTCTGGCCGACGCTCAAGCGCCGCGCGATAATATTGTTCGGCAAGGCCGGAATCGCCCATTTCCCGATAGACGGAGCCGAGCGTAAGCCAAAGTTCCGGCGCGTCCTGATTGCGCGCGAGCGCCGGCGCGAGAAGAGCATGGGCGGCCCCGAAATTTCCCTCCGCACGCAACAGATTGGCGAGATTGACGAGGGCTTCGATGCGCCCGGGCTCGAGCGCCAGAACACGGTTAAAGAATAGTTGCGCCGGCTGCGACATTCCAAGCGCGCGCGCCGTGTTGCCGAGCGCAAACAGCACCCGCGGATCGTCGGGACTGGTCTGCAAGGCGCGCTCGAAGCGATCGATCGCTTCGGCGTGCCGATTTTGGGTGGAAAGCCTGAGGCCTTCTTCGTAGGGGTCGACATGCACCAAACCGGTCATGAGGCGAGTTGTGCGCTCGCCGCAGTTAAGACCTCCTTAAGCACATTTTGCGGGGCGAAACTTAGGTCGGCGTTAAAGCATTGGGCCGATAGTCCCGATTGGAATTCAGGGCCGGAATCGATGTCGTCCGTAGGAAGTTTGCCGTCATATCTGACGACGTTGTTCACGTCGCCGTCGACGTCGAACCTCTTCGGATCGACATCGTCCAGCAAGACGTCGACCACGTTGACGACAATCACCTCGACGGCTCTGCTCGACTACTACGCCGGCACAGATGAGGCGAACGCAGAGCGGACGTCGACTTCGAATGCAACGAATAGCGCGGCGTCGTCATCAAGCACCACAACCCAAACGCCGCCGTGGGAGGAACCGCAGCCTTCGCAACTGGCGGAAAATGTGGCCGTTCTCTCGACGACGAATTTTATCGATCCCGACAGCACGCAGCTCGCGGCCGCTACTTCGTCGGATTCGAAGACAGCGGAAGACAATCAGAATCTCTTCACGCTCTACAACGCCGTCAATTCGCTGACCCAACTGGCCGGCATCGCGCAGACCCCTGGCGCCACGTCCGGTCAGCTTGCGGGATATGACGCGCGTTTCCAGACCGGCCTGCAGCAGGTCGAGTCCTTCATCAATTCGACCACGTTCAACAATTTCACGCTGCAGACGCAGACACCGAGCGCCTCGGTCACGGGCAGTGCTGCGGTTCCGTTCGCGCCGATCAACTATTCCGGCGGAACCGTTGTCAGCGACGCAAATCTCTCGACAGCGCTGCCTGGCGTCAGCGCCAACCAGAACTTCGACGTTTCAATCACGAAGGGGGGAACGACGACCAATGTACCGATCGATCTTTCGCAGGTTCAAGGCCCTCTGACACTCGGAAACATCGTCAGCTACGTCAACCAACAGCTTTCGTCCGACGGGTTTACGACGCGGTTCAGCACGGCGATGACGAGCGGTTCCATCAACGACACGTCGACGGCGACATGGGGCGTTCAGATTGCGCAGGGTGCGGGCGAGACGGTCGCACTGTCATCGACCCAGGCGACGCCTTCGCTTTATCTTGCGGGCTCGTCGGGTTCGGCGACACCCACGATCACGAACACCACCTCCACGAGCACCGGCGGCAGCAGCGTCTCGACGGCGCCGGCCGATCAGCAGGGCAGCCTCGTTCAGCTCGACAATCTGTCGTCCACGCCCCAGGTCGTGTCCAACACCGCCGTCGATCCATCGAGCGGCACCACGACCGCGCAATCGAGTGTCGTGGATGCGAATGGCGACGTGTATGTGCTGGGCAATGCGACGGGCAATTTCGGCAACGAACTCAATCAGGGAACGCAGGGCGTCTATCTGAGCCAATACGATTCGGCCGGCAATTTGCAGTGGACCCAGCTCGTAAGCGGCACGGGCAGCGCCAGCGCCTATTCGATGGCGCTCAACCCGACCGGCGGTGTCGTCATCGCGGGCAGCACGACAAGCAATCTTTCGACCACGGGCATTTCGAACGGCAACAATGACAGCTTTGTCGCGGCCTACGATTCAAGCGGCAATCAGAGCTGGATCACGCAAGTTCCGACCTTGAACGCCAATCAGGCGAATGCGGTCACGGTCGACGCACAGGGCAACGTGACAATCGGCGGTACCGTGAGCGGTTCGATCGGCGCAGGCCAGACGAATTCGGGCAGCGGCACCGATGCCTATGTCGCAACGCTCAATTCCAGCGGCACGATCACGTCGGAACAGCAATTCGGCACGACGGGCAACAACCAGGTTTCGGCGCTTGCAACGACGGCGTCGGGAAATCTCGTCGTTGCAAGCGTGCAGAACGGTCAGGGTATCCTGTCCGAGTATGACGGGACAGATACCTCGGCCGCTCCGGCATGGCAGATCGATCTCGGAAATCTTCAGAACGGTGCCATCAGCGGCGTGACGGTTTCGGGCAATCAGATCTATGTCTCGGGCACGACTTCTAATGGAAATCTCACGGCAGGCGGCCAGGCGACCGTCGCCAAT
>JBEKDC010000097.1:0-13465 GCA_050014535.1 Rhizomicrobium sp.
CCGGCCGATTTCCGCTCATCCCCGCCTTGGTGGTATGGGCAGCGGGTCATTTGCGTGAGGACATGCGCGTCGGCCATGGCACCCCTATTTATGATCCAGAGTAGATCATAAATAGCAGCGACCGGATCGCCGATCAAGCGCCATTTTTTGGGCGAGATTTTGGGATGACCGATGCCCGCATAACGAAAACCCTTGCCGCGCTGTCCGAGGCGGTGCTGGCGCTCGCCGGCGAAAAGGATTTCGCCGACCTGACCATCAGCGAGATCGCGCAGCGCGCCGGCATCGGCTACGCCACGTTCTTCCGCCACTATCCCGACAAGCAGGCTCTGCTGGCCGACGTGGCCGATGCGCTGATGAACGAACTGATCGGGCTGATGATGCCCGCGCTGCTGGCGGAAGATACGCTCGAGGCTTCGATCGCGCTGTGCAGTTTCGTGGACAGCCGCCGCACCATCTGCCGCGCGCTGATCGCGGGCGGCGCGGAAGCGAACATCCGCCGCGAGCTGATCCAGCGCGCCGCAATCCGCGCGCAGGCGATCGAACTTCCCGCACCAGACAGCCTGCCCACAGATCTCGTCACCCTGCACGCCGTCACCGCCACGATCGGACTTCTCGCCTGGTGGCTCGACCACCCCGGCTTCGACGCCGCCGCGATGGGTGCCATTGTCAACAGGCTGGTGATGACGCCGGTGAGGAAAGCGGTGGCGTGAGGGTGCTCCGCGAATTCAAAGCGCATTTCGGCGTCACGCCGTCGCGGCATAGAGCCGGCAACGCATGAAAACCCGCGCCGTCTTCGTTTCGTCCGACGACCGTGGACTTGCGGTCGACCACGTCGCTTATCCCCCACATTTTCGCCAAGCGAACCACTCGCACGCGTGGGCATCCCTCACTCTGGCCCTGCGCGGTTCGTTCGAAGAACGACACGGGAGAGCGTGCGAGTTGGCTTTGCCTCTCAGTTTGGTGATCAAGCGTGCGGGCGTGCCGCACGCAGATGTCTATGGCTCTGAGGGGTGCGAGAACCTTCAGATCCGTCTGCCGGACGATATGGAACTCAACGAGATTTTGCCCGAGGAAGGATCCTTGAAGTGGCATCATCGCGGCGGACCTGCGGTCGCGGCGTTCCTCTCGCTTGCGAAACTCTTGGCGGAGCATCCGCGCACTGCGGCGCCGGAGATCGAATTCGCACTGTATGACGTGATTGCCGCGATCGGGCCGCCGCCGCTCTCAAGCGGTGTGCCGCCGCGATGGCTCCTGCGAAACAAGGAACAACTGGACGACAGTTTGCCGACGGCCCCTCCGACGCTGAAGCAGCTGGGCCTGGAATCGGGAGTTCATCCGGTCCATCTCACGCGACAGTTCAAGCGGTATTTCGGGTGCTCCGTGCGTGAATATCTGAAAAGCCGCAGGTCGCAACTCGCAGCGCTGCATCTGGCAATGGGCTCGCATCGCGTCACAGAGGTTGCCCATCGGCTCGGTTTCTTCGACCATCCTCATCTCTGTCGCGATTTTCGAAGCTTCGCGGCGATGAGCCCGAAAGACTTCGGCGCGCTCGTCCGGATGCTTGGTTCGACGACAGGTTGAAAACTTACAAGACGCCCCGTGGAAAAGCAGGCAGGCTCGTTCGCCCCCTCGCCGAGTGAACATCATGCGCAAGCTTTCGTTCGTCATATCGCTTCTGGTCGTGTTGCTGGAATCTGCGGCGTCGGCCGGCCCGCAGGACGCAGCGCCATCCCTCACGCCGGTGCAAGTCGATGGGGTGGTCGATCGCCTGATTGCCGGCCTGAACGACTATGTCTTTCCCGATGTGGCGCGACGCATTCAGAGCGAGCTGCGTGCCCATCGCGGCGAGTACCGCGCAATCGGTGCGCCTTCCGCACTTGCGACCCGGCTCACCGCAGACATGCGTGCCATCGGTCACGACAAGCATCTCGCGGTGAATTTCGGCGAAGAGCTGGGAGTTAAGAAGAATCCGACACCGGAGGAACGCCAAAAGGCCCATGCCTACGATGCCGCAAACGGCTATGGGGTGCGTAGCGTGCGCCGGTTGCCGGGCAATATCGGTTATATCGATCTGGCCTATTTCTCGCCCGATCCCGAGGCCGGAACGCAGCTCGCTGCCGTGATGCAGACGATCGGCGGCACCGATGCGCTCATCATCGACTTGAGACGAAACGGCGGTGGAAGCGGAGAAGCCGCCGACACGCTGCTCAGCTATTTTTTCGAAGATCCTGTGGAACTGCCGTCCCCGGTGGAACGGACAGGCGGCCAAACGACCGAGCGCCAGCATTGGACGATGGCTTTTGTCGCCGGGCCGCGCTTCCTGGCGCGCCCGATCTATGTGCTGACCGGCATTCACACCCACTCGGCTGCCGAAGTCTGCGCATATGCGCTGAAAACCATGCATCGCGCGATCGTCATTGGTGAACATACGAGCGGCGAAGCGACTTCCGCGACCGGCGAGATCGACCTCGGTCATAATTTCAGCGCCTTCATCGCAAACGGACAAATCATAAGCCCAATCACCCATACGAACTGGTTGGGTGTCGGCGTGCAGCCGGACATCGTGACGAAACCGGGTGGGGAACTTTTGTCCGCCTACAAGACGGCGCTGACCAGTGCGACACCGGCGATCCGATCCGGTGACCTCGCCAAAGAGCGGCAGACGGCATTGGCCGATCCGCAATCGGCGCTTGCGGAAGAGGCTATAGGTTTTCTTACGCCGTAACTGCGTCGGATTTAAACCGCCTCGTCAGCCGGACGCGGATCAGCCAGAAGATCATTACGGCCAATGGCGCAATTCCCAGCAGTATGAGAATCGGCGATCCGTGAAGGAACGTCGGAAAGACCTTCTGCTTTCCGATGAAGAATGCACTCGTGCCTTCAAAGAAGGCGAAGCACATGCGCCAGAGATGCCTCGCGATGCGCGGTGCGCCGGAAATGCCTCCGTGCAGGATCATCCGGATGTCGCCTGCGGCAGCGATCGACGCGACGAAGGTCAGGAAGAAATGGATTGGGGCGGAATAGCCCCAGAACTGTCCCGTCGGACTGTTCATCGCCTTCAGGCCCAGCACGAGTGTGCCGGCGACGCAGCCGAGCGCGACGAAGACAGCCGCTTTTTCGAGGCTGCCGATGGTTGCTTCCTTTCGTCGGACGGTCATCCATGCGGTGACAACCAGATAGAATGTGAGGATGCTTCCGAAGAGCGTGCCCGGCTGAAGGAGAATGGACAGATATGCCGCCGTCGCGGACATGACGAGCAGCGCGGCAAAAAATACGGTTCCGAACATGCGATGCAGACGCTCGCCTTTTGCCGCGGACAGCGCCACGGCCCCGGTAATTACTCCCGTGCCACCCGCGGCGATATGAGCGATCAAGGCCGGTGTCATCGTCATTGCCTTTCCCCGCAGTCGAGTTGGCGAACGATCTAATGTGCCACCTCGGCGACGGTGATCGAGAAATTGTAACGTTCTGCTTGGCTCGAAACGGGTTGCAGCTTAAGCATTGCGGTCCAATGGCGGCCGTCGGCGGCCGAGAATTTCCAGCTGCTTGACTGCGCGTCGCGCGCCTGGGAGTCCCCGGAGTCGGACGCGGTCCATTTTCCTGCGCCGGAATAGATCGCGTCCAGTTTGCTCTTCAGTTCGGCAGGCGCAAGTTTCGATTCCACGGCGGCAGAGAATTCCCAGTGTCGCGCATCGCCGCCTGTTGCGAGAAGCGTCCAATCGCCGAGATTGAAGAGAGCCATGCCGACGTCTGGAATAGCGTTGACCGCGAATGTGGCCGGAAGATAACCGCTCTCTGTTTGAGCGTCGTATTCCATGTAGAGCGCATCGGCCTGTTCATTGCCCTGGCCCAGCATCTTGCCGAGCACATGCAGCGAACCGTCGATACCGGCCGATACGCCGCCGGTAGTGACGATCTTGCCGTTGTCGACGATCCGCCGGTCGCGCACGACCTTGATGGCCGGATGATCCGCGCGCAGGCGGTCGATATTGGTCCGCGTGGTTGTCGCAGTAAGGCCATCGAGCAATCCGGTATTGGCAAGAACGAATGCGCCATTGCACACCGACATCGTGTATTGCGCGTGTGCGGTCTGCGTCCGTATCCAGTTCAATGTCGCTTCGTCATGTTCGACGTTTTCGACCATGCCGCCCGGGATAATCACCACATCGGCCTGGGGCGCCGTGGCAAAGGTGTAATTCGGCGTGACTTGCAGACCGGTGCCTGTCGCGACCGGCGCGGCCGTTGCGGCGACGGTATAAACATCGAAGGCAAAGCTCTGGGCGTTGAACACTTCGTATGGTCCCGCATAGTCGATCGCTTCCGCGCCGCCAAAGATGAGGATCGCAACCTTCTTGCGGCCACCCATCATGTCATGCGCAGCGGCGGACGAACTCGCCAACACAAAGCCGATGAAAAGCGCGGCGAAGGGACGAAACAAACGCGTCATTTGGCTCTCCTATTTCGGAATCCCGGTTCTTCCGAACCGGCTGCGATAGAGGTTGGGCGAGATTCCAAATTGCCGCTCGAATGCACGGCGAAACACATGCGCGCTGCGATATCCGAGCGATGCCGCCACGCGATCTATCCTGCGAGCGCTGTCCGCGAGGCGGCGCTGCGCTTCGTTCAGTCTCGCCTTTTCGACGAAATCTGCAGGCGTCGTACCGAAGGCGTGCTTGAAGCGGCGGGAAAATTGCCGGGGACACAGGCGCGCCTGTTGCGCGAGCGATTCCACAGTGATCGGCTTGTGCAGATTGGTGACGATCCAGCCCGCCACATCGGCAAGACGATCCGGCGCCTGCGCCTCGAAGCGCAGCGGCTCGGAATATTGCGCCTGTCCGCCGGGACGGCGCAGATAGACCACGAGTTCACGCGCGACGGACAGGGAAACCGTCGCCCCGTAGTCTTCCTCGATCAATGCGAGCGCGAGATCGATGCCGGAGGTGATGCCCGCCGATGTGTAGAACTTTCCATCCTTCATGAAGATGGCATTCGGATCGACGCGCACCTCCGGAAAGCGCTTTGAGAAATCCTGCGCATAGCGCCAATGGGTTGTGACCCATCTGCCGTCAAGCATGCCGGTGCCCGCCAGTCCGTAAACACCTGTGCAAACGGCCGCGATCCTGTGCAATTTGGGCGATCGCTGCGCGATCCACCGAGCGACCTTCGCGCCGAAACGGGGATCGCGCATGCTGCACCCGCCGGGTATCACGAGCGTGTCCATGTGCGGCGCGGATTGCGCGGTGAACCGGGGCGTGAAGACGAGTCCGGACTCGGCCGCGACCGGCTTGGCGGACAATCCGATGGTGAAAACCTCGTAGCCCGCGACCGAACGACCCTTGCCGTCATCGACCATGGCGGCCGAGAACGCGTCCATCGGACCCACGACATCCAGAGCCTGAATTCCGGGGTAGATCAGAAATCCGATACGCTTTCGGGTCATGCGTGCACTCCGCCGAGCCGAGAATGCCCTTCCATGGCGATGTCTGCAATGACATAAAAGGGATGATATCGGACAGAGACGAAATCCGCGCACACAAGCGCCGGGTCGTTGTCGGATGTCCTTCGTACCGAACGAGAAAGCGCGCCGATCGCGTGCGTAATTGCGACGGCGGCGCCGGCATTTCTGTCCTACGCCGCAACTGCGCGGTTCTTGAACCAGTTGGTGAGCCGCACTCGGATCAGCCAGAAGATCATCACCACCAACGGCGCCAGCGCGGGCACATAAAGTATCGGCGAGTGGTGCACGACGGCTGCCACCCGCGGCTGTCCGAGGAAGAAGAAGCTGGCCGCGAAGAAGAACGCGAAGCACATGCGCCACAGATGCCGCGCGATGCGCGCAGCACCCGAAATCCCGCCTTGCAGGATCACTTTGAGGTCGAGCAAGGCCGGGAATGCCGCGAAGGACGCGAAGGCGTAATAGCGCGCGGGATAGCCTTGCAGTCGCTCGACCGGGTTGCCGGCGGCGAGCAATCCGAAGGTCAGCATGGCGACGGCAACGCCTGCGGCAACCAGCAGCGCGCCATATTCGAATGGTCCCACTCCGCGTTCCGTCCGCCGGACGGTCATCCAGCCTGTCGCGACGAGATAGAAGGTGAGAATGGCAACGGGAACGGTCGCACTCGCAGGTGCTGCCCCCGGAAAAAGCGGCGGCTGGTACAGGGCCAGATACACCGCGAATGCGGATACGGTCAGCATGGACAGGGAAAATGCCGTTCCGAACGCGCGATGCAGGGTTTCGCCCTTGGTCACCGCCACGGTCGCGAAACCGGACAGGATCCCGAGGCTTCCCGCAGCGATATGAACGATCAGAACCGGTGTCATGCGCCAATCTGCTCGCTTACGGCGCCAAAGACCATGATCGCGCGCATCAAACGCATGATCGGCGGGGACGAATCCGATTCAGACCGTCATTCCCGCCGCAACCGCGCGGCTCCGCCATTTCGCCGCGTTCACGCCGACGACGATGAGCCAGAGACTTAATCCCAGTTCCGCAACGCCGGCCGGCAACATCGCATAGGGAAAGAGACGTGACGCGATGTCGAGCGGCAGAACGGTCGCGAAGATGTTGACGATATAGCCCACGCCGCCGATCGCCATCAGCATGCCCAGGATTCGGGGAAAGAAAGTCGATCTGAAAAGCAGGTAACCGAGGATCATGCAATGAAAGCCGAAGAACACCAGCGCGATGTCGAGGCCCATGGTGCGGAACCGAAGGAACATTCCGGCCAGCGCCTGCACCTGCTCCGGCGTGAACGCGCTCAGATAACTCGCGCCGCTCAAGAGAAGCAAAGGCGCAAAATGGTTGAGCAGGTTCGCGTTGGCGATGGCCACAAACGCGATTCGGAAAAATGCCGCAAGCAAGGCGAGGCTTCGGCCCACGGGCTTGAGCAGCTGATAAAGGATCAGAGCCACGGCGATATCGCAGGCCCCCAGGATCGCTTGCGCGATTCCCGCCAGAATGTAGAGCTGTTTTGCAGCCAGGATATGGGCCACGGTCGGAAGGGCCGCGTCGCCGCGCATCATGCCGGACGGCACTGTGGCGAACGGAATGAATAACGCGCCGATTATGATGAGCAGATAGAGAAAGCCGGCGATCCTGGCCATGGCGCGCGGCGAGTATTCCTTGGTTCGTTCGGTCATCGGTTGATCGCGCGAGCTTCCGGCGCTCGGGGGGCCGGCCGTTGTGCTATCCTGTTCCAGACCAGCCTATCCCCGACGGATCGGTGGGCCATGATGTTGCGGATCAAAAACATGATCGACAGGGACACCGGCGGCGGGACGATTGCGGCCGGTTTCGCACGCGCCTTGCTGGAGCTGGCGGTCTCGAAAGGCGCCGACCGCAAACTGCTGGCCGAGCGCTCCGGAATTCCGCTCGCGGAGCTGGAAGACCAGGACAACCGGATTCCGTTTGCGAAATATGTCGCGCTGATGCGCGCGGGTCAGGAATTCGATCCCGCGCTCGCGCTGCATTTCGGCGAAGCGTTCGAGATCGCCGAATTGTCCATCGTCGGGCTCATGGGCCAGGCCTGCGAGACCGTGGCCGACGCGTTCGCGCAGCTGGGCCGCTACAACCGGCTGATGATCGATATTGACGTTGAGGGACCTGACGAGGAGCGCCTCGTTCTGTCACGCGTCGCGGGCCGACTCTGGCTGATCGACAGGCGCCGCAATCCCAACGAATTTCCCGAAATCACCGAATCGTCTTTCGCGCGGATGAGCTGCATGTCGCGCCGGCTCGGCAATGCCGGGATCATCAAAGCCGTCCATGTCACGCACGCGGCGCCTGCCTATCGCGCGGAATACGACCGCATCTTTCAGGTCCCCGTGACGTTCGAGAGCGACAAGAACGCGCTTCTGATGGCCGACGGCTCCTGGATGAACCAGCGGCTGGCGCAATCGCCGCGCTATGTCTTCGGCGTATTGAGCGCGCATGCCGACGCGCTGCTCAAGGAACTCGAGACTTCGAAGACGATCCGCGGCCGCGTCGAAAGCCTGTTGCTGCCGGTGCTTCATACGGGAGACATCGGCATGGACAGCATCGCGAGCCGCATGGGCCTCAGCCGTCAGACGCTGTTTCGCAAGCTTCGCGCGGAAGGCGCACGATTCGAGCAGGTGCTGGACGAATTGCGCCACAGGCTCGCGCTGGATTATCTGAGCGCCAGGAAAGTCTCCGTGAACGAGACGGCCTATCTCACCGGCTTCTCCGAACCGGCAGCCTTCAGCCGCGCCTTCAAACGCTGGACCGGCACGAGCCCGCGAGACGCGCGGGTGAAGGGTTGAGCGAACTTTCTTCTTCCCCCGTTTACGTCCGGCTGCGCCAAGGCTTCGCCGGACTGAGCGCCTGATCCACCGAAGCTTTAGCGAAGGTGGATTACGGGGGAAGTGGCCCGCGAAGCGGGTCGATGGGGGCGACGCCGCACGGTCCCCCTCCGTCTCATCGGCGCAACGCGCCGATGATCCACCTCCCCGTAAACGGGGGAGGAAAGAATTACCCCGCCCCCGCCGCCGCCAACGCCTTCGCTTTCGCGCCGGCGATGTCGTAGGTGCGGTTCATCATGAAGCGTTGCGCGGACAAGCCGCCACCCGCCTGCAGCGCCACCACGAAATGCCAGCCGCCATAAGCGTCCGCGGTCATATCGCGGATCAGATTGTAGACCCGCATGCGGGTTTCGACGTCCACCGTCGATTTGGTGTGCAGATATTTGCGGATGTATTTGCCGGACTCGGGATTGCGCAGATCGCTTTCCAGCGGCAGGGTCAGCACAAGCCCACCGGAGAGATCGTGCAGATAGCGCACGGTCTGGTGGTAATTCGCGGCGTAATAATATTTGGCCGCGTTGATCGCCAGCGTGTTGGGATAGACCATGCCCGAGGCCGTGCGCTCGAAATGCCGGCAGGCGTAATCGAGCGACATCTTGAGCATCTGCGCATAGGTGATCAGTTCGGCGATGGAGGCTTGCGCCACCATATCGCTTTCCTTGCCCTGCATCTCGGTGACGAGCTGCGCGAGACCCACGAACAGCTCGGACGATTCCACCGCGCCGATCACCCCACCCGTGCGCTCCCAGAGACCCAGCGACTGCGCAAGCTTGCTCGCCAGCTGCACCTCGCCTGCCAGGAACACGCGCTCCCACGGCACGAACACGTCGTCGAACACCACGAAGCCTTCCGGCATGCTGTGATGCGAGCTGGCGGGATAATCGAATGCGTTCAATTCCGCAGGCGCAAAACTGCGGTTGATGACGCTGACGCCTTTGGTGGCGACGGGAATGGAAAACGACACGGCATAATCCGTCTCGTCCTGGCGCATGCCCTTGGTCGGCATCACCACCAGTTCGTGAATCACGGAAGCCGCCGTGATGTGCAACTTGGCGCCGCGCACGACGATGCCGTCGCCGTTGCGGCTGACGATGCGGACATAGAGATCGGGATCGTCCTGCTCGTGGGCGCGGCGCTTGCGGTCACCTTTCGGATCGGTGATCACTTCGGCCGCGCGCAGATCGTTGTCGCGGCAATAGCGGTACATGCGCTCGATGTTTTCCGCGTAATGCGGGTTCACGGCCGCCACCTGGTCCTTCACGCTCATGAGCGCCATGTAGACTCCCGAGACCGCCGTGCCGATGCCGGTGTGGGCCAGCAGCTCGACCCGCTTGGCGAGGTCCTGTTCGCTCATCGGGATCTGATAGATGCGATGGGCCTCGCTGCCGTCTTCGACGCGGAAGCGGCGCAGTGCCCCCAGCTTCGGATCGTCGTAGTCGTAATCCCGCGCCGTATTCGCGATCGGCACCCGGAAGCGCGGATGCTTGGTGATGTCGTCGATCCGCTCGCCGTCCCAATAGGTCACGCGACCGTCGCGCAGGCTTTGCACATATTGCTCGGGTGTTTTGAGTGCCATTGAACGTCCTCCCATTATCGGTTGGAGCCAGAATAGAGGAATTGCGGCGCAATCGGAACTTGTGTTCGCGGCCCCTTTGCCTTTCCATGGCCGGATGAAAACCTTCTATTCGCCCGCGCATCTGGCCCACGCGCCTGCCCTCGAATTCGAGATGGGGCGGATGGGGCCCGCCGTGGAAATCCCGGAACGGGCCGAAAGGGTGCGCGCGGAAATCGAGGCGCGGAAGCTTGGTCCCATCCTCTCCCCTCGCGAATTCGGCCATGAGCCGCTGTTGCGAGTCCACGATGCGGATTTCGTGGGCTTTCTGGGCGAGGCGCATGCGCAATGGGCCAAGCGCTATGGCGAGCGCGCGGGGGGCGACGCCTATCCGTCGGTGTGGCCGGCGCGCGGCTTGCGCGAACGCCGCCATGGCGACATCGACGCGCGGCTCGGCACCTATGCCTTCGACACGGCGACACCCATCACCAAAGGCACGTGGGAGGCCGCGCGCGCAGGCGCCAATGTCGCGCTGTCGGCGGCGCAAGTCCTTCGCGAAGGCGAGCGCGCCGCGTTTGCGCTGGCGCGTCCTCCCGGCCATCACGCCAGCGCCGACGTGTTCGGCGGCTATTGCTATCTCAACAATGTCGCGATCGCGGCGCAGTGGCTGGGCGACGCGGGCCTGCGTCCTGCCATCCTCGATGTCGATTACCATCACGGCAACGGCACGCAGGATATTTTCTACCGCCGCGACGATGTTTACTTCGCCTCGATCCATGCCGATCCGGCTTTCGCCTATCCGCATTTCCTGGGCTTCGCGGACGAACGGGGCGAAGGCAAAGGCGAAGGCTTCAATCTCAACCTGCCGCAACCGCGCGGCACGGATTGGAGCGGTTATGGTCCAGCGCTGTCGACCGCGCTCGATGCACATCGAAGCCCTGGGCCGGAACACGGCCAATGTGCTGGAGGGATTTGCGGGTGGGTGATGAGCGATCTGCATAGCCTCGTCACCAAGCAATTCGGGCCGCGGGCGTCAGCCTATATCGAAAGTGCGGTGCATGCGAGCGGCGAGGATCTCGCGGAGCTGGCGGCATTCGCGCAAGCGCACAAATTTGCCCGCGCGCTCGATCTCGGTTGCGGCGGCGGGCATGCGAGTTTCGCGATTGCGGGCCATGTCGGCGAAGTGACAGCCTACGATCTTTCGGCCGAGATGCTGGGCGCGGTCGCGCAGGAAGCGGGTATACGAAACCTCGCCAATCTCGCGACGCGCGAAGGTGCCGCCGAGGAGCTGCCGTTTGCCGACGCGTTGTTCGATTTCGTAGTGACGCGTTACAGCGCGCATCACTGGCGCGACGTGCCGCGCGCGCTGGCGGAAGCGCGGCGCGTGCTGAAGCACGGCGGCTCGGCGATGGTGTTCGACGTCGTGGCGCCGGATGTGCCGCTGCTCGACACCTTTCTGCAGACGATCGAAATGCTGCGCGATCCCTCGCATGTGCGCGATTATTCCGTGCGCGAATGGGACACGCTTCTCAAGACCGGAGGATTTTCACCCGCTGGACCCACGCGCCGCCGCCTGCGGCTCGATTTCGCAAGCTGGATCGCCCGAATGCAGACGCCGAAAATTCAGGCCGATGCGATCCGCGCGCTGCAGGCGCAGATGTCGGAGGAGGTCAGGTCGCATTTCGCGTTCGAACCCGACGGCAGCTTCACGATCGACACGGCGAGTTTCGTGGCGGGCGGGTAACGTGCAGCGTTTGCACTTAGTCTTTCTTCACCCGTTCACGGGGGAAGTACCCGGCGAAGCCGGGGGATGGGGGCGCCCCCTCCGTCTCATCGACGCTTCGCGCCGATGAGCCACCTCCCCCGTAAACGGGTGAGGAAAAATCACCGGATTATGTACTCAATCCGGCGGCGCGAGTTTCTTGATGACGTTTTGCGCCGCTTCCTGTGCCTTGACGGCCGTCTTTTCGGTTTCCGCGTGCAGCTGGTCAAGCGCCGTGTCGATCGCGGTTTTCATGCTGGCGGCCGTGCCGCCTTTTTCGTATTCGCGCACGATCACGCTTTCGAGTTGCCTGATCACCGTGTCGACGGAGAAGTCTTTTTTCAACCCTTCGTCGTCGCGATCGAGCGCGCTGTAGAGGCCGATCGCGTCCTCGGCGCGGCGGCCCCATTCGAGCGCGCGATAGAAGCGTCCGCCGTGACGATCCGTCTTGAACACCAGATCGATGGCGGCGGCGATCAAAGTAATGGGGATCAGGAAGAAATTGTGCACGTTGCCGAGCAGCAGCTTGAGCTGCAGCACGAGCACGTCGCGGATGAAGTGCCAGCGCGTGTTGGCAGGTTGGGGAGCGGATGTTTCGGTCATGGCGCAGGCATCAATAGGGCACGCCGACCGCGCCGCAGAGGAACTTCATCAACGGGCCCACGGAGGCGAGCGTTTCGGCCACTTCGTCCACCAGTTTGGGCGAGGCCGCAAGCTTCACCCCCGCATCGCGCATGGCATAGAAGCTTTTCTTCTTGATGTCGTCGATGAAGGGGTTTGCGGGATCGAAGCCGCGCGGCGGCCGGGACAACGCGTCGCCCTCGCCCAGCCCTTCGAAATGCCTGGCGAATTTCTTGTCGGACAAGGTCTTCTTCCACACGGCCGGTTTCGTCGCGATCGCTTCGCGGATTTTTGCCAGCGCATCGGGCGGCGGCATCCACAACCCGCCGCCGAAATAAACTTCGTCGGGACCGAAATGCATGTAGAAGCCCGGCGCATGCGCGTCTTTGCCGAGCGCGTGCCGGAAATGGCACGCGGCATGCTCCTTATACGGACGTTTGTCCTTGGAGAACCGCACGTCGCGATAGATGCGGAACATCGAGCCGCCGTTCGGCCGTGGATCGGCGACGAAATGCTTCGACACTTTCGCCAACTTCGGCGCCATCGCGGCGATGAAGTCGCTCATCGGCGCCTGCACGGACTCGCGAAAGCGCTGCTTGTTCGCCTCGAACCAGGGCCGTTCGTTGTGCGCCTTCAACTCGCGGAAGAAGGCGAAGAAATCTTTCGGAAATCCTTTGAACTCGGCCATGACGTCCTCATTTCTGAAAACCGAACAGCGCGTCGAGCGTGAAATCGCCGCTCTTGACGGATTTCGTCGAAGTGATCTTGAAGATGCCGTTGGCGCGCAGCACGGGCTCGCCATCGGCCGTCACCAGCCCCTGCGCGAACAACAGATTGCGCGTCACCTTGAGCGGATCGGCGCGGCCCTCCACCCAGGAATCCAGCGGCGCCGGCGCCAGGTAATCGCAGGAGAGATTGACCGTCGGCAAAAATCCCATGTCGACCTTGCTCTGGAAGCGCGAAGCGATGGGCAGCAGCATGTCGGCGAAAGTCGCGAGCATTCCGCCATGAGCGACCCAGCCGGGATTGCAATGGCGCTTCTCGACCCGGAAGCCGAGCAGGAGATGCGTGCCGTCCCATTTGCCGTACAGCGGACCGTTCGCCTCGAGAAAGCCGATAGCGAGCTTGAAAGGCGCGAAGCCTTCGGGGATGGACATGGAATTCCTCAACGATAGCGTTCGCGTTACGATCTACCGGTCGGAGGCGCGCCG
>JBEKDC010000098.1:0-10764 GCA_050014535.1 Rhizomicrobium sp.
TCAGACGCGCGCTTTCACCACATGTGCGCGTCCGCGCAATTTCAGTCCATCGGATCGATCCGCGAAATAGCGCGGATTGAGCGCGACTGCGTCGAAATCTTCGACCAGGGAAAATCCCATGGAGGTCAAATCGCTCGAAAGCGCCGCAGGTTCAAAAAAACAGCGAAACGGTTCGCCCACCGCCGCCACGCGCTCGGCCATCGCTTCGAAATAAGCCCGTTGCGTCGCGTCGAGCGCTTCGACGGGTTGAGAATAGTCGAACACGATCTCGCTGCCTTGTGCGGTCGACGTCGCGACGAATTTCAGCGTGTCCATCACGGCATCGAGCGAGAGATAAGGCGTCACGCCCAGCCACGCAAAAAATGCCGGCCGTGCGAAGTCGAAGCCCGCGCGCGTCAGACCATCCGAAAGCGTCTCGGATTCGAAATTTATGGGCGCGTAAACGACGTTCGCGGGAATCTCAATTCCGGCCTCGGCAAGTCGCGCGCGCTTCCACGACTGGGTCGCAGGATGGTCGATTTCGAATACCGTCAGCCCGGAAAACAGGTCGCCGGCCCGATAGGCGAATGTGTCGAGTCCGGCTCCCAGCAGCACATATTGCCGCACGCCTCGCTCCACGGCCGCTTCAAGCCCGTCCTCGGCAAACCGGCTGCGCATCGCGACGAAGGCGCGTAATCCACCCGCGCGATCGCCGGCGTGCCAGTCCCGGCCTCTCCGCAGTTCCTCGGCAGCTTCGCGGCCGATAATTCGCAGCGCCAGCGGGTCCGCAAAGACAGGTGGCGCGTCGAGAAATTGATGCGCGGCGCGATGCATGGCAGCGCCTTGCGCGGTCCGGCTGGGGGTCAAAGCTTCCATGGATATTTCGTCGCTATTGTCGGAGTCCCTTCTTGCAATCATACGCGCCGAAACGCTATCCCGAGCCAAGCAGCCAATTTGCCCGAGCCACCGACAGTCGCGCCACAATGGCATAGCGATGCAAATCGGCGTAACGTGGCGTTATGAGCGAACTTCTTGCCCGCATCACAATTCGATCCGATCAGTGCCACGGCTGGCCTTGTATTCGGGGAATGCGAATTCGTGTCGCCGACATCCTCGAAATGCTGGCAAACGGCATCGGTCAGGACGAAATTCTACGAGATTTCCCGGATCTCGAACCTGACGACATTCGTGCGTGTCTAGCCTACGCCGCGAACTTGACCGGTCGCCCCGTCGTTGTCGCGGCGGAATGAGATTTTTCGCTTGAAATTTCTTATCGATGCTCAATTTCCACAAGCGCTGGCGGAATGGCTGCGGGGAAAGGGCCATGAAACCGTGTCTCTAAAGGACATAGGCCTGCGGGAGGCAAATGACGCGACGATTTCGTCGCATGCGACAGCCACCGGCGCGATTATCGTGACGAAGGACGAAGACTTCGCGTCTCTTGCGGCCACGCGGGCTGGCCCGGCGGTTCTTTGGGTCCGGACGGGAACTCACTTGTAACGCGCCTGCTGCTCTCGCACCTAGAGGCGGTATGGCCCCAGACCGAAGCATATCTCCGGGATGGCGCAAGGGTGGTCGAGTTGCGCTAAGCGGCGGCACGTTCCTTCCTGTGGCTATCTCTCGAAGACTCCTCGCATATTCCGAGTTTCATCGTTAATATGACGCCGTGAAGGCGTGTCGAGGCTCCCCAAGTGCCGATGATCGGATCAGAACGCAGCCAGCCTGTCGTTCTCAATACTGCGGATAATTTTGCCGAAGAATCGAAGCCGTCCAAGCCCCGGCGTAGCGAGGCCGGTATCGGCCCGCTGGTCTTTGCGGTCACTCTCGGCGCCTTCTGGATTGGCGCAGCCGGCGCCTATCTCTGGGGATATCTCGGGCCCGGCGGCTTCACCCATCTCGATCCGCAGCAAATTGCCCTCTTTGCCTTTGCGACGTTCATGCCTCCGGTGCTGATGCTGGCCTCCGCCTGGGCCTTCACACGCGGTCAGGCGATGTCGGCTGCGGCGGTCGCCTTGGCCGACGCAACGGATCGCTTGTTCTCGGCCGATGAAACCGGGTCTCGGGTGGCCGCGAGGCTTGGCCGGGCCGTAAGACGCGAACTCGACGGGCTCAATGCCGGGCTGGACGGAGCGTTTACCCGCCTGCGGGCGCTGGAGTCGGTCCTCGAGAACCAGATTGCTGCCCTGGACGAGGCGGGAGCGCGGGCCGATGTCCGGGCCGGTGCTGCCGCGTCACGGCTCGCGCAGGAGCGGGAGCGCATCGATGCGGTGGCCGGGTCTTTGTCCGACACGGCGTCGCGCGCCAGCGAATTGATCGCCGGCCGCGCCGCGCAATTGAAGGCGACCATCGAGACGGCGGAGGCCTCGCTTCGCAGCGCGGGGCTATCGCTCGAAACGCAATCGAACGCCTTCCGGACCGCGGCGGACGCCGCGGCGGAGGCGCCCCACGCCGTCGCCGTCGAACTCGACCGCCAGGCCAAGCGCATCGAGACGGTTTCCGACACGGCGATGGCGCGTGCCGAATTCGTCCTCGCGCGGCATGAGCGGCACCGCACGGCAATGGGTGAATTGCTGCTGCGGTTGAAGGACGAGAGCACGGCCTTCGAGGGCGCATTGGGCGCACAGCGCGTTTCGATCGAGCAGGCGATCGGCGCGCTGGGCAACGAAGCGCAAAAGTTCGAAGCGATGACGAGCGATGCGGATCGCCAGCTTGAGACATTGATGTCGACTTCGACCGCGCGCGCCACGCAATTGACGGCCAGTTTCGCGCGCGAGGCCGAGCGTCTCAAAGATGTGAGCGAAGGCGCGACTGCGGCACTTGCGCGTTTGGTCGAGTCGCTTCACGACGCAGGAGCCGGCGCACAAACTCTGATCGGTGAGACCGCGGCGGAAGCAAAGTCGAATGCCAAAGCTCTCGTGGGCGAGGCCATGGGCGAGTGCGAGCGCCTGCTGCGCACGGCCGGCGAACTCGCCTCGGAAGCGAAAGACATCAAGCAAGCGCTGGCTAGCGCGGTCCAAGCCGTTGAAGAGCATCTTCTGCTCTTGCCGAGCGTCGCCAAGCAGGAAGCGCAGCGCGTGCGGGAGATGGTGCGCAGCGAGACGGAAGAAATTCTCGACTTGTCCGCTCGCACGCTTTCGACGATTCACGCGCGCACCGCATCGCGCAACGGGTTGCGCATGCCGACTGTTCAGGGCGAGCCGGTCGTGGATGTGCCGGCGAGCGATGGCCTTCTCGGTCTTGCGCGTCGGCTGACGCAGCGGCCGAAGAAGAAGGTGGAACCGGTCGAGCCCAAAGCCTGGGACATGAGCACGTTGCTGGCGGCTGCCGAGAACAATGAATCAAAGGCGCGCGAATTGAAGCCGGACACGGCGGCCTCTTTGGGCGCGCTGCAGGCGGCACTGGCCGACATCGCCATCGATCTCGAGGCCATTTCGGACGCGGCCGCGCCTGGCGAGGAAGAGTGGCGCAACTATCTCGCCGGTGATCGCGCTGTGTTCGCGCGCAGACTTGCGGGCTCGATCGATTCCGACATGGTCGATCGCATCACCACGCTCTATCGCGAGAACGCACGCTTCCGCGACACCGCCAACAGCTATATCGAAGAATTTGAAGCCTTGCTCATGCGCGCTCGCGAGGGTGACGGCGGCGGACTTCTCACTTCGTCGATCCTCAGCGCGGATACCGGCAAGCTCTATCTGGCGGTTGCTTACGCACTGGGCCGCCTGTCATAGGCGCCTCAGCCGCGCGGCGTAGAAGCCGTCCATGCCGCCGATTTCCGCGAGATGGAACGGCTGCGTACGAAGATCTCCGTCGGCGCTGACAAATTCTGCGTGATCGAAAACGTCCGTCGCCGAAACGGGTTCGCGACGGAATTCTCCATGGCGGCGCAGAAAATCTTTCACCTGATCCGGACCCTCCTCGGGCTCCAGCGAACACACCGCGAAGACAAGCGTGCCGCCATCGGCAACCATGCCGGACGCGGCGTCGAGCAATTCGCTCGTCGTCTGTGCGCAGGACATCACATCGGCCGCGCTTTTGATCCACGGCAATTCCGGATGACGTCGGATGGTGCCGGTGGCGGTGCAAGGCGCATCGAGCAGCACGAAAGGCGCACGCGTTTCGGGTGCATAGTCGCGCACATCCGCTTCGATCAATTCGACGGAAAGCTTGAGCCGATCCAGATTTTCCTTGAGGCGCGGCAATCGCGTCGCTTCGCGCTCGACGGCGATCACATGGGCGCCCATCGCCGCAATCTGCGCCGTCTTGCCGCCGGGAGCCGCGCACAGATCGATCACGGTGCGGCCTTGTACATCGCCCAGAAGGCGCGAAGGCAAGCCGGCCGCGAAATCCTGTACCCACCATTCGCCATCCGCGAAGCCAGACAGAATGTCGACTCGCCCGGCATCGGCGAGCCGCAGCACGCCGCCGGGAAGCGCGATCGCTTCGGCCAATCGTGAAGTGTCGAATCCAGCATGTGTAGTCAGGATATCGAGCGGTGCGGGCAATGTGTGCGCCTGCGCAATGGCGCGGGTCGTTTCTTCGCCGAACGTCTCGCACCAGCGGGTCCATAGCCAGTCGGGCGTATTGAGACGCGGCGCATCCTGCGCCTCGAGCATGGCGCGTCCGTCGCGCGCGAGGCGTCGAAGTGTTGCGTTGATCAGCGCTTTGAAATGCACTGCTTTGGAATCGCGCGCGGCCAATCGATTGGCGGCATCGACGGCCGCGTGTGGGGGAACGCCGAGAAACAGCAATTCGCATGCACCCGTCAGCAATATCTCGAGCGTGGGTCCCGTGCGATGCGGCGCGAGCGGCTTGTGCAGGCATTCGCGCAGCAATGCGTCGAGCTGGCCGAAACGGCGCAAGGTTTCGCCCGCGATGGCGCGCGCAAAACCGGCATCGCGCGGCGCGAGATTCGCTTCCACGAGAATTTCGTCCTGCGCCGCATCGAGCGGCCGGCGTTTTCGCAGGACCGCGCTCAGGATCGCTTGCGCGGCCGCGCGGGCAGGCACACCGGCCGCTGCCGGCAAGTGAGACTCGTTCAAGGCCACGCGCCGAGAGTTTCGGCGGTTGTCATCGCCAAGCCCGCGCAGATCGCGCTCATCATTGAAAATGCCTTTCGGGCGCGCCAAATTCGGTTACGGTCCGAGGTCATGAATGGCCGCCCACAGGTCGTCAAGGACGCCATGAGTTCGAAGCCAGCCGGCAAAACTGAGATCGCGCGCCGTATTCGCCTGGCCGGCGAACGGGCAAACGCCGAAGCAGAGGCCCGCCGAGCCGCCTTGTCCAAGCTGCTCCAGGAAAAACCGGCGGAAATTGGCGGTCCGCAAGGCCCGGAGCCCACGCGCTATGGCGATTGGGAGCGCAAAGGCATCGTGTCGGATTTCTAGTCCAAAGACCCTACGGCAGTTGCCATTGAACGAAGCCGCGACCGGGTCCATGTAAGCTCATTCGAACGTCTCCAAACAGGAGCGCCGGCTTATCCGGACGGAAAAGCGATGTTCATCCAGACCGAATCGACGCCGAACCCGGCCACGCTGAAATTCCTGCCCGGCCGCGAGGTTATGGGGGAAAGCGCCGTCGCCGATTTTCCGGACAAGGACGCAGCAGCCCGTTCGCCGCTGGCCGCAGCGCTATTCGGTATTCCGGAGGTGGGAAGAGTCTTTTTCGGCTCCGATTTCATCTCGGTGACCAAATCCGACGGCGACTGGCGGCATCTGAAGCCGGCCGTCCTCGGCGCGATCATGGAGCATTTCACCCGGGGCCTGCCGCTGATCGAAAGCGCAGCTGCCGAAGGCGACGATGAGGAGTCTTTCGCCGAGGGCGACGCCGAGATCGTGTCCCAGATCAAGGAGTTACTTGATACGCGCGTGCGTCCGGCCGTGGCCGGCGACGGCGGCGATATCGTCTTCAAAGGCTTCGACGGCGGCTCAGGGACGGTGTTTCTGCATTTGCGCGGCTCTTGCGCCGGCTGCCCCTCGTCGACTGCCACACTCAAGAACGGCATCGAGAACATGCTGCGCCACTTCATTCCCGAGGTGAACGGCGTCGAGGCGATCTGAACGCCTCAATTGCGTGGGCCACGTTTCGATTCTAAGTCTCGTCTTCGAAATCCAGCAGGCGAACTCCCATGCACCGCGCCGTCAATGACGAAGCCCTCGACATCATCTTCCGCGAGGCGCGCACGCAGAACAAGTGGCAAGACAAGCCCGTCAGCACGGCGCTGCTCATGGCGGTCTACGATCTCATGCGTCTGGGGCCGACAAGCGCGAACATCTCGCCGGCGCGGATTGTCTTTGTGGTCTCCAAGGACGCGAAAGAGCGGCTCAAGCCGTTCCTTTCGGAAGGCAACCGCGCCAAGACGATGTCTGCGCCGGCCACCGCCATCATCGCTTACGATCTCGATTTCGCACGGCATGTGCCGAAGCTCTTTCCGCATGCGCCGGGCGCGAAGGATTGGTTCAAGGATCCGAAATTTGCCGAGGTCGCGGCGTTCCGCAACGGCACGCTGCAGGGAGCCTATTTCATCATCGCGGCGCGCGCGCTCGGTCTCGATTGCGGACCGATGTCGGGCTTCGACAATGCCGGGGTGGATCGCGAGTTCTTCCCCGAAGGAACCGTCAAATCGAACTTTCTCTGCAGTATCGGCTATGGCGATCCATCGGAAGTTTTCGCGCGCAGCCCGAGGCTCTCGTTCGATGAGGCGTGCAAGATTCTTTGATATGCGCGAATCCCCTAGTTTCGGCGGGCCGTGCCGCATAGGCCCGTAATGCCTATCAAAATCCTGGCCGCCGACACCGCCCTCGGCGCCTGTTCCGTGGTCGTGCTGGAGGGCGATGTCGTGCGTGCGCGTCGCTTTGCGGCAATGGAACGAGGACACGCAGAGGCGCTCGCGCCCATGGTCCAGGACACCATGCGCGATGCAGGCATTTCATTCGCCGATCTCGATCGGCTGGCCGTGACAACCGGTCCGGGCACGTTCACCGGTCAGCGGATCGGTATTGCGTTTATGCGGGGTCTGCGGCTCGCGCTGAAAAAACCACTCGTCGGCGTCACGACACTCGATGCGATGGCTGCGGCTGCGATGGCAGAGGCGCAGACATCGCGCGCGGCCGTATTGCACGATGCCAAACGCGGCGAAGTCTATGTGCTCGCGACAGGCGAAGACGGACCAATCGTGCCGCTGCAATTGGCAAAATTCGACGATGCCGTCGCTGCCATTGCAACAGCCGCCGGCACCATGGGTTCAGGCGCGTTCGCATTCGCGGGAACAGCGGGCGAACAGGCCGCCGAACGATTTCGAGAGCAGGGAGGCCAGACTGTTCTGACAGGAATTCGCCAGCCCGACGCGCTATGGGTCGCGCGGCTCGCGATGACCGCGCCGGGACCGCAGACGGTCCCCAAACCGCTTTATCTGCGTGCGCCCGATGCGAAGCTGCCGGCCGGTGCTTCGGGCCCTTTTCGCTTGCGCGCTGCCGGCCAGGACGATCTGGCGACGCTCGCGACGCTGCACGCGCGATGTTTTGCGCAAGGCTGGACCGCACGATCCATCGGCCAACTCCTGGCGACGCCGGGTGCTTTTGCGGTCCTCGCCGAATCGGGAGGTTCAGCCTCCGGCTTTGTCCTCATCCGCGTCGCGGCCGACGAGGCGGAAATACTCTCAATCGGCGTCGAGCCCGGCGCGCGGCGGTTGGGCACCGGCCGAAGGCTCGTCGCCGCCGGGGCCGCGAGGGCGCATGAAATGGGAGCGATGGCGCTTTTTCTCGAAGTGGCGCAAGAAAACGAGGCAGCCCGCGCTCTTTATGCGGCCGCAGGGTTCCGCGAGGCTGGGTTCAGGCCGGATTACTATCGGGAGCCGGGGGGCAAAGCCGAAAATGCCCTCGTGCTCAAGACGAATTTGCCGCTGCCGTAGTTGGGAATGGCCAAGAACTCGACTAAAATCGGCGGGTCGAATGTCGGCGAAAGGATGATCCGGTGAATCGGGTCGAGAAACTCTGCTCCGAAAAAGGCCTGCGGATGACGGATCAACGCCGGATCATCGCGCGTGTTCTGTCGGACGCAAGCGACCATCCCGATGCCGAGGAACTGTATCGGCGTGCGGCGGCGCTCGATCCGCATATCTCGATCGCGACCGTCTATCGCACGGTCAAACTGTTCAGGGATGCGGGCATTCTGGAGAGCCACGATTTCGGCGACGGCCGCGCACGCTACGAAGAGGCGCCCGATTCCCACCACGATCATCTGATCGATGTGCAAACCGGCAAGGTAATCGAGTTCCGCAACGAGGAGATCGAAAAGCTGCAGCGGCGAGTGGCCGAAGAATTGGGCTTCGAACTCGTCGATCACCGCCTGGAATTATACGGAGTGCCCAAGCCGGCCAAGAGAAACGGCGGTCGCTGAGGACCCGATGCCACGAATCCGTGCGGTCGCAATCCTCATCGTATTTCTGACCTCCACTTTGCTTCTGATCCCATGGCAAGCGTTTCTGCTGCGCTTCAAGTTCAAGCGGCGCAAGACGTTTCCGTCCAGCTTCAACAGATATCTGTGCCGCCTTTTCGGAATCCGGATCACTGTCATCGGCAAGCCGATTCAGGATCGCGGCGTCCTGATGGTCGCAAACCACACGTCGTATTTCGATATCCTGATACTATCGGGCCTTGCGCGCATTTCTTTCGTGGCGAAAAGCGAAGTTGCGGGTTGGCCGCTCTTCGGCACGCTGGCAAAGTTGCAGCAAGCCGTATTCGTCGAACGCGCCAAGCGAACGCAAGCCGTCGAAGCGAAGGATCAGATTCGCGAACGCCTCGTCGCGGGCGATGCGTTGGTGCTGTTTCCGGAGGGCACCTCCAATGACGGCAATCGCGTGTTGACATTCAAAAGCGCATTGATGGGCGCGGTCGAAACGGAGATGGGCACGGACGCGCAAGGCCGGCCGCTTCACGTGCCCGTCCAGCCTGTGTCGCTCGCCTATGTCGGCATGCACGGCCTGCCCATGGGGCGCGAGAACCGGCCGCTGTATGCCTGGTACGGCGATATGGAACTGGTTCCCCACCTGTGGGAGGCGTTGGTGTCGGGCCCGATCGAGGTCGTGGTCGAATTCCACGCCCCTATAACCGTCGATACCGTCGGCGGACGCAAGGCCCTCGCGGCTCGGGTCGAGGCCATCGTGCGTCGGGCACAAGCACATGCGCTTGCGGGCAAATTTGGTGGCGACGCGGCAGACGCGGCTATTGGCGTCGAAAAAGGCGAATTGGCGGAAGCTGCGGCGTGAAACCGGATTTTTGCACCTTGCTTGTCATCGCCCGCCTCATCGCCGATAAAGCGCCGAATTCGAGCGCGCACCGATGAAGAAGCTGTTTATCAAGACGTATGGTTGCCAGATGAACGTCTATGATTCCGCCCGCATGGCGGATCTGCTGGCGGGCATCGGCTATGCGCCTGTCGAAGCGCCGGACGACGCGGATATGGTGATCCTCAACACCTGTCACATCCGCGAGAAGGCGGCCGAAAAAGTCTATTCGGAACTGGGCAAGCTCAAGCGTCTCAAGGAAATGAAGGCTGAAACAGGAGCGCCCATGCTGATCGCGGTCGCGGGCTGCGTCGCGCAGGCCGAAGGCGCCGAGATGATCAGGCGTCAAAGCGCGGTCGACATCGTTGTCGGCCCGCAATCCTATCATCGCCTTCCCGAAATGATCGCACGCATCGCGCGCGGCTCGGGCCATGTTCTCGAAACGGATTTTCCCGCCGAAGACAAATTCGATTCACTACCGAAGGAACGCGCGACGACAGGTCCGGCGGCGTTTCTCACGGTGCAGGAAGGGTGCGACAAGTTCTGCACCTTCTGCGTTGTGCCCTACACGCGCGGTCCCGAGTTCTCGCGACCCGTTTCGCAGATCGTGGATGAGGCGCGCCGCCTTGCCGACAAAGGCGTGCGCGAAATCACGCTGCTTGGCCAGAACGTGAATGCCTATCGCGGACCCGGACCTGATGGTGAGACCTGGAGTCTCGCGCGTCTGCTGCGCGTGCTGGCCGAAATCGACGGTGTCGAGCGTCTGCGTTACACGACCAGTCATCCCCGCGACATGGGCGACGATCTGATCGAGGCGCATGGCGAGATCGAAAAGCTGATGCCCTATCTGCATTTGCCGGTGCAGTCGGGCTCCGACCGCATTCTGGCGGCGATGAACCGCCAACACACGGCGCGCGAATATCTCGATCTCGTCGCGCGCATCCGTGCAGCGCGGCCCAATCTCGCGTTGTCATCGGATTTCATCGTGGGCTTCCCGGGCGAGACCGACAAGGATTTCGACGCGACCCTCGCACTGATGCGGCAAGTGAACTACGCAGCGGCTTTCTCGTTCAAATACAGTCCGAGACCGGGAACGCCCGCCTCGGCGTCGGCGAATCAAATTCCCGACGACGTAAAGTCGGAGCGCTTGCGGATTCTGCAGGCGCTGCTGCTCGAACAACAGTCGAAATTCAATCGCTCCTGCGCCGGACGCGAAATGAAGGTGCTGTTCGACCGGCCCGGTCGCAAGCCCGGTCAGGTGCTCGGTCGCAGCCCCTGGCTCCAGCCCGTTCATGTCGAAAATGCTATCGAACTGATCGGTCAGATTCGCGAAGTACGTATCGAATCGGCTTCCTCCAACAGTTTGAAGGGCGCGCTGTTGCATAAGAAAATGCGCGCGCCTGCTGAGATTGCAGTGCATTGAGCCCGACCCAGACAAGTGGAAAGCGGGCGGCACGCGAGCAGACGACGCTCGAATTCCCGGACAATGCGAAGCTCTCCTC
>JBEKDC010000099.1:0-10736 GCA_050014535.1 Rhizomicrobium sp.
CGGCATGCTCAACGCGTTCCGCTACGGCGCGCCGCCGCATGGCGGCACGGCGCCTGGCATCGACCGCATCGTCATGCTGATCGCAGGCGAGGAAAACCTGCGCGAAGTAACGATGTTCCCGATGAACCAGCAGGGCCAGGACCTGATGATGAACGCGCCGTCGGAGGTGTCCGCAAAACAGCTGCGCGAGCTCCACATCCGCGTGGTCATGCCGGAGAAGAAGGCGGAGTAGGGCACTCCGCCGCTTTCAAAATCGCCATCGAATTGGATTAATTCAGTTTCGCCGGAAGCTCGCCGAGGCTTTGGGCGATGAGCGCGCCGGCCTTCTGGTCGTCGATCCGCGAGCCAATGATCTTCTCGGCGGCGGCGGCTGCCGCATCGGCTGCCAGCGTGCGGATTTCGAGCAGTGCCTGGCGCTCGGCCTGCGCGATGCGGTCCTGGGCCTGCTTGGCGCGGCGTTCGAGTTGCGCCTTCAGGGCTACGCGCGCTTCCTCGGCGAACCGTTCGGCATCTGCCTTCGCGTCTTTGAGAATTGTCTCAGCTTCCTTGCCGGCTTCCTTGGCGCGCTCGCGATAATTGGTGAGGACCACTTCGGCTTCCTCGCGCAGTTGCAGCGCCTGCGTGAGCTCCGCCTCGATGTCGCGCGCGCGCTTGTCGAGCGCGCCGGTGATCATGCCGGGAACGCCCAGATAGAGGAACATGCCGATCACGATGAGAAGACCGAGGCCTTCCCAGAAATCGGGCTCCTGCAGGATTTCCTTGACGAGTTCCATCGCTGTCAGCCCTTGACCGCGTTTTGCACGGCATCTGCGGCCTCTTGTGCCGAAACCGTTTCGCCGGTGAGCCGGCTCACGATTTCGATCACGGCGTCCTTCGCCACGTCCGCGATGTGGCGGCGCGCTTCGGCCTGCAACGCCGCGATGCGCTCTTCGGCCTTCGCAGTCACGGTGTCGGCTTCCTGCTCGGCCGCGGCTTTGGCACTTTCGGCTTCCTGGGCGAATTTGGTGCGCGTGTCTTCGGCAGCACCTCGGGCCCGCTCGCGCGCTTCGATCAGCGGCGCTTCATAAGCGGCCAACGCGTCTTCGGCGCCGCGCCGGTTCTGCTCGGCCGCCGCCAGTTCCGCATTGATCCTGCCGCGCCGCTCCGCGATCGCGCCCTGGATGCGCGGACCTGCATAACGCCACAGCACGACGAACAAAAACGCAAACGTCACCGTCAGCCAGAAAACCTGGCTGGGAAACGTCTGCGATTTGAACGGCGGGAATCCCCCTTCCTGGGGCACCGTCGTTCCGCTCGTCGTTTGGGCGGTATCGGCCATCTCAGGTGTACATCAGGATGAGCGCGATCAAGAGACCGAACAGCCCCTGCAATTCGCAAAGCGCGTAACCGATATAGAGGTTCGTGAACTGGCTCTGTGCGGCGCCGGGATTGCGCAAGGCGCCGGAAATGTAGTTTCCGAACACAACGCCGATGCCGATACCGGAGCCTACGAAGGCGATGGTCGCCAGACCGGCGCCGATGAACTTGGCTGCGTGAATCATATCCATTTGGGAAATTCCCTTTGTTCGTCAGTGGTTGTCGTGAAGATGCAACGCTTCGCTCAGATAGATGCAGGACAGGATCGCGAACACATAGGCCTGCAGGAAGGCGACGAGAAATTCGAGTGCGGTGAGGCCGACAATCAGAACTTCCGGTGCCGCAGCAAGCAGGGTGTAGGCGCCGCCGGCGCCTCCAAGCGCGATGACGAAGCCGGCCATCACCTTGAGCATCGTATGTCCCGCCAGCATGTTGGCGAACAGACGCATCGAAAGGCTCATCGGGCGCGCGCAAAAGGAAATCACTTCGAGCGGCACGAGAAACAGAAGGATGTAGATCGGCGCGTCAGGCGCGAACAGCCGGAAGAAACCGAAGCCGTGGCGAATGAATCCGGTGACGATCACCGTGATGATGACGAGAGCCGTCAAGGTGAACGTCACGGCAATCTGGCTTGTGACGGTGAACGAGCCCGGGATCAGGCCGAAGAAGTTCGATGCCGCAATGAACAGGAAGATCGAGAAAATCAGCGGGAAGAATTTAAGACCTTCTTCGCCGGCCGCCATGTTGATCATGTTGGCGACGAATTCGTAGGACATCTCCGCCATAGACTGCATGCGCGTGGGCACGACGCTGCGCTTGGACAGCGCGATCGCCATGAACAGCGACACTGCTCCCACGACGACGCACATCCACAAAGCCTGGTTGGTGAACGAGATGTCGTAGCCGCCCACATGAATCGGGATCAGCGGCTTCACCTCGAACTGTTCCATGGGGCTTGCGGCCATGGACTACTTCTCCTCATCCATCTTTCGCGTCGATCCGGCGCCGGCCGCGATCTGCGCGTTGATCTCTTTGGCCGCGACGATGACGTTTCGCACGCCGGCCGCCATGCCGAATACACCCAAAATCAGGATGAAGGTCGGGCTCGTTCCGAACAAGCGGTCGAGCCCCCATCCCAGTCCCGCGCCGACAATCAGTGCGGCAAACAGCTCCGTCGCAAACCGGAACGCCATACCGAGAGACGTGGGTGGCGGCTGAACCTTGCGCACACCGTCACGTTGCCGAACCTTGTCGAGCCGCGAACCGAGCGCGCGCAGTTCGTCGTGGTCGGGATCGTTTTGAGGCATTTCATCCCGGTAGGCCGTCGATTTCGCGCCGTTTGGAGCCGTCGCGGCGCAACCGAAGGCGGGCGGACCATAGGGTTCGGGGGGCGAATATGTCAAGAATGCCAGATGGCCGATAACTCGTTGAAATTGCAACAAAAAGCAGCCCGCGGCGAAATGCGCGCGACACTATCTTGGATCACCGACGCAATATTATTCCGCAGCCGCGACGCGCTCGGCTTCGGCGAGTGTGACCGACACCAGCTGGCTCACGCCGCGCTCGGCCATCGTCACCCCGAACAGCCGATGCATGCGCGACATGGTGAGTGCGTGATGGGTGATCACGAGGAAGCGCGTGTCGGCCAGGCGGGTCATCTCGTCCAGCAGATTGCAGAAGCGATCGACATTGGCGTCATCGAGCGGCGCATCGACTTCATCCAGCACGCAGACGGGAGCCGGATTGACCAGGAACACGGCGAAGATCAGCGCCAACGCCGTGAGAGCCTGTTCGCCGCCGGAGAGCAATGACAGCGACTGCAGGCGCTTGCCCGGGGGCCGTGCGAAGATTTCGAGCCCCGCTTCCAGCGGATCTTCCGATTCCGTGAAAGTGAGCTTCGCTTCACCGCCTTCGAACAGCTTCGTGAACAGTAGCTGGAAATTGCGATTCACTTTCTCGAAGGATTCGACCAGCCGCTCGCGGCCTTCGCGATTGAGACTCTGGATGCCCCGGCGCAAGCGCTGGATCGCGCCGTCGAGGTCGGCGCGATCGGTTGTGAAGGTTTCGAGCCGTTGTGCGAGTTCCGCGGCCTCTTCTTCGGCGCGCAGGTTCACGCCGCCCAATTGCTCGCGTTCCTGTTTGAGCTTTTCGACGCGTTTGTCAGCGTGTTCGAGGTCCGGGAGTTCCTGGCCTTCCTTGATCTCGGCGCGTTCGACGAGTTCCTCGGGTGTCGCGTCGAGTTCATCGCGAATGCGCGCGCGCAGTTCGTCGATGCGGCCTTGCGCGGATTCCATGAGCGCTTGCGAACGTGCGCGCTCTTCGCGCGCGGCCGAAAGCGCTGCATCGGCGGCCTTCGCAGCCTTGTCGGCGTCGGCGAGATTGCGTTCGGCTGCAGCGCGCGCATCTGCGGCTTCATTGCGGGAGGCTTCCGCGCCGGCGATCGTATCGAGCAGGATGCCTCGCTTGAGGCCGATCGCGGTCGGGACCTGATCGAGCGCCGACAGTTCGACGCGCATTTCTTCGAGCCTACGATTGAGTTCGGCGATGTGCTGGCCCGCGGCTTCGCGGCGGCTTTGCCAGCGCGCGCTTTCATTGGCGATGGTCGATAGGCGTTGCGCACGGATGTCGCCGTCGCGCCGCATGCCGTCCAGAGCCGCGCGCGCTTCCGCATGCGCGCCGCGCGCGTCGGCCGCACCGCTGCGCGCCGCGGCAACCGACTCGCCCAGAACAGCACCATCGGCCAGTTCGGCCAAACCCGCGATCGCCTGTTCTTCCGCCTCGCGCGCCGCGTCGCGCGCCTGTCCCAGGCGGCGAATCTCGGCTTCGAAAGATGCGAGCTGCGAAGCACGCTCCGCAGCCGCGCGCGCAATCTTCGCGGCGTGGTCCTGCGCGGCAATGAGCGCCTGTTCGGCGCGTCTTTCGTTTTGCTCGGCCGCGCGCGACTCTTCGCGCGCACGATCGACATGCGCTTTGGCCTCGGAGAAGCGCGCGAAGGCGTCGGCGCGCATGTCCTTGCCCTGCACAATCTCGATTTCCAGCGCCGCAAGACGATTTCGCTGCGACAGACGCACTGCTGCAGGCGACGGGGCATCGGCGGAGGCCGCATAGCCGTCCCACCGCCACAGATCGCCGCGCTGCGTGACAAGACGCTGCCCGGGCAGAAGGGCGCGCTGCAATGCGATGCCCGTCCCTTCCGACACAAGGCCGGTCATCGAAAGCCGACGTGCAAGGGCAGGCGGTGCATCGACGAATTCGCTTAGTGGTCTTGCATGACCCGGCAAAGGCAGGGCCGCATCGAGCGGACCCAGATTGCGCCAATGATGCGGAGACGCTTCGTCAAGCGGCGCCTGTAGATCGTCCCCCAACGCTGCTGCGAACGCGGCCTCGTAACCCGGCTGCACGACAACGGCATCGACCAGCGGAGGAAACAGATCCTGTCCCTGCGGCCGCAACAGATCGGCAAGAGCCTTGGCTTCGGCAGATTGTGCCTGCGCATGGCGCTCCGCTGTTTCGAGCGGGCCGCGCGTCTTGGCTTCGGCGGCTTCGGCGCTTTCGAGTTTCGCGCGTGCATCGGTCATCGCGTCACGCGCAGCGGCAGCAAGCGCGCGCGCCGTATCGGCGTCGGCTTCGGCGGCACGAACATCGGGCATTTCGGCCGCTCCGGCGAACGCGCTGTCGAGCCGTTCCTGCGCGGCTTCAAGTTGCTGCGAACTCGTTTCCGCCAGCGCGGCAGCCACTTCGCGCGAACGCTCCAGGCTGTGCTTGCGGGCATGCCATTCGGCGAGTTCCGACGTCAGACGCTCGAGTAGACGCTCTGCTTCGGACAACGCGTCGGTCAATTCGGCCGAAAGCGCTTCGGCCGTCGTCAGATCTTCCTCGGCCCGCGCGCTTATCGCTTCGAGCCCGTTAGACTCTTGACGCAATTTCGCGAGTGCAGTCTGCGCGTCGGCGTCGAGCGCCTGCTCGCGCGCAATGTCCTGGTCGGACTGGCCGATGCGTTGCCGCAAACGCTGCGCCGCTTCGCGTGCGCGCGCCTCCTCGGCGTCGAGCGCATCGCGCTCGACGATCAGGCGGTGAAGCGCCGCGCCTTTTTCAGCTTCGATCACCCGCAATGGCGGCAGATCGCTGCTCGCATTGGCCTGCACCGTGGCGGCCACCGCGGAGCGCTCCGTGCATTCGACGACGGCCCCCGCCGCGGCTTCGAGAGCCGCTTCGGCCGCGCGCATCTGCACGGCGGACATCGACCAGCGCAAATGCAGCGCCAGCGCCTCCGCCTTGCGGATCAGTCCGGAGAGATTGCGGTAACGTGCCGCCTGACGCGCCTGCCGCTTCAGACTTTGCAGCTGGCCTTCGACTTCGCGGATCACGTCGTCGAGGCGCGACATGTTGGTTTCGGCAGCGCGAAGCCGTAGCTCGGCTTCATGCCTGCGCTGATGCAGTCCACCAATGCCGGCGGCTTCTTCGAGAATGGCGCGGCGTGCGAGCGGCTTCTGGCTGATCAGGAGACCGATCTGACCCTGGCGCACGAAAGCCGTCGACGACGCACCCGAGGACGCGTCGGCAAAAAAGATCTGCACGTCGCGCTGGCGCACGTCGCGGCCGTTGATGCGGTAGACGGATCCTGCCTCGCGCTCGATCCGGCGCGACACTTCGATCGAGTCGTATTCGTTGTAGGGCGCCGACGCGGTGCGATCCGAATTGTCGATGAACAGAATCACTTCGGCCGTGTTGCGCGCCGGGCGCCCCGCGCTGCCGGCGAAAATCACGTCGTCCATTTCCGCACCGCGGATGGAGGTTGGGCGCGTTTCGCCCATGACCCAGCGCAACGCGTCGAACAAGTTCGATTTGCCGCACCCGTTCGGACCGATGACGGCCGTCAGGCCGGGCTCGACATGAAGTTCCGTCGGTTCGACGAAAGATTTAAAACCGGAGAGTCTTAATCTGGTGAACTTCAACGAATACGCGCCGTCCTGCCGCCTGTGTGTGCTGCCACACTATTTTTTCGGCAGCATCGGGGTGATGAAGTCTTGCAACTCCTTGTAGTCCTCGAACGGGCCATGTTGGATCCCGTTAACAATGAAAGTCGGCGTGCCGGTGATTCCATATTTCGTCTGAGCGTCCTGACCGACATGAGAGACCTGGTTCGCGACAGTCTGGTTGCCGATGCAGGCGTCAACCTGCTGCGCGCTCAACCCGGCCGTACGACCCATTTCCACAAGAGCGGCATGCACATCGGGAATGTCATAGCCGTCCGGGTCCCATTTCGCTTGATTCCGGAACAGAAGGTCAATGAACTGGAAATAGTTATCCTCAGGCAAACAGCGCGCGATCGATTCGGCCGCAATGTCGACCGGACCCAACGGGAAGACCCGGAAGACGTAATAGACCTTCCCGGTATCGATCATATTCTGCTTGAGTTCGGGAAATATGGTCATGTCGAAGCGCGCGCAGTGCGGACAGACCGGCGCGGCGTACTCTACCATGAGAATCGGCGCCTTGGGCGAGCCGATCGTGCGGTCGCGTGCGGTGATCTGGATGCCATATTTCTCGCCACCCGTCGGCAACACCGCTTCGTCGGACGAGTTGCCCGAGAAAATCAGGAAATAGGCCGCCACGCCGATCGCCACGACGGCGAGCGCCACCAATCCGATCAAAAGCTGCTTGCGGTTCAAGGCCCACACTCCGGCAGTCTGCTGTGTGCTTGTGGCAGAGCCTCGCGTGACGTTCAATCGTTGCGCTTGTCCCGCGGACGCTGGCGCACGCGTGCAAGGTTAATGAGGGCCAGTTTAAGCCGCTCCGGGCCTTGGAATCCGCGGGCCGGGTCGGCGGAGGGTGCTTCCGCGGAAGGTCTGGGAAGCGGTGCGAACGACGTTCTCGGGGCGATTTCGCCCTGTACGAATCGTAGCCGGGCGATCGCAGCCCGTCCCAGATAGGCATTGATTCGCTCGCAGAGGGCCCGGCTCTCGTGTTGCAGGAAGAGGGAGGCGCCTGGTTCAGCTTTGAGCGTCAGAACGCCGCCTGAGGGGCCTTTGCTCAGCCGCAACGGTCGCGCGAAGCGGGCAACCTCCGGTCCCACGATTTCCGCCCAACGCAGGATCAGGGTCGAATCGCGAAAGCCCGCCCGCTCGAAGGCGGACGTGGCCACTGCCTGCACGCCCCGCTCGACCGCTTCGGTGCGGTTGCGGCGCGGGGCCTCCTGCGGCGAAGGTTTGTCGGATTGGCCTTGCGCCATGCGGGTTCTCTCTGCTTCCTCGCGACTATGCCCAATCCTCGTCGTGCAACGCAAAGACCCGCTTCTCCCGCCGCGCGGCTGCTTGCCTGGTACGACGTACATCGGCGCGAACTGCCCTGGCGCGCGCGGAAAGGCGAGATCGCCGATCCCTATCGCGTGTGGCTCAGCGAAATCATGCTGCAGCAAACCACTGTTGTCGCGGTCGCTTCGTATTATCGCGCATTCCTGGCCCGCTGGCCGACGGTGGAGGCTCTGGCGGCCGCTCCGCTCGATGATGTTCTCGCGGCCTGGGCAGGCCTCGGCTACTACGCGCGGGCGCGCAACCTTCATCGCGCGGCGCAGGTCGTGGCGAAGGAATTGGGCGGCAAGTTTCCGCGAATGGCGGAAGGCTTGCGGAAACTTCCCGGCATCGGGCCCTACACGGCAGGCGCGATTTCCGCGATTGCCTTCGATGCGCGCGAGGCGGCGGTCGATGCCAACGCCGAACGCGTGCTCGCACGATACTTCGCGGTCGAGGAGCCATTGCCGATCGCAAAGCCGAAGCTGCGCGAGCTCGGTCAGTCATTGGTTCCGGAAAAACGTGCCGGCGATTTCGCCCAGTCACTGATGGATCTGGGCGCGCTGATCTGTACCCCGCGCCGACCGGCCTGTTCCGATTGTCCGTGGACAGATGATTGCGCGGCGCGCGCACGCGGCATTGCCGAAAGACTGCCGCTGAAAGCCGAGCGCGCCTTACGACCGCTCAAACGGGGCGCCGCTTTTGTCGCGCGCGACGCGAAGGGTGCGGTCCTGCTGGTGAAGCGTCCACAGGAAGGCCTGCTCGGCGGGATGCTGCAGCCGCCACTGGGGCCCTGGACGGATAACTTTCCAAAGGGAAAGGCCGCACTCGCCCAGGCGCCGTTTGACGCGGATTGGCACAAGCGCGCGGGAATCGTGCGTCATGGCTTCACGCATTTCGAACTTGAGATCGAGGTCTATACCGCCGCGATCGCGCAGCGACCGAAATTCGCCGGTCAATGGATTCCGCAGGACTCGCTGCACGCAGTCGCGCTTCCGACGGTCATGCGCAAGATCGTGGCGCATGCGCTGGACGAGGGCGGCCCGCTGTTTGCTCAGGCAAGATCGGCCCGCAAGCGCTGACGCAGCACATCGATGGGCACCATGGTGCCTTTCGATTCATAGTGCCAGAACGTCCAACCGTTGCACGCATCGAGTCCCTGCACATGGGCCGCAATGCGATGGATGGAACCGGTTGCATCCGCACACACCAATGAGCCGTCGGCGCGCACCTTGGCGCGATGGCGCTTGTTGGTGCCGTGCAGAACCGAACCCGGAGGAAGCAGTCCGCGTTCGACCACCCAGCCGAACGGGATGCGCGCCTCGGCGCGCTTCGATTTCGTGATTTCGAATGCGTCGTCGTTGGCCGGTTCGATCGCAGCGATGCGCGAACGCGCGAGCCGCGCATAGTTCGGATCGCGTTCGATGCCGATGAAGCGCCGCCCGAGCCGGCGCGCGACGGCCCCCGTCGTTCCGGAGCCGAAAAACGGATCGAGCAGCACATCGCCGGGTTTTGTCGAGGCCACGACAACGCGATGGAGCAGCGCTTCGGGTTTTTGAGTCGAATGGGCCTTGTCGCCCGCGTCGTCCTTGAGCCGTTCACCGCCGGAACAGATGGGCAAGGTCCAGTCCGAACGCATCTGGAGTTCGTCGTTCAGCGACTTCATCGCCTCATAGTTGAAGGTGTAGCTTTTCTGCTTGCGGTCCTTGACGGCCCAGATCAGCGTTTCGTGCGCGTTGGTGAAACGGCGGCCCCGGAAATTGGGCATCGGGTTCGTCTTGCGCCACACGACGTCGTTCAGGATCCAGAATCCCAAATCCTGCAAGGTCGCGCCGACGCGGAAAATGTTGTGATAGGAGCCGATCACCCAGAGCGCGCCGGTATCCTTGAGCACGTGGCGGGTCGCGCTCAGCCAGTTATGGGTGAAGCGGTCGTAGTCGGCGAAACTGGCGAACTGGTCCCAATGATCGTCGACCGCATCGACCTTGCTGTTGTCGGGCCGGCGCAGATCGCCCTCGAGCTGGAGATTGTAGGGGGGGTCGGCGAACACGATATCGGCGCAACCGGCGGGCAGCGACCTCATCGTTTTCACGCAGTCGCCTTCGAGCACGCGGTCGACCGCGTCCTCGAACTTCAGCCCCTCGGCCATCCCGCACCCCTTTTATCCACAATGGGCGGGGAGAGTGATTCGCCGGAGTCCACAGGTCAAGAGTCTTTGGAATCAAAGCCTTAGAAAAGAGTCTTGAGGATTTGCACCGTACAAGATGTTGTGCACAGGGGCGAAGCTGCGACGATGATGCAGGCAGGGACCGAGGCGGCCCAGCGCTTCGAGGTGCTCTCCGGTGCCGTAACCCTTGTTGGTGAACCAGCCATAGCCGGGATGTTCCAGGTGCAGCGCCTGCATCATCCGGTCACGAGTGACCTTCGCGATGATTGACGCCGCCGCGATGGAAACCGAGCGCGCATCGCCGCCGACAATCGTGTCGCAAGGGCAGGGGAGCGCCGGCGCGTCGTTGCCGTCGACCAGCGCAAAGGTCGGCTGGACGCCAAGCGCCCGAATCGCGCGGGCCATGGCCAGATGCGTCGCCTGGCGGATGTTGATGAGGTCGATCTCGTCGACGCTCGCTTCGCCCAAGCCGACGCAGACCGCGCGTTTGATGATCGCGGCATAAGCATTTTCGCGCGCTTCGGCCGTCATCTGCTTGGAATCGTTGAGGCCTTTCGGAATGCGCTTCCTCTCGAAGATCACCGCCGCGGCGATCACGGGGCCCGCGAGCGGCCCGCGTCCGGCTTCATCGACGCCGGCGACGGGGCCGGCCATCCTCTCGAGAACTTTGCGTTCGAAGACGAAATTGGGCATGGGCCGAGTGTGGCAGAGGCCGGACGCTTCCGAAATCGCGCCTGCGGTGCATAACCCGTTCTATCCACAGCCCAGCACGATGCCATGCGACGATTTCGAGATCGGCTGGATCGCGAGGATGGTGAAACCCGCCTTCTCGAAAGCGGCGCAGGCCGCGGAAATCTCGTCCGGCATCCGGCTGAGGGGATTTGGCACGTCGCGCCGGGCCGAGCGGCCGTGTCGGCGTAGCG
>JBEKDC010000100.1:0-10696 GCA_050014535.1 Rhizomicrobium sp.
TTCCGGATTTCGGGTACGCGAATCATCTTACGGGAATCTTCCGGCTGCACGCTTGGTGATTCATTTACCAAGGTGTTCCCAGGAAGCCGCGATTGCGGCACATCGTGGGGGAAGAAAAATGTTAGCGCAAAATCCTCGCACCGCATTGTTCGTGGGTACGTCGCCGGCTGCCGGAGCCTACAACTCCAAATTGCATCTTCCGTCAACGGGCGAAGCAGAAGCGTCGGCCATGATTCCCGATCAATTCGGCGTGATACCGCATTTTGTGCGAGACGGCGACCTGTTCAGCGCCGGTCAACCCGGCGACCGCGTTGTTTGCGTTCTCTCCGGTATACTCAGGCCGTGCAAGCATATTAGCGGACGCCGCCGGATTGTCGATTTCCGGCGACCGGCCGATCTTTACGGACTCGCGCACAGCCTCACCATTCCGGACCGGCGACATGCCGTGGTCTCGGACATGCAGGCCCTTTGCGATCTTGCGACGTCCGGCGCGGTGGGGGCTTAACATGCACGGTATCGCACAATTTCTCTATGGTCTCGTGCACCCGCTGGCAGCGGCGTCTTCCCTGATCGCGTCCTGGTTCGCCTCCGTTGAAGGCCATGCGGTCAGCCACGGCGACTTTCTGCTGGCTGCGCTGGTTGTTTCGGCCTGCGTCATGGTGATCGCCAACGGATTGTGGGCGGCCGGCGAACGTCTGCGCTTTGCAGCAGCCCGCATGAGGATGAATGGCGAACTGACAGAAACGCGGACATCGCTCATCTTCCGCGACGCTCTTCTGACGGCAGGCTGGGATGCGGTTGCCCTGCTGGGCGGCGATTTCAAAGATCCTCTCAACTTTGGCCGCGGAGCCGAATTGCTGCAGGGCGGTCTTGCCGGACCCGATGCGGCACCTCTGGCCAAATCCGTCGATGCTCTTATCCACGCCGGCCAAGGCTTCGATATGTCTGCTCGTACCAAGAGTGGCCGCAGAGTGACCTTCCGCGGACAACCTGTACGAGGGCGGTCGGCCATTTATGCCCGGACGGAGCAGCCCAGAGAGATCGACGAGATCGACTATCGCGAACTGCTGAATGCGATTGCTGCACCCGCGTGGCTGCGCGACAGGAATTTGCGCCTGAAATGGGCCAATCGGGCCTTTCTGGACGCGACCGGTGACGCGACACTGGAAGATGCCGTGGCCAGCGATCGCACTCTCGAGCGTTCGGAACTCGATCTGTGTAAGAGCGTTCTCGACAACCGAGCACCCACGAGCACCAGACGTTACATCGTCGTCGACGGCGAGCGCCGGGCCTTCGACCTTCAGATTCGCGAGCTGGACCATGGCGGCGTTGCCGGCGTGGCGTTCGACGTCACCGAAATGGCTCGCACAAAGGCAACGCTTCAGATCGAAGCGGACGCCCATGACGACGTGCTCGACCGTCTTCCGACGGCTGTTGCCGTATTCGGACCGGATCGGCATCTGATCGTCGCCAACAGCGTTTTTGCCCAGCGCTTCGCCTTGACCGAGCAGTGGCTTGGGACCCACCCGTCGATGGACGAAATTCTCGAGTTGCTGCGCGCCGCCGGCCGGTTGCCGGAGCAACGCGAATTCGGCGTGTGGAAGCGTCGCCTGCTCGAGCTGTTCAACGATCCGCGCACCGACACGGTGGAAATCTGGCATCTGCCGATCGGCCGGAGCGAGAAGATGAGCGCGCATCCTCACCCGCTCGGCGGACTGACGTTCATATTCGAAGATATAACCGAACAGCTCGCGATCAGGAGTTCGTACAACACGCTCGTCAAGGTGCAGAAGGCCACGCTCGATACGATGGACGAGGCGATCGCCGTCTTCGGCCTTGACGGCAAGCTGAAGCTCCACAACCGGGCCTTCGGTCAACTCTGGCAACTCGACGAGACCGACCTCGCGGGCGAGCCGCATGTCAGGATTCTTGCCGAGATCTGCAGCAGTCGCATCGGTTCGGACGAAAGCTGGAGCATTGTCATCGCCGGCGTCAACGCGTCCCAACCGGAGAAATACAACGCCTGGAGCACGGTGACGCGTGCCGACGGAAAGATTGTGACCCTGTCTCTGACGCGCCTGCCCGATGGCGCGACGATGGCCACCTTTTCCGATGTGACGGATTATCTGCGCTTCGAATCGATGCTGAGAGATGGCGCCCGCAGCGCAGCTTGAACGTTAATTGCGCGAGACGCGTTGCCTGCAGAGTTTGTCGCGCTACACCGCACGACGCGCGCGCGCAGATTCATCTTGGCGACCGGCGTCCGTGTTCAGAGACGCTGTCACGATCTCCTGGATCGAGAGTCGCCTGATGGGCGCCGGCTTTTCAAGCGGCTTGCCGACCAGGCGCCCTGATATGAGATTGACTCCCAGTTCGCGTGCCCGGCTCAGAAGCTTGAGGTTCGCAACATCCATCACGAAGCTCATGATGCGCAATCGTTTTGCTGCGGCACAGAACTCCGTGAGCGAACGCTCGGGCGACGCATAATCCGACGGCACGCCCTGATTGGGGGACAGTGACAAACTCATCGCATAGAAGCCGGTGCCCTCGAAAAGATTGAAGTTCCGATTGCTCGCAGACAAGTTCACCGAAACCCCGCGACAGAACGCCTTGAGAGTGCCCACAAGTTCTGTAAGCCTGCTCTGGGGCACACCGGCAGGCACGTCGGCGATCTCAAACGCCAAGAACGGCCGCAATCCGGATGAAAGCCCGCGGCACAACGCGGCTAGCTCCATGCGCGCTACCGGGAAGTTCAGTAGAAGGTAGGAAATCGGAATGGATACGATGAAAGGATGGCCGGCCTTCAAGTGTTCGGCCAACGAAGCCGCAGCGCACTGAACGCGCGCGAGCATGCAAGCGAGATCCGCCCTGAATCTCGCATCCGGCATGACGTATTCGAACGTGGGCGGGTTGCCGGCAGCTCTGCAGCAATAGGTCGTGATTGCTTCCTTTTGTGGGTTCCACATCGGAGTGAACTCGCACGATTGCCGCGGACCCGTCTCGGCCGAGCGCGGCTCCAGGCGATCAGGCGCTTGGGTCGTCGGAGCCTTTGCATGAGCTCTGATCGCCAACCCCGCGCGTTCCGCCAGGCTGTTCAAACCGAGGCCGGTCAATTCCTCCAACTCCAGATCGTTGCCGTCCAGTCGCGTCGGCCGGGCAATTCGCAATTGCTCGATATCGCATCGGCCCAACAGCCTTGTGAAAAGCTCATGCGCCACGCGGATACAAAAGACCTGCGATTCTTCCTCCGTTGTTGCCGGCATGCTGACCAGAAACGACGTTTCATCCAGTTGGACGAAGAAATCCGCCGGTCCCAACTTCTGGCGGAGCAGTCGCTCCATCCGCGCATAGACGGATTCCCGCATCCTGGGCCAGTTTGCACCCGCCTTCGCTTTGATCTCCTCCAACCCGATGACGTTGACACAGCCGCGCTGAAGAAGCGCTGCAGAAGCAGCAATCCTTACCTCGGGTTTGAGGATGCGTTTCATATCGGTGATTCGTGCCTAACTCGTTGCCGCCGGCTGAAGCGCGGGTGTGCGCTCGTCCAACCAATTGCGGAACGCGGCCGAAGACGCCTCACAGATTTCCTTCAACTCGCCGACGAGCCGCTGCGCGGATTGGTGGTCTCCGCCGCGGCAGGCCGTTTCGAGACATCGTGCCGCCGCGCTAGCCCGCATCGCGCCGAGATTGCCGGCAGTGCTGACGAGCGTGTGAGCCTCACGCGAAATACTCTGATAATCGGCCTTCAGGTCGAATTCTGCGATGCTTTCGAGCCGCAAATCGACATCCGTCAAAAAGAGCGAGATGAATCCGGCGACTTTGGCCATGGGTAGCGCGCCCTCCAGTTCGGCCAACTTCTGCAAATCGAGCAGCAGCGGCGCTGGCTGGCCTTCCTCGGAGCGAAGTGGAACCGGTGAAACTTCGACGCTTGCGGACGAGATGTTTGGCTGCAGCACTGGCTCAGCCGGGGCGAAATTCGCGAGTTTCGACAGAAGCAGCGCAGACTGAACCGGCTTGGAAATGTAGTCGTTCATGCCCGCGGCAAGATATTCTTCCCTGGCGCCGGCCATGGCATGCGCCGTCATTGCGATGATCGGGATGTCGCATTTGGGCGCAGGCAATGCGCGTATCTGGCGCGTCGCTTTCACCCCATCGAGCTCCGGCATCTGGATATCCATCAGAACGACGTCGAAATCCGAGCGGCGAACGGCGTCGACGGCCTGATGGCCGTTCTCCGCGACCTCGACGTTGTGTCCGGCTTTCTGCAACACGATGGTCGCAAATTGCTGATTGATCTTGTTGTCTTCCGCCAGAAGGATGCGAAGCGGCCGGCGCGAGCAAGTAGGCGCCTGCCGCTTCGCGCTGGCGCCGACGCGGGGGGACGGCGACGCCGATGGTTCGGCCCTCGTGCTGTAAATATTGATCAAAGTGTCGAGAAGCTCTTGATGGCGAACCGGCTTTTCGAGAATCGCCTCGAGATGCAGGCCGACCGGATTCTTGACTGCGGCTCGGCCGCCGGAGGAGACAATCACGAGCTTGGTTTCGGCCAGATGCTCGTTGGCGCGAATTCTGCGCGCCAGCGCGTCGCCGGACAACCCCGGCATCATCTGATCGAGAAACACGAGATCGTAAGGCAGGCCGTTATGCCAGGCGCGCTCGAGTTCGGCCATTGCCGCAAATCCGTCGGCGACTTCGGTCGTTGTCATGCCGAAGGCTTTCAACTGCCGGCTCATGATCGTCAGATTCATTTCAATGTCGTCGACGAGCAGGACCCGCAGCTTCTTGAAGTGAACCGGGAGCGTATCGCGGTCGGCGACGTGGGCCGTCGATTTCTCGAAAGGAATCTCGAACCAGAAGGTAGAGCCCACGCCGACGCGGCTTGTGGCGCCGATTTCGCCATGCATCAGTTCGACCAGTTCCCTGCAGATGGCCAGACCCAATCCCGTACCGCCGAACCGACGCGTCATCGAGCTGTCGGCCTGGGTAAATTTTTGAAACAGCCGCTCGCGAACGCTCTCCGCCATGCCGATACCGGTATCCGTCACTTCAAATCGCAGCGGTAAAGTGTGGTTATCGCCGGTCGCCATATGACCGAGTTTGACCGCGACCTGGATCGAGACGCCGCCTTTTTCGGTGAATTTGATGGCATTGTTGATGAGGTTGAGAAGGATTTGTCGGACGCGCGAGGGATCGCCGCGATAAGCGCCGCGCGCAGCCGGCTCGATGAACATGCTCAGATCGATCTGCTTTTGGCGGGCCTTGGCCGCCATCAGGGCCGCAGCGCTCTCAACCGTGGCGACGAGATCGAAGTCGATCATTTCGATTTCCAGCTTCTTCGCCTCGAGCTTCGAAATGTCCAGAATGTCATTGACGATCGTCAGGAGCGCTTCGCCGGACTCTGCCACGACGGAGGCGAAGTAGCGTTGCTCTTCGTCCAAATCCGTCTCGAGAAGCAGGTTCGTCATTCCGAGAATTCCGTTCATCGGAGTACGAATCTCGTGGCTCATATTCGCCAGGAAATCCGATTTTGCTCTGGTTCCCGCCTCGGCTTCCTCTTTCGCAGCGTTGAGCGCGACTGCGGCGGATTTGAATCCACCCATCGCGCGCGCCAGCTTGCCGATTTCATCCCCGCGGTTTTCGGCGGGCACTTCCGTCTCCAGATTTCCGTCGGCGAGTTCTCCCATCGCCTTGGTCACCGAGACGAGCGGCGAAACGACCGTCCGTACGAGGAACAGGAACACGGCGACGGACGTGACGATCGTCAACAGAATCGCGGCCAGAATGATATCGATCGACCGTCTGGCCGTCGTAATGCTCGTCTGGTTCGCTTCCGCAGCCTGCGCCCTGTTGATTGCGCTGAAGCGATCGATGAGGTCGTTCATCTTGTGAAAGTCGGCATACTGTCCGCCCATGAAAAGCGCTTGGGCGTCTGCGATGCGGTGGGCCCGTGACAAGGTCAGGAATTCGTCGTTTGCGCGGAAAAAACGCGGCATTCTGGCGTTGAGCGATGCGAGAATACGCCGTTCCTCGTCCGTGCCGATCGTGCTGCGAGCCTCCAAAAGGTCTGAGACGATGATCTTTTTCGAGTCAAGAACTGCATTTTCCGCCTCGGCTCTGGGCGCCGGTCCGATAGCCAAAAGGTGCTCGGCATCGGCTCTTCTGATGCTGCTGAGCTCGGCGTCCATGCTGTTGCTGACCGCCACGCCGAGAAGCACGTCCGAATTCAAGTGGCGGTTCAGATCCGTCATGGCCGAGAGTTCTATAATGGAAAAAATCCCGACGGCGCAGGCGAGCAAAAGTTTGATCCCGAACGATGCAAGGAATTTCGCTCTTATGCTGATGGATTTCATGGCGATGCTCCTTCGGCGCGCGGTGTCCGTGACCAGCGCGTAACAACCCCGTCGCCATCTGCCGCATTGCGCCCGACGCTGGATATATTCGAGAGATAGATTTCGAAATGCCCGTAGTCGGTTGGCTCCGGATCGTCCGTCGCGAATGGAGGACCGGCATATGCAACGTCCAGCGGCAACGCGACGAGCACGAGCGCGATCGACATTTTGGTCACGATGGAAATGTTCGTCACACCACGGCCCCACTTGCAGCGTAGTTCCAGATCTCTTGAAAGGGATCAGGCGTTCACGCGCGCAATTATTGACGTGCGAGCGCTCAAGGGCATGTTAAGCGCCGCTCTATTTCGAATATGGATTAGTACTTATAACGTGCCGCGATGGTCGTACGGATGTCCGCGATGCTTGCGTCGAATTATGCAATTCATCGGGCCTCCACGCAGTGTACGTAGAAAGTACGTATCGGCGGTCTATTGGTGCTTGCGCGGCGGATGAAGCCGATTCCAGGCCCGAACCGGGTCGCTTCCGCGCGGGAGTTTGCCAATCAAAACCCGCGGTGGTGAACTGTCTTCGCGATTGCAAATCCTGGAGGGGAAACAATGCGTCCGTGGCCGGTTCTTTGTCTCGCGCTGGCGCTCGCCGGCATCTCGGTTGCCGCTATCGCTCAGGACGATGACGAGACGCCGCCGCCATCGATGCCCGCGCAGTCCGACGATGTAAAATTCGTTGCCTACAGCCAGCCGGTTCTCGCGTTCACCCATGCCGAGATCGTGGACGGCACGGGCGCCGCGCCCAAATACGACCAGACCATGGTCGTCGCCAACGGCCTTATCTCGGCCATCGGCTCACCCGCGAGCGTGACCGTGCCGGCGGGTGCCGCGGTCATCGACGCGCATGGCGAAACGCTGATGCCTGGTTTTGTGATGGTTCATGAGCATCTGTTCTACGTCATGGGTCACGGCAACTATGCCTCGATGCTCTACAGTTTCCCCCGCCTCTATCTGGCCGGTGGCACCACGACAGCGCGCACGGGAGGCTCGATGTCGCCTTATGGCGATCTCAGCTTGAAGCTTGCGATCGATCGCGGCGATGCGATCGGCCCAGATCTCGACGTGACGGGGCCTTATCTGAACGGCGCCGGCCTTCCGATCCTCAAGATGCATGCGCTGACCGGACCCGACGACGCGACGAAAACGGTGAACTACTGGGCCGATGAAGGCGCCACCTCCTTCAAGGCCTACACGAACATCACGCGCGCGGAACTGAAGGCCGCCATCGACGCCGCTCATGCGCGCGGATTGAAAATCACAGGCCATCTCTGTTCGGTCACCTATCGCGAGGCGGCCGAGCTCGGCATCGACAATCTCGAGCATGGCTTCGGCGTGATGACGGATTTCTATCCGGGCAAGCAGCCCGATATCTGCCCACCCCATTCCCAGACGCAGTTGGCCGATCTGGACATTTACAGCTCAGGCGTGAAGTCGCTGATCGCGCTCCTGGTGAAGCGCCATGTCGCGCTCACCTCCACCCTGACCGTGTTCGAGACTTTTACGCCCGGCCGACCCGAAGCGCCGGAAGGCGCGCGAGCCCTTCTGATCCCCGAGTTGCGTAAATATTACGAAGATCACTGGACCGACGCGCAGACCAGCGCCAACAACAAGCCCTACGTCGTGATCTTTCCCAAGCTGATGAAGCTGGAGCGGATGTTCGTGGCTGCCGGAGGCACGCTGATCAGCGGCACCGACCCCACCGGGTTTGGCGGCGTCGTACCCGGCTATTCCGCCAAGCGCGAAGTGGAGCTTCTGGTCGAAGCCGGCTTCAGCCTTCCAGAGGCGCTCAAAATCGCGACTCTCAACGGTGCGCGCTATTTGGGCCGCGACAAGGACGTAGGCTCACTCGAGATCGGCAAGCGCGCGGATATTGCGATCGTCGCCGGCGACCCGGTAAGCGACCCAACCTCCGTCGAACGCGTGCCGCTCGTGTTCAAGTCCGGTATCGGCTATCGCGCCGACGCGATCATCGAGTCCCTGAAGGGTCAGGTTGGGCTTTATTGAGCGGCGACTGCGCGGCGCATGCGCGTTGCTTCGCGGAAGGAGATCAGCTTCTGCCGCGTCTCGTCCCATAAAGCGAGGCGGACGGTCAGAACACTCTGGCCGAAGGTCACGCGCCCCATATTGCGCAGTTCCGGATTGTCGCGCAACACCTGTCGCAGCCGGTAAAACGGAATGCGGCTGCACAAATGATGCACATGATGCACACCGATATTGGCGGTGAACCAGCGCAGGATTGCCGGCAGGTCGTAATGCGAGCTTCCGGCCAGCGCGGCATCCTGCATCGCCCAACCGCCGTCACGCGACCACATCACATTCTCGTATTGGTGCTGCACATAGAACAGCCACACGCCGATCGAGGCTGCGAGCAGCATCACGGGCAGATGCACCGCAAGAAATGGCCCAAGTCCAATCAGCCAGATCATCAATCCGGCGCCACCCGCAATTGCCGCATTGGTGGTAAAGGCGCTCACCCACGGTCGCCATCCTCCTCGCATCTGTTCGACCGGCAGGCGATGCTGCAGAAAGAATAGATACGCCGGCCCCACGCCGAACAGCACGAGCGGGTTGCGATAGACGCGATAGGCGAATCGGCCGAATCGCGAGCGCGAAAAATACTCATCGACCGTGAGAGTCAGAATGTCGCCGATGCCGCGCCGGTCGAGATTGCCAGACGTCGCATGATGCATGGCGTGGTTGCGCTTCCAGTAGTCGTAGGGTGTGAAGGTGAGCACACCGAGCGCGCGGCCGATCCAGTCATTGGCGAGCCGCCAGCGGAAAAACGAACCATGGCCGCAATCGTGCTGGATCATGAACAGCCTGACGAGGAATCCTGCCGTGGGGACGGCGAGCAACAGCGTGAGCCAGTAGCCGACATCGAGCGACCACCACATCAGAACCCAGCTCAGCACGAGCGCTCCGGCCGTCACGCCAAGCTCAAAGGTCGACCAGGCGCCGTTCGGTTCGCGATAACGCATGAGTTTGCTGGCAAGCGCCTGCACGTTAAGCTTCGCGCTCTCTAGTCTGTCGTTCCGTAGATTGTCCAAGAGTTCTCTCGGGGCCGCAAAAGGTTGCGAGCACGTCGGGCGGGAGGCTTTGCGGGGCCGCGGCCCAACTTCAATCAGACGCCGCATTCACGTCGGAATTGAGACGACAGCTAGACCAGTTCTTCGTTAAGCGCCAATGAATTTCTCCTATTCCCGCGGAATCCATAGGGCTTTGTTCAAAGAATCAGGCTTGCAAGCCTCTTGCGCTGCCAGGCCGCGTCACCGTGTTGCGCCTCGCACCAGATGCCGCGGCGGCGAAAGAGCTGCGCGTCGCAATCATAGGTGAAGCCGAACCCGCCGTGAAACTGGATGGCACGGTCGGACGCAAAGGCAAGTGCATCGCAAGCCAGCGCCTTCGCCATGCGAACCGCGATTTCGCTCTCGGCCGCATCGCCGAAGATTCCCGCCGCGTAATAAAGATGCGAGCGCGCGCCGTCGATCGCCATCAGCGCATCGACGGCCGGGTGCTTGAGCGCCTGGTAGGAACCGATCAAGCGGTCGAACTGCTTTCGCGTTTTCAGATATTCCACCATGGCCTCAAGCACCCCGCTCGCGCCGCCGCACATTTCGGCCGAGAGCAATAGACACGCGGCTTCATCGATATGCTTGAGGGCAGCTGCTGTCCCCGCCGGATCAAGGAGATATTTGTCGGGGATCGAAATGCCATCGAGCGTCACGCGATAGGAGCGGCGGGTCTCGTCGATGACGATTTCCCGCTCGATCTTTGCGCCGTCGAGCTGCTGCCGGTCGAGCAGGACAAGTGCGGGTGCACCTTCCAACGAGACGGATACAATTGCGAGATCGGCCGACGCGGCATCGGTCACGAAGGTTTTGGTGCCCGAGAGCACGAGCTCGCCGCCTTTGCGCGCCGCCTTTGCGGTTAGATGATTCAAATCCCAGTCGCCATGCGGCTCGACCAAAGCGAGCGCGCCGATTGCGCCTTCGCAGATCTTCGAAAGCCATTCCGTCTTCTGCTGCGGCGTGCCGGCTTTGAGCAACGCCTGGGCGACAAGTGTCGTGGAAACCAGCGGCGTTCCCGCCAAAGCGCGACCCAGCGGCTCGATGATGGTCACGACTTCGGCCAATCCGAGACCGCTGCCGCCGAATTCTTCGGGGATCGCGACACCCAGCCAGCCAAGCGAGGCCATCTCCTTCCACACCGCAAGATCAAAATCGTCTATCGCCGCGATGCGCGCGCGCGCCTTGTTCAGCGGGAACCTGTGTCGCGCAAAGTCTGTCGCGACTTCGAGCA
>JBEKDC010000101.1:0-10693 GCA_050014535.1 Rhizomicrobium sp.
GCCGTGCGCATCGGCGCGATGGCGCTCTCCGTCAGCGTGATGTCGCTGTTTCTGATCGGTCCCTTCATCGACGTTCTGGCGTGGCGGGGCGGCGCACGCTGGCTGGGCGCCTATGGCGCAATCGTCGCCGTTTCGCTCGTGGCGACTGCGCTCGCGGTCATCCTGACCGTCTCGCTGTTTCAAACGATCGGCCCAAAGCGCACAAGGCTGGCCGCGCAGATCGCCGCCGCCGTGATCGGCGGCGTGTTCGTCATCGGCCTGCAGATGGCCGCAATGTTTTCGACCGGAACAATGTCGCGACTGGCCTTCCTGCAATCGAAATCGGTGATGGCCCATGTTCCCGACATCCACAGCGCGTTCTGGTGGCCGGCTCGCGGCGCGCTGGGCGAACTCGGATGTCTCGCAATATTCGTCGTCGCGAGTGCAGCATTGTTTCTGATCGTCACGGCGCTTTATGCGCCGCGCTTCGCGGATTGCACGATCGCAGCCGCGGGCACCTCGCAAGGCGCTGTCCGCAACAGCGGTGCGGACCGGCCGTTTCGTGTCGAAACGCCGTTCGCGTCGTTGCGCCGCAAGGAGATGCTGCTTCTCGTCAGAGACCCCTGGCTGGCTTCGCAATCGCTCATGCAGTTGCTCTATCTGCTGCCGCCGACTGTGTTGTTATGGCGAAGCTTCACGTTCAATGGCGGTGCGGCCGTCATACTCGTGCCAGTGCTGATCATGGCTGCGGGCCAGCTGGCAGGTGGCCTCGCCTGGCTCACAATTTCGGGAGAAGACGCTCCCGATCTCGTCGAGACCGCGCCAATCCCGAAATCGCGCCTGCTTCGCGCCAAGATCGCCGCCGTTCTGGAGTGCATCGGCATCGTGTTTGCGCCATTCGTGCTGGCGCTCGCGCTGGTTTCACCCGACAAGGCGCTTGTCGCGGCCGTCGGCATCCTCGTTTCCGCGATGTCCGCTGCGGCAATTCAACTGTGGTTCCGCTCCCAAGCCAAGAGAAGCCAGTTCCGGCGCAGGCACACTTCGTCGCGCATCGCGACATTTTCGGAAGCATTCACGTCCATCGCGTGGGCGGCGACCGGCACTGTCGCGGCCGCCGGCAGCTGGCTCGCCGTCTTCGTCGCGCTGTTTGCGCTGGGCATGCTGGGATGTGTTCGACTGCTGAGCCCAGCGAGAGCACAGAAACGATCGGCAAAAGCGCAAGCGCGCCGCCGGCAAGCGTTGGCAACCTCCTGACCGGAGCCCGACGCGGTGTTGCGATGGGTCTGGATGCAATTCGTAACTGAAACAACGACTTAGACATCCCCGTCGCCGCTCTTGGAGTCCCGGTCGGCGCGATCGATTGCGCGCTTGGAAATCGACCAAATACTTCGCGACAAAGGGGATGGGGAACGCGTACAACGCGTTCTTTCCGAAAGTGATTGCATTGGCATTCCACAAAACTCCGGCCTCCCTCGCCCGCGCGCTTGCGGAGCGCGACTACACGGAAGCGACCCCCGTGCAGGCGGCCGTCCTTGAGGCCGAAGCGGAGGGACGCGACTTGCTCGTCTCGGCGCAGACGGGTTCGGGGAAGACAGTCGCCTACGGCATTTCCATCGCCGAGACTCTGCTGGATGGCGCCGAAACGATGGGGCCGGCGGACGCGCCGCGCGCGCTGATCATTGCGCCCACGCGGGAACTTGCGATGCAGGTCCAACGCGAGCTGAGCTGGCTTTATCGCTATGCCGGCGCACGTGTGATTGCTTGCGTCGGCGGCATGGACCCGGGGCGCGAGAGGCGCCAACTCGCAGACGGCGTGCATGTCGTGGTGGGAACGCCGGGACGGCTGCGCGACCATCTGGAGCGCCGCGCACTCAAAGTCTCCGAACTCAAGGCTGTCGTACTCGACGAAGCGGACGAGATGCTCGATCTCGGCTTTCGCGAGGATCTCCAGTTCATCCTGGAAACCACACCGGCCGAGCGGCGCACGCTGATGTTCTCGGCGACGCTCCCCAAGGCGATCGTCTCGCTCGCGCAGCATTATCAACGCAATGCGCTGCGCATCCAGACGCTGGGCGAAACGCGCGGTCATGCCGATATCGAATATCGCGCCATTCGCATCGCTCACAACAAGGCCGAGAGCGTGGTGGTCAATCTGTTGCGCTTTCTGGATCCGCCGAGCGCGCTTGTGTTCTGCAGCACGCGCCAGACCGTGCGTCACCTCGAGGCGATCCTGCGCGAGCGCGGTTTTGCTGCCGTGGCGCTCTCGGGCGAACTGAGCCAGAGCGAACGGAATCATGCGCTTCAGGCCTTGCGCGACGGACGTGCGCGCGTCTGCGTCGCAACCGACGTGGCGGCGCGTGGTATCGATTTGCCAAATCTCGGCCTCGTCATCCACGCCGATCTGCCCAACGACGCGGAGGTCCTTCAGCATCGCAGCGGCCGGACCGGACGCGCCGGCCGCAAGGGTGTCAGCATTCTGCTGGTGCCCAATTCGCGCCGCCGCCGCGCCGAAGAGATGCTGAACCGCGCGCGCGTCAACTATGTCTGGACCGAACCGCCCTCGGCCGACGACATCCGCAAGCTCGATCAGGAACGCCTGCTGCAAAATCCCATTCTGACGGAACCCGGCAGCGAAGACGATCTGGCAATGGCCGACGCGTTGCTGATTGCCCACACACCGCGCGATATCGCGGCGGCTTTCGTGAAACTCTATCGCGCGCAATTGCCGGCATCCGAAGATATCGCGGACGTGGTGGAAATTCGGCAAGACTCACGCGGGCCAAGACAGCACGACCGAACGTCAAAATCCCCCCATCGGGATCGTCCGCGCGAGGATCGCCCCCGAGAAGAGCACCCTCGCGAGAAGGGCAAACCGCCGCGCAATCAGATGGTGAACGGTGTGTGGTTCAAGATCACGGTCGGACGCGAACGCAATGCGGACCCCAAATGGCTGCTGCCGGAAATCTGCCGCCAGGGCGAAATCGTCAAGAAGGATATCGGTGCGATCCGCGTCTACGACACGGAAACGCGATTCGAGGTCAGTCAGGAAGTCGCGGAGAAATTCGCGACCTTGGTGGGTGCGCGGAACAAAGGTGGCGTGCGCATATTCCCGGCGCCCGATGGTGAAGCGAGCACAGCGGTCGTCAAGCTTGCTCCTGTCATCGCGCCACGCGACGGCGAAAAGCCATATCGCCCCTCGGAGCGCGCCGACCGCAAATTGAAAAAGAAATGGCACAAGAAAAATCAGCGCGATGGCGCGAAACGAGCCGGCTGAATCGTCAACCCGCGTGGTGCGAACATCGCGCCAAGTGCAGACAAAGGAGTCCTCATGGCGCCCCGTCCTCCGAACTATTCTCACGACCGATCGCAGCGCGAACGCGCCCAGAGCGCCAAGAACGACGCGAAGGCCGAGCGTCGCGCCGAGAAATCGGCGCGCCGCAAAGCGGCCAAAGGCGAATCGCCGCCTCTCGCCGCCGATGAAATTCCGCCCAAGAGCGACGAATAGCATCGGCCCGGACGCTGACAATCTCCGCGGGGGCCGCGTTGGCGCAGGCGATGATGCCGGTGGCCTCTCGACCAGGATCCCGCCGAGTCCCGGACGGCTGTTGCAGAACGCAGCGACTGCTAGATTGCAATCCGTGACCGGCCAGGAGGCGACGATGCGGCATTCGACAAATCTTTGGCCTGCGGGGCGGCGGCTGGTCATCTCGTTGACAGCGCTTATTATGCTTTGCGGGATTTCCATTTCAACACCTGCCCAGGCGGACGACACTCTGCGCATGAAGCAATTGCGCCTTCTCTGCGTACAATTGAGCGGAGACTTAACCGAGCCGGGCGGGATTGCCGCCTTTCGCCGTTGCCTTACAACACACGACCCGCTCAACGAAATGCGTCGCGACAACGGCATCGGGGGAGTTCGCGCATCGCGGATCAGGGATCGCCTGGACGCCGCGCCGCCACCAGGCTTCGGGCGCAATAGCCGCAATGGTCTCGCCCAACAGGTACAATCGTTTCAGACAACGGACGGCAAGGTGATCTACGCCGTCGCCGCGGACGGGAAGCTTTGGCGATCGACTCTCGGCACCAAGGATGCCCGCGTGGTGGCAGCATCCGCGAGACTGTTTCGCGTGACGGACGACGGGCGACTGTTTGTACTCGACCGCAATGGCGTGTTCTGGCGCGCGAACGCGGATGGTTCGAGCCGCCTTCCGGTCGATCAGGCCGTGGCGGATTTTCAAGCCGCAGGCGGGGTCGATTACGTTCGCCGCACCGACGGCAGCCTCTGGCGCGAATCCGCCGACGGCTCCAATCGTGCGCTCGTCGACAAAGGCGTCGTGGCGTTTCAGGCGGTCGATGCGCACACGATCTATGTGCTGGGTACGGACGCCAAGCTCTGGCGTGAAACGGGCAATTCGCGAGCGCCGGTTGCCGGCGCCATACGCGCGTTCCAATATATTCCCGACGGGGACACCGTTTATGTCCTGACCACGGCTGACGACTTGTGGCGGCAGGCGGGCAAGCAGAAGGCTGAGCAGGTCGACCATGACGTGGCGGCTTTTCGCGCCGCCGACATGAACCTTGTCTTCGTGCTCGGCAAGGACGGCCGGCTTTGGCAGGAATTGGGCAATCGGGAACAGGCCGTGCTCGTCGACCGCGACGTGCTGATCGGATCGGGACAGCCGACATTCGAAGTGCTGGACGCGCATCATCTGTACGTCATCGATGTCGACCGCAAATTGTGGGCCGAAACCATGCCGCCCGGTCGCTGAGGGCAGACCGCAAAATCCCTCGCCGCGGCCCCTCCTCTGCGCCATAGTCGAGGATCGGCAGTTTCCAACGAAATCCGGCCGCAAAGCGCACCATGGAATATCGACAGGTCATTGGCGCACAACGTTTTGTATTCGCCGATCTCAAAACGCTTCTGGCGAAAGCGACGCCGTTTCGATCCGGCGATGCGCTTGCCGGGATCGCCGCCGATAGCGCGGAAGAACGCGTGGCGGCGCGCATGCGGCTGGCCGATATTCCTTTGAAAGACTTTCTTGCGGACATCCTCGTCCCCTACGAAGAAGATGAGGTCACCCGTCTCATCCTGGACGGTCATGCTGCGGACGTGTTCGCGCCCATTGCGCACCTGACTGTCGGCGATTTCCGCAATTGGCTGCTGTCGGATGCGACCACAACCGAAATGCTGACCGGCATCGCGCCCGGCCTCACGCCGGAAATGGTGGCCGCCGTCAGCAAAATCATGCGCAACCAGGATTTGATCGCGGTGGCGAAGAAATGCCGCGTGGTCACGCGCTTTCGCAACACTATCGGCCTCCCCGACACCTTGTCTGTCCGGCTGCAGCCCAACCACCCCACGGACGATCCGGCGGGCATTTTCGCGTCGATCGTAGACGGCCTTCTATATGGCTGTGGCGACGCCGTCATTGGCGTCAATCCCGTTACAGACAATCTCTCGTCGCTCGCAGAATTGCTGCGGGCTTTGGATGATTTGATCGCACGCTTTGCGATCCCGACACAAGCTTGCGTGCTGACCCACGTCACGAATTCCATCGAATTGATCGGACGCGGTGTTCCTGTCGATCTGGTGTTTCAATCGATTGCGGGAACGCAAACCGCGAACGCGTCGTTCGGAGTGACGCTCGATATTCTTCGGGAAGGCCGGGATGCGGCTCTTTCTCTCAACCGCGGCACGCTCGGCCGGAACGTGATGTATTTCGAAACCGGTCAGGGTTCCGCGCTGTCCGCAGTCGCGCATCACGGCGTGGACCAACAAACGCTTGAAGCGCGCGCCTATGGCGTCGCCCGCGCCTTTTCTCCGCTGCTGGTCAACAGCGTCGTCGGCTTCATCGGGCCGGAATATCTCTATGACGGAAAACAGATCATTCGCGCCGGTCTCGAAGATCATTTCTGCGGCAAGCTGCTCGGCCTGCCGCTCGGATGCGACGTCTGCTACACGAACCACGCCGAAGCCGACCAGGACGATATGGATGTGCTTCTCACATTATTGGCCAATGCGGGAGTGACCTATATCATGGGCGTTCCAGGGGCAGACGACGTCATGCTCGGCTACCAGTCCACTTCGTTTCACGACGCGCTCTATGTGCGCGATCTGCTGAATCTCAAGGCCGCGCCGGAATTCGAGGCGTGGCTTGTGCAAATGGGAATCAAAGATGCCGCCGGAAGACTTCTGCCGGCGGCATCGTCGCATCCCCTTTTGAGTCGATCATGAGCGCCGACGTCACGAACGATGCGTGGTCAAATCTGCGCCGCCTGACCCCGGCGCGCCTGGCACTGGGACGAGCCGGCAGCGCATTGCCCACCAGCGAAGTGCTCGCTTTCGCGCTCGCGCATGCCCGCGCGCGCGATGCCGTACATGTTCCTCTCGACACGGCCGCCCTCGAGCAAGCCTGTCGCGCGTGGGGCTTCGACACGATTCACGTTCGCAGCGCCGCACGCGATCGCGCGACCTATCTTCATCGGCCGGATCTTGGCCGTAAGCTGAACCAGAATGATGCGGTGAGTCTGTTACGTCGCGGCGGACCATTCGACCTCGCAATCGTCGTTGCCGACGGGCTCTCCGGGCCGGCCGTACAGACAAACGCGCCGCCGATGCTCGAGGCGCTGAAGCCATATCTTGACGCCAGCAAGCTGTGCGTCGCGCCGGTGGTTATTGCCGAGCAGGCGCGCGTGGCACTGGGAGATGAAATCGGTGCATCGTTGCGCGCGCGCATGAGCGTTGTGCTGATCGGCGAGCGACCCGGCCTGTCGTCGTCCGACAGCCTGGGCATCTACCTGACGCTCGCGCCTCGAATGGGCTGCACCGATGCCGGTCGGAACTGCATTTCGAATATCCGGCCCGCCGGTCTCGATTGTCAGACGGCCGCGCGACGTTTGTTCTGGCTGATCGAGGAGGCCTTTCGAGTGGGAAAATCGGGGGTCGACTTGAAGGACGCAAGCGACCTCCGGCTCGCTGCGCCAAATCTGCTTCCGATCGTGACAGCGAAATAGCACGAAGAGGCGTAGGCGCTGCCTCGGACTTCAATGAGCGCGGGTGGCCGCTCCCAGGCGTTCCTGCCGGAAGGCTCGCGGTGTCGTGCCGTAGTCGGCGCCGAACGAGCGGCTGAAATGAGCCGCATCGTTGAATCCCCAACGGAAGCAGATCTCGCTGATCGACAGATGACGATGGGCAATGCTCGCGAGATCGGAACGACAATGTTCGAGCCGCCGTCGGCGCAAATACTGACTGAAACTCATTCCGGCCTGTTGGAATAATTTCTGAATATAGCGCGCCGACACATGCTGCTGTTCTGCGATGCGGTGCAAAGTGAGATCGCCATTGCCCAACTGAGTTTCGATCGCCTGCGAGATACGATGAAAATTGCTGGCGCCGGCCGCGTCGAAGCAACCGATCGCCGCGCTTTCCGCGAGACTTGAAATCACGAACTCCGAAAGTGCAACCTCGATCGGGCGAATGTCTTCGTCGCTGAGTTCTTCGAGGTCGTTGACGATGGAGTGCAGCAAGCCCGAAAAGATTCGATTGCCCGCCGCCCGTGTTGTCAGCGTTCCAAGCGGCAATATTTGCAGGTTGAGCAGACGCGGATAGAGCATCGTCTGCGGTATGCGAACATACAGCATGACGAAATGGTCGGGCAGCTTCAGGGTGGAGTCGCGTCCGGTCGGCCCGTAGAGAATATCGCCCAGGCGAAGATCGACGCTCTCCGCGCCATCATCCAGAAGGAAATGGCCTTCGATCGGCAATGCCAGCCACAAGCACGGCGGAGTGCACACACATGCACCCGAAAGCGTTTGCGCGGAAGACGACACGCGCGAGAACTCGAGGCCCAGCGGAGAAACCACGCTCGAAACATCGCCGTGGAATCCCGATCGATCTTCCAGTCGGGTCGACGGCAATGAAATCTGGTGCAGCGCTTCGCGCCAGACCCGCTCCCGGTCGACGCCGCTCACTTGATCCGTCGAGCACTTCCAAGACTTCATTCCACCACAAACCCCGGATGAATCGCCAAGCGCCTATAGCCGGCGGATGTATCGTCACCGCAATGACTATGCCACATGCGAGCTAGTCTTAAAAGCGTTTAGCCCCACTGCGAAATGGCAGCCGATTCGGGGTGTTCGGGCACCGGATCCACGCACGCAATTCATCAGCCTTTCAATGATGCGGATAGCTATTTGCAGGTTCCTGCCGATCCGGCCACAACCACTGATCAATACCTACTCTAATGACGATAAATTAGGCAGCGATCTTAGGACTCCCCGACGATGTCCGTGCTTCGGGAGATCGTTTCCCATTCATGGATATCCTTGCGCTGTGCGTCGAGCTTGCGGCTTGCATATTCGACTGCGTCTGCGCCCAACAACAGCCTCAGGGGCGGCGAATCGGAGGTCGCGATGTCGAGAATGATTCGCGCCGCTTTCTCGGGATCGCCGGGTTCGCGACCCGCATGATCGGCGAGAATCCGGCGGCAGGCGCCGACCGTGGCATCATAGTCCTCGATGATGCGCGCCGTCCGCACTCGCGAGCGCGTGGCGAAATCGGTGCGCAACCCGCCCGGTTCAATCATCAGAATCTTGATGCCCAGAGGTTCGACTTCCTGGGCGAGGGTCTCACAGATGCCCTCGAGAGCGAATTTGCTTCCCGAGTAAATGCCGAGACTGGGCCATCCCACGAGGCCCGATACCGAAGTGATGTTGATGATGCGGCCGGCGCGGCGCGACCGCATGAACGGCAATACCGCCTGCATGACGGCGACGGCGCCGAAAACATTCACCTCGAACTGCGCGCGAATCTCCGGGAGGCTTGCTTCCTCGACCCCACCAACCAGACCGTAGCCCGCATTGTTGACGAGAATGTCGATTCCGCCGGTTCGTTCCTCCGCGACTCCGACGGCGCGATGCACGGCGGCCTCATCGCTCACGTCGAGCAGCATCGCATTGGCACGATCGGGCTGGATTCGTTCGAATGCCGCGCACGAGGCCTCGCTGCGCACAGTGCCCACGACGCGCTCGCCGCGCGCCAGTGCAGCCTTTGCCAATGCGAGTCCCAGACCGGAACTGACACCGGTGATCATCCAGCTTCTGGAGCGCGATGTGGTCATGGTCCATTCGCCGTCGTTATACGAGTGATCCGATCTTCAGGATAGTTCGAGGCCGCAAGCATTATCAAACGCAGAGATCGAAGCGATGGGCCCCCTGTCGAGCCCCGACCCAGTGTCTGTATGCAGAAAGGCTGTAAGGTCTTGTCTGCAGACACCCGAAATATTGCCCATGCCGCGGCCGAGTTGTGCGTCTTCCGTCGACCTCGGCGATCAATTATTGCGACGTAAAGCGGCAAGACCGGCCGGCGAGCCTGCGCTATGATAACGGACAGCCAAATCCATACGTTCTGACCGGGAGTTGAGCATGAGTACCGCCGCAGTCTTGGAAATCAAGCAACTCAAGCCCGGGTTCGGCGCACAGATTCTGAATCTCGATTTGTCGACCGGCGACGACAAGACTTTGGATGCCGTGGTTGAGGCTTTCAACCTGCATGGCGCAATTCTGCTGCGCAACCAGACCATGTCGCCCGAGGATTTGGTGAGGTTCATTTCGCGGTTCAACGAACCCGAAGGCCACACGATGCAGCAGTTCACCCTGCCCGGCCACCCCTATGTCTATATCCTCTCCAACAAGGTGGTCGACGGCAAACCGATCGGGGCCCACAATGACGGCGTCGGCTGGCACACCGACTACTCCTACAAAGAATTCCCCGTGATGTGCACGATGCTGTATGCGGTCGAAGTGCCGGCCGAAGGATCGGACACGCTGCTCGCCGACCTCTGTGCCGCTTACGACGCGTTGTCGCCCGAACGCCGGCGCGAACTCGATCATCTGGTGCTGCATCACAGCTACCAGTTTTTTATGGAGACGCGGGAATATGGGCGCACGACGCTCAGCCCGGAGTTGAAGGCGCAGAACCCCGATGTGTTCCACCCGCTTATCCGCGTGCATCCGGCCAATGGACGCCGCGCGCTTTGGGCCAGCACGGGCACGGTCAAGGAAATCGTCGGCATGCCCAATCCGGCAGGATTGAAATTGATCGACGAGCTGGTCGAGTTCATCACGCAGGATCGCTTCGTCTACCGGCACAAGTGGAAAGTCGGCGACGTGCTGGTGTGGGACAATCGCTGCACCTTGCACACGGGGACGCTTTACGACGACACCAAATACGACCGCCTCATGCACAGGCTATGGGCAAAAGGCGACAAGCCGATCGGCGTGCCGAAGATCGAGGCTGCGACTGCGGCTTAAGCCTTGGCCGCTTCGCGCGCGATGAAAGCCCGCCAGCCGCCGAGAGCCGTAATGTCCTCCGCCGCATCGAGCGCGCGCGGCTCGGCGACAAAGCCTTTCACGTCGCTACCGTCGTCGAGCGTCACGGTTCCGATCGCGAGCGGCGGCGGTACTTCTGCCGTGAAGCTGCCGAACTCCTCCATCGCCAGCTCGTACACTTCGACCTCGATCGCGACACCGCCTTCGCCGACATGCACAAGCGCCGGCTTGGGCGGCGTGGAGTTGGCCATCGCGTAGAGCTTGTAGGTCGGCGCGGTTTTGCAGCGCCTCACAAGCCTAGCGTCTCGTGACACGAGCTGCCAGTGCAACGGCATGGCCGCGAGATGCGCGCCGACCACCGCGAGTTTCACGCGCGGGGAAACTC
>JBEKDC010000102.1:0-11450 GCA_050014535.1 Rhizomicrobium sp.
GATCTCATCGTCCGCACCAGCGGCGAGCGCAGGCTCAGCAATTTTCTTCTGTGGCAGTCGGCCTATGCGGAATTCGCCTTCGTCGACACGCTGTGGCCGGATTTTTCGCGCGCCGAATTCTTCGACGTTCTCAATGCCTATGCCTTGAGGGAACGGCGCTTCGGTACGGTCGCGCCGGAAGCCGTCGCGTGAGTGCCACCCCAAAAATCGGAAACGGAACGGAATTCGCAGGCTCGAAGCGGGTCGATTTGTCGGGAGCGGGAATGGAATGGCCGGCGCGTGCGTTGTTCGCCGTATTGCTCGCCGGCATCGCACTCGCAAGCACGTTTGCCGGCGCACCCTATCTCGCCGGCGTCATCGCGCTGGTATCGTTCGCGGCTTCGCGCGAATGGCATCGCATGGTGAGCCCCAAGCGCTATTTCTGGGAATCGATGTTCACGGGCGCGGCAATCGGATCCGGTCTCGTGGCCGTCGTGATCGCGCCTCATCAGCTGTGGCCTTTCGGCATTCTGCTGATTGGAAGCATTGCCGCTGCGACATCCGCCTTGCTGCGGGGTGCGCCGCCGTTCCTCAATGGGGCAGGGGCCATATATATCGGCGTGCCGTCGCTTCTGCTTGTCGCCTTGCGCGAGCATTCCGCCCAGGGCGCGTTGATTGTCATCGCTCTGTTCATCGTGATCTGGGGCGCCGATACCGGCGCGCTGGTTACGGGACGCGTGATCGGCGGTCCCAAGCTCGTGCCGATGCTTTCGCCCAACAAGACCTGGGCAGGCTTTCTCGGCGGCATCGTGCTGCCGGCTGCGGGATTGGCGATCTACGTCACGCTGCTCCACGGCAGCGGCTGGAAGGCCGCGATCTTCGGCGTGGTGCTGGCGCTGGCCGCGCATGCCGGCGACCTGTTTGAATCCTGGATCAAGCGGCGTGTCGGCCGAAAGAACAGCGGCAGCCTCATTCCCGGTCACGGCGGCGCACTGGATCGCATCGACTCCACCTTGTTCGTGGCGCCGGCTGCGGCGGTTCTGGTGTTTCTGTTCGGTCTCGACCCGCTGTTCGGAGCTCACATATGACCGTATCCGCGCGAAACGAATCCCGCGATGTCGCCAATGCGGTGTCGCGCCGGCTGACGATCCTGGGCAGCACCGGCTCCATCGGCGACAGCACGCTCAGTGTCGTCGCCCATGCGCGCACAAATCATGGGCCGGATGCGTTTCCGCTGGAAGCGCTGACTGCCCAATCGAGCGTGGACAAGCTTGCGGCGCAGGCGCGCGAGTTTCGCCCGCGCCTCGCGGTGATCGGCGACCCGTCGCTCTATTCGCAGCTTAAGGACGCGCTTGCCGGAACGGATGTGGAGGTCGCCGCCGGTCAGGACGCCGTGCGCGATGCGGCTGCGCGCCCTTCGGACGTCGTGATGGTCGCCATTATCGGTGCGGCCAGTCTCGTGCCGACGCTGGCCGCTGTGAAACGCGGCGCCACGATCGCGCTTGCCAACAAGGAGTGCGTGGTCGCCGCCGGAAATGTGTTTCGCGACGCGCTGGCCCAGTCGCGCGCGATCGTGATCCCCGTCGACTCCGAGCACAACGCCGCATTCCAGCTTCTCGATTTCAGTCAGGCGCACGCCATCGAGCGCGTGACCTTGACGGCGTCGGGCGGTCCGTTCCGGGAATGGACGCGCGAGCGCATGGAACGCGTGACGCCGGAACAAGCGGTTGCCCATCCGAACTGGTCGATGGGCGCGAAGATTTCGGTCGACAGCGCCACATTGATGAACAAGGGGCTCGAAGTGATCGAGGCGCATTATCTTTTCGGCCTCCCAGCCGAGCGCCTCGGCGTGATCGTGCATCCGCAGTCGATCGTGCATTGCCTCGTCGCTTACGCCGACGGCTCCACGCTCGCGCATCTGTCGGCGCCGGACATGCGCACGCCCATCGCCTATGCGCTGGCGTGGCCGCTTCGCGTCGCTTCGCCGTCGCAACGGCTCGATCTGGCCCTCATAAAGCAACTCACCTTCGAAAACCCCGATTTCGAGCGCTTTCCGTGCCTCGGATTGGCGGAAGAGTGCTTGCGCATAGGCGGCCTCGCACCTACCATTCTGAACGCCGCGAACGAAGTCGCCGTTCACGCTTTCCTGAATCGTCGGATCGGGTTCCTCGATATCGCCAGAGTGATCGAGGACACTCTGGCCGCGAATGACGGTTCGAACGGCGGCGGCGGACTGGACGAAGTCCTCGCGGTCGACCAACGGGCCCGCAGTGTGGCCGCAGACTTCTGTCGCGCAACGGCGGCCTAAACGAGACGAACCGGGCGAACCGGAAGAATGAGCAACTTTGACGCACAGGCGTTACAGGCAAATGGCGGTGCAGGCGTAAAATGATCGGATCGCTCTTCCATTTCGGCAGCACGTTTGTGGACTATGCGCTGGCCTTTTTGGTCCTCATTACGCCTGTCGTTTTTTTTCACGAGCTCGGTCATTTTTCCGTTGCGCGGTTTTTCGGCGTCAAGGTTGAGACGTTTTCGATCGGTTTCGGGCCGGCAATCGCCAGTTGGGTCGATCGCAAGGGTACGCTCTGGAAGCTCTCGTGGTTTCCGCTTGGCGGTTATGTGAAGTTTCTGGGCGATCTCGATGCCGCGAGCACGCCCGACCGCGAACGTCTCGACAAGATGCCGGACGAGGAGCGCGCCGCGGCGTTTCCGTACAAGCCTCTCTATCAACGCGCGTTGATCGTTGCCGCCGGTCCGATTGCGAATTTCGTTCTCGCGATTGCGATCTTTACCGCGTTCTTCATGATATTCGGCGGCATGGTCGCACCGGCGATCGTCGACAAACTCATGCCCGGTGGCGCCGCCCAGGCGGCAGGATTCAAGCCCGGCGATCTCATCACCGAAGTCGATGGCCGTTCCGTGGACGGATTCGACGATGTCGCCGTGATGGTGCAGATGCGTCCCAGAGTGCCGATGGAGTTCGTCGTTCTGCGGCATGGGACCCGCGTCACGATCCATGCAACGCCCAGGACCGTGGTGCAGAAGGATCAACTCGGTGAAACCGAGACGATCGGGCTGCTCGGATTTTCCTCGGCGAAACCGAAAGCGGTGACATACGGCCCCATCGCGGCCGTGCGGGAGGCCTGCCGTATGACGTGGTCGATCCTGCGCACGTCCTGGGACTTTCGGGTGCAACTTTTTGCCGGTACGCCGGGCGCTGTGTCGCAGCTTCACGGACCTCTGGGAATTGCCACCATTGCCGGGAAAGTCGCCTCGATCAGCTTTCTTTCCCTTATCAAACTTGCAGCTCTCATTTCGGTAAGTATTGGGCTGGTAAACCTTTTTCCGATTCCGATCCTCGACGGGGGCCACCTTCTGTACTATGGATGCGAAGCGGTGTTGGGTCGGCCGTTAGGTGCACGGGCCCAGGAACTTGGATTTCGACTGGGGCTGGCGGTCATGCTGGGGTTAATGGTACTGGCAACCTGGAATGACCTCGTCCGGTTGAATTTATTCTGAAACCACGCTGGCAGCGACGCAGCTTGCGATTGCTGACAGCCTTAGAGACGGCTGGATGAGCTTGATCGGCCTCCTTTTCGCCCGGCGTAGGCACGCGGCGCTCGCAACCGTCATGTTGGCGGCTGGAATCATGCCCGTTCCGGCATTTGCCCAGGCGGCCAATCCGTCCCCATCTTCGATGCAACCGGCTGCTGCACCGCAACCGGCGGGGCCGATCGTCAAGCAGATCGCCGTTCAGGGCACGCAGCGTATCGAGTCCGCGACCGTTCTGTCCTATCTGTCGATTCACGAAGGCGATCCCTATAGCGAACAAATCGTTGACACTTCGCTGAAGGCCCTGTTCGGCACGGGCCTTTTTGCGGACGTGAAGATCAATTGGGACGGCGCAAAACTCACCATCAACGTGGTGGAAAACCCGATCATCAACCAGATCGTGTTCGAAGGCGAAGACAAGGTCTCCGAAAAGGATTTGACCAAGGAAGTTCAGCTGAAGCCGCGTACCGTCTTCACGCGCAACAAAGTTCAATCCGACGTACAACGCATCATCGAACTCTATCGCCGCAACGGTAAGTTCGCCGCCACGGTCGATCCGCAGATCATCCAGAGACCCCAGAATCGCGTCGACCTGATCTTTTCGATCAATGAGGGACCGACGACGGGCGTCGCGCGGATATCCTTCATCGGCAACAAGCATTTCAACGACGATACGTTGCGGGACCAGATCGCGACAGAGACCAGCGCCTGGTGGAAATTTCTATCGTCGAACGACAATTACGATCCCGACCGCCTGACTTTCGATCGCGAACAGTTGCGCCGCTTCTATCTCCAGCGAGGTTATGCCGATTTCCGCGTGATATCGGCAGTGGCCGAACTCGCGCCGGACCGCGAGAGTTTCTACATTACATTCACCGTCGACGAAGGCGTCGTCTACAAATTCGGCAAGGTCGAGATCGAATCGAAAATCAAGGAACTCGATCCCAAGACGTTACGACCGCTCGTGCCCATCGTGGACGGCACCACCTACAACGCCGAATTGGTCGACAAAGCGATCGACGCGCTCACCAACGCCGCGGGAACGAAGGGCTACGCCTTCGCCGAAGTTCACCCCCGTATCCGACGCGACCGCGACACGCGCACCGTCGACGTCGTGTTCCAGGTCGAACAAAGATCGCGCGTCTACGTCGAAAAGATCAACATCGTCGGCAATACGCGCACCCTGGACAAGGTGATACGGCGAGAATTCCGGCTGGTCGAAGGCGATGCCTTCAATCGCGTGCTCGTCGACCGCTCGCGAACCCGCATCAAGGCGCTGGGCTATTTCAAGGATGTCGACATCAAGCCGACGCCGGGCTCGCAACCCGACCGGACGATCCTCAATGTCGCGGTGACCGAACAATCGACCGGCGAACTTTCTCTCGGCGCGGGCTATTCGTCGACGAGTTCGTTCGTGGGTCAGTTCAGCTATACCGAACGCAATCTCTTTGGCGAAGGTCAATATCTGCGCGCGAGCGTCTCCGCCTCGCAGATCAGCAAGGAAGCGCAACTCAGCTTTACCCAGCCCTATTTTCTCGATCGGCCGATGTCCGCGGGCTTCGACATCTACAAGACCATCACCTACTTCCAGCAGGCGAGTTACACGGGCGATCAGACGGCGGCAGGGCTTCGCATGGGCTTTCCGACATCGGAGTACGGCTCGGTCGGTCTGCGCTATACGTTCCGCATCGACATCATTTCGCCGTTCGGCGGCGCGCCGACCGTCATTCAGCAAGCGGCGGGAAGCTTCACGACATCCAGCGTGGGCTACAGCTATTCGTACAACACGCTCGACGATCCTATTAAGCCGCGACACGGCATCACGTTCCAGTTCAGCCAGGATTTCGCGGGCTTCGGCGGCAATGTGAAATACATCCGCACGGAGCAATCATTCGCGTGGCATCATCCGGTTTTCTGGAATTCGATGGTGGCGACATTTTCCCTCAACAGCGGCTACATCCAGAGCTACGAGCACGACCAGATCAGGCTGGAAGATCGTTTCTTCAAGGGCGGCGACAGCTTCCCCGGATTTGCTCTCGCGGGCATCGGGCCGCGCGAATTGAGCGCTGCGTCGGGCGAAAATGCGTTGGGCGGCGACGCCTACGCCGTCGGATCCGCACAATTGCGCCTGCCGGACGTCCTGCCTGCCGATTACGGGGTCGGGTTGTCCCTCTTCACGGATTTCGGAACTCTTGGGCATCTGGCGACCGGGACGCCCGGGTCCGATTGCAATATTCCCAACACGACCTGCATCAAGGACAACATGGCGATTCGCGCCACGGCGGGTCTTGGGATATCGTGGAAATCCCCGTTTGGGCCGATTGCGATCTCGCTGGCCTTGCCTTACGTCAAGCAGACCTACGATAAGTCTCAAGTCATTTACTTCAGCGCAGGAACAGGACTCTAAATCGATGAGCAAAATAGCAATTCTAACCCGGCGGGCCAAGGTCGTGGCGGGTTTCGTGTTGACGGCGGCCTTTGTGGCGGTTGCGGCTCCGTCTGCATTCGCGCAGGGGCAGCCTCATCCGGCAGCCCCGAGCGGCGTTCCCCAACCCAAGATTCTCGTGATCGACAGGTCGGGCGTGCTGCGCGGTTCCAAGGTGGGCCAGGACATCAGCCATCAGGTTCAAGGTTACACCCAATCGGCCGAGGCCGAGCTGAAGGGTGAAGCCGATGGCCTGCGCAAAGAACAGGCGGCACTTCAGCAGCAGATCGCTATTCTCGCCCCCGATGTTAAGGCTCAGAAGATCAGGGCGTTCCAGGCCAAGCAGACTGCCTTTCAGCAGAAAGTCCAGCAACGCCAGCAGCAGATCCAATATGGCGTCTATCTCGCCCGCCAGCAGATCGATAAGGCTCTCGGACCGATCATCCAGGGTATCATGCAGGAACGCGGCGCCAATCTGCTGCTCGATCGATCCGCCATCATCTATGGGACGGACGCTAACTTCGACATCACGAGAGTGGCGATTCAGCGGCTCGACCAGAAACTTCCTTCGGTCAAAGTGCAGCTTGTCACGCCACCGCCGGGCATGATGCAGCAGCAGCAACCGCAGGGACAATAGAGCCAGCGACGGGCGCCCCCGAGATGGGGACGCCCGCGCGCGCCTTCGAAGTCCATGGCCGATCCCCGTTTCTACGACAATCGCGGCCCGTTTACGGTCGCGGAGGTTTGCGCGCACGCTGGAGCCGAAGCGGCGGGAAGCGCCGATACCGCTGCCAAAATTTTCGATCTCGCATCGCTGGAAGGCGGCGGCTCCGGACAACTCGCTTTTTGCGCGGGTAAGACCGCCGTCGGCGCACTCAGGAAAACGCTTGCGGGTTTTTGTTTTGTCGGCGCGGATATTTCCCTGACGGAGCCGCTGCCGGCGACGGTCATTCTGCGTTGCGCGTCTGCAGCTCACGCGTTCGCGGCGGCTTCGACGCTCTTTTATCCGGAAAACGGTCTGGCCGTTTGGGACCAGAAAACCGCCGTGGACCCGAGCGCGCGGCTCGGTGCGGGAGTCACCCTCGCACCGGGTGTCGTGATAGGTCCCAATGTCGAAATCGGAGAGCGCACGCGCATCGGGCCCAACGCCGTTATCGGGCGAGGCGTCATGATCGGGCGCGACTGCCGGATCGGGAGCAACGTCACCATCTCGCACGCGTATCTCGGCGACGGCGTCGTCGTGTTTCCGGGTGCGCAACTCGGTCAGCCGGGATTCGGATTTGCCTCGAATGCTGCGGGCCATCTCAAAATACCCCAACTGGGACGTGTGATTGTTCAGGACAAGGTCGAGATCGGCGCCTGCACCACCGTCGATCGCGGCGCGTTGGGCGACACGGTCATCGGCGAGGGCACCAAGATTGATAATCTGGTGCAGATTGGGCACAACACGCGCACCGGTCGACACTGCGTCATCGTCGCGCAAGTGGGCATTTCCGGCAGCTGCGAGCTGGGGGATTATGTCGTGCTGGGCGGTCAGGCCGGTGTTGCAGACCATGCGCATATCGGAGACGGCGCTCGCATCGCCGCGCGGGGCGGCGTGGCTCCCGGCGATCTGGCGGGCGGGAAGGATTACGGCGGAGCGCCGGTGCGGTTGATGAAGGACTGGCGGCGGGAGCTGGCGGCGGTTGCGCTGTTGGCGAAGCGCCGCAAGCAGGATCGCCATGAGTGACGAGACGCCCGACGATTTGATTCTGGACGTGGAGCAGATCAAGAAACTGCTTCCCCACCGGCCGCCGTTTTTGTTGATCGAGAAACTCGGCCACATAAAGCTCAACGACAGCGCCGTGGGCTACAAGGCGGTGTCCGTCAACGAGCCGCATTTTCTCGGACATTTTCCCGATTATGCCGTTATGCCCGGTGTGCTCATCGTGGAGGCACTGGCGCAAACGGCCGGAGCATTGGTCACCTATTCGCTTGGAGAAATGCAAGGGACCCGCAGCGTCTACTTCATGACGATCGACAAGGCGCGTTTTCGCAAACCCGTACGGCCGGGCGATCTTCTGCGCATGCCGGTAAAGGCGTTGCACCGGCGCGGACCCGTGTGGAGATTCACCGGCCAGGCTTATGTGGACGACGCGCTGTGTGCCGAAGCGGAATTCAGCGCCATGATTCGCGATTCGCAACAGGACGGCGATGACAACGCATCCCACGGCGATAGTTGAGGACGGAGCCCGCCTCGGCGACGGCGTGGAGATCGGTCCCTTCTGCAGCGTCGGCCCGTACGCGGTGCTCGACGACGGCGTCCGCCTGCTGTCGCACGTCGCGGTGACCGGCAAGACGCAAATCGGCGCGCGCACGATCGTTTATCCGCAGGCCGCATTGGGCGGACCGGCGCAGATGCGAAGCTGGAAGCCTTCCGACGAGAGACTCGTCATTGGCGCCGACAATGTCATTCGCGAAGGCGTGACGATCTCCGTCGGCAGCCATGTCGGCCACGGCGTCACGAAACTGGGCGACCGCAACTATCTGATGGCCTACAGCCACGTGGGACATGACTGCCGGATCGGCAGCGACGTCACCTTGTCGAACGGCGTTCTGATCGGGGGCCATGTCGAGATCGGCGACGGCGTCATCATGGGTGGGCTGGCCGCGGCCCAGCAATTCGGCCGCATCGGCAGCTATGCCTTCATCAGCGGACTTTCCGGTGTGAGCACCGACGTCATCCCCTACGGTATTGCGATCGGCCTGCATGTGCGCTTGGGCGGACTGAATCTGGTCGGTCTCAGGCGCCGCGGGATTCCGCGGCCACGCATTCATGCGTTGCGCGCCGCCTATCGCGCCATATTTCTCGATGGGGCCGGCTCTCTACAGGACAATGCCCGCAGCGTTCAGAACCAATGGGCGGATATGCCCGAAGTTTGCGAAATGATCGCGTTCATTCTCGCCGATGCGAAGCGTCCCGTCTGTCCGGCGCGCAAGCGCGGCTCCGACGCCGGCGACGAAAGCTGATCGGCATGGAAACGCTTGGCATCTTTGCGGGCGGCGGCGATCTTCCGCTTGCTATCGCAGAGAGCGCGCAGGAGGCCGGCAGGCCCGTATTTCTCCTGGGTCTGAAAGGTTCGGCGGGCCCCGAGATCGAGCGCTTCCCCCATGACTGGATCGCGATGGGAGAAACCGGCCGCGCGTTCAAGCTGTTGCACACGCATCAATGCCGAGACGTGCTCTTGGCCGGTCGCGTCGCGCGTCCGCGATTTAACGAAATCAAGCTCGACGCCAAGAGCGTGATGGCTCTGCCCAAAATCCTCAATGCCGCGCGCAAGGGCGACGATGCGCTGCTGCGCGCGGTTGTCGCCATGTTCGAGGCGGACGGTTTTCGCATGGTGGGTGTAGCCGAAGCGGCGCCGGGATTGCTCGCGAAGGAAGGCGTGCTGGGAAAGGTTCGTCCGACGGCAACGCAGGAATCCGATATCGCGCTGGCCGCCGAAGTCGTGCGCCGTCTTGGTGCGCTCGATGTCGGCCAGGCCGCCGCCGTATGCGAAGGGCTCGTGCTGGCCGTCGAGGCCGCCGAAGGCACCGATGCGATGATCGCGCGCGTGGGCAAATTGCCGGACAATCTGCGCGGCGTTCCTGGCAAACCGAACGGCGTGTTGTTCAAGGCACTCAAGAGCACCCAGGATGGGAAGACGGATCTGCCGGTCATCGGAGTCGAGACTGTAAAGAAGGCGGTCGAGGTGGGGTTGGCGGGCATTGCCGTCGAAGCGCAAAGATCGCTGATCATCAATCGGCGCGGAGTGGTCGAGACCGCGGACAAGGCCGGCCTCTTTGTCGTCGGCGTGCCGCCCAATTCCGCCTGACATGGCGAACGGCACGCTTCCATCGTTGACTTTGATGCTCGTCTGCGGCGAGCCTTCCGGTGACCAGCTCGGCGCCGAGTTGATGGCGGGTCTGAAGGCTCTTGCGGGTGACGGGCTTCGAATCGTAGGCGTCGGCGGCGCGGCCATGGCGGCGCAGGGTCTCGGGAGTCTTTTCCCGCTCGACGATACTGCGGTGATGGGGTTGCGCGAGGTGGTGCCGCGGATTCCGAAAATACTCCGCCGCGTGCGCGAGGCATCCGATTTTGCGTTGGCGACGCGGCCCGACGCGGTCGTCCTGATCGACAGCCCGGATTTCACCCATCGCATCGCACGACGATTGAAGCGGCGCGATCCCTCGATCCGGACGGTCAATTATGTGGCGCCGCAGGTCTGGGCATCGCGCCAATATCGCGCGCGCAAGATGGGCCGCTATTTCGATCTCGTGTTGGCGTTGCTTCCGTTCGAAGCGCCGTTTTTCGAGGCGCATGGCGTGCATGCCGCTTTCGTCGGACACCCGGTGATCGAGCGCGCCGGCCGCATGACGGGAGGCGATGCGCTGCGTAACCGTCTTGGCATTGCCGCAGATGCGCCGGTGCTGGCCGTGCTGCCGGGCAGCCGCATGAACGAAGTGCGCCTGCTGCTGCCGCCGTTTCGCGACGCGGTCGCGCGGTTGGTGAAATCGTTTCCGGATCTGGTTTGCCTCTTGCCGACGGTGCCGCACGTGGCTGCCGCCGTGCGCGCGGGCACGAAGAATTGGCCTGCGCCGCTGCACATCCTCCCCCATGGTCGTCGCTTACCGGTTCGGCTGGCTTACTTATGCGCTCGGGAAGCCCTTCGTCAGCGTGAAATTTGCGACGCTGGTGAACATCATTCTCGATCGCGAGGCCGTGCCGGAATTCATCCAGGGCCGCTGCACGGGCCAAAACCTGGCCGATGCGCTCATTCCCTTGCTGAGGGACACGCCCGCGCGCCGCAAGCAGATCGAAGACCTGGATGCCGCAACGGACGAGCTGGGTGTCGGACACGAACTGCCCAGCTTGCGCGCCGCGCGCGCACTGCTCGAATTCGTGCGCAAAGCCGGAACGACGACTTAAATTCTTCCCGGCTTCGCGGCGCGCTTCTTCGGCTTCTTCGCAGGTTCCGTATTGACGAACGTGGCGCTTATTCCGATCCATCGGTTCAAGAGCGCGCGGTCGGAGAGCATCGAATCGGGCACCACGACATAGGATTTGCTCGGCGGCGAATTCGGTTCGTATTGCAGCGGCTTGGCGCCTCGCAATTTGAGGAGCCGCGCGCGCTCCTCTTCGCCGAGCTTGAGCGCGAGTCCGACGTCCGACAGCGACATGAACATTCGGCCGTTGGCATAGGCGCCGACGCCGCCGAACATGGGCTTGAAAAGAAGCTCGAGCTCCAGAGGCGCCGCGGCCTCGGCGCGCTTTTGCAATTCGGCAGGAATGTGAACCATCGATCCGTCTCTCTAGCCTTGCGTCCACGCGGCGATTTCGTAGCCGTCCGGGTCCTTGAACTGGAAGCGCCGTCCTCCGGGGAATGCATAGATCGGCTTGACGATCGGAGCACCTGCCGCCTTCGCGCGGGCAAGCGCCGCCTCGAGATCGTCGACATGGAAGACCATCAGCGGG
>JBEKDC010000103.1:0-10564 GCA_050014535.1 Rhizomicrobium sp.
TTCGAAGTCGGTTCCTGCTCCGGCTGCCAAAGCTCGATCTTCGTTCCGTCGGGATCGAGTATCCACGCGAACTTGCCCATGCCATCCATCTGCTGACGGCCATTCACCTCGACTCCTTTGGCCTCAAGCCCGGCAAGGAATCCGTCCAGGTCGTCGACCGCGAAATTGATCATGAACTCGCGTGACGAGGGCTTGAAATGGCCGGTGTCCTTGTTGAAAGGAGCCCATACCCCATAGGCAGGACCGGCGCCTTCCGCGCGTATCATTGCGCCGCCCCAATCCTCGATACTCAGTCCGAGCGTGTCGCGATACCACGCGCTCAGTGCCTCCGGGTTTGCGCTATGGAAGAATACCCCGCCAAATGCCGTAATCCGCGCCATCTGTTGCTCCTGAGCCGACGCGAGATACTAACCCAATGCCCAAAGGACCCCAAGGCCAATCCCAACCGCGATCCGTGACGCCGGTGGCCAGTAATAACGCATTTTGTAATCCACCGCGCACTCAGCCCAGATTGAATGCGCAGAGTTTGTTGCCGTCGAGGTCCCTGAAATAGGACATGTAGAATTTCGGCGCGCGTTAGCGGCCGTCCGAACTCAAAACACGCGCACAAAATGCATGAAGATCACGGCGACGATCGCGAACGCCACCCAGCTCAGAACATGGCCGACGGTCGAGATGTTGTTCTGTTTGACGAACCACCTCAGGAAGAAGTGCCAGGCCACGGCCGCGAGGATGATTGCGCCGATGGCCCAGTACGGATCGCGATGAAAATGCATAAGCGCCTCTCTCCGAAGGGATTGAGCTTCTGCCCGCGACGTTACCCGGCCAGGTACCTCCCGGCAAATTCCGGTTGGAAGGTGATAGCGATCGGAAAAAACTGCCCAGCAACGTGTTCGAAAGCAGATAAGCCGGGGTGTTTGCGTTAATCGCTGCCGAGCGCGGTGACAAGTGCCGGGACCCAGGGTGTGCCGAGGCCGGTCATGTTGTCGTAGCCCGGGGTCGCGAGTTGCGAGACGTCCCCTTGGCCCACGACGGTCGGCGACGAGTCGATCGATCTGATGCCGACCGTGTCGTCGAGCGGAGCGCGCAACACCGCGAAAAGATTGTTCGGCGCCACGACGTCGGTGATTGCAGCCTCGGAGTCCGGCGCGCCGACCGTCAGTGCGTAAAGCCTGGGATTCACAAAGCCGATCATGGACAGGCTGTTCGCGACGCGCCGCTGATTGACGATCGCCAGCACGCCCGCGAAAGACGGGGACGCCAGGCTCGTGCCGCCCTCGACCCATTCGCAATATTCGATCGTCGTCGACGGGCTTTTCAGCGTGCAGCCGGGATCGCCGCCGGCCGCGATAACGGTGAAGGTTTCACCCATCACGAAGCCGGATTGCGGATCGGCATCCATCGCGATGTCGGGCGTGACGCGATGTGCGGCCGAGAACGGAAGCGGATTGCCTTGATAGTTGTATGTCGTCATGGACAATGCCGATGGGACGACGCCTTGCTGGTAATCGGGTTGCAGCTGCGTCAGGCTGGGGCCGCCGCCGGATCCGTACGAGTAGTTGAATCCGGAATCGGAAGTGTAGGTTATCGGGGAACTGCTTTTGAGATTCGCACCGTAAAGAATGCCGGTATAATTGCCCCAACCCCATTCGGCTTTTTTGCCTGTCGCATTTGCAAGTCCGAGGGTCGTGCCGCCGACCGAAGTGACATAGGGGCTGGTCGAGGGCCAGTCGCCTTCTTCATCGAGACGGTTGATGTATTGGTTCGAGCCGTCGTCGCCCGACGAAAACAGCACGCTGATTCCTTCCGCTGCGGCCTGCATGAATTCGGCGTTCTGGACATTTTCTTCGTAGATCGTTTCTCCGGTTTCGCCTGTGTCGGCCCAGCTGTCGGTGACGACGTCGGCGACGCCGGTGTCGATCGTGTCGTAGACCGCATCGTTCAGCGAGTCGTTGCAATCGCTTGCACCGACATAGACGATGTTTGCGCCGGGAGCCATCGAATGCGAGGATTCGACGTCCAGGGTCTCCTCCGTAAACCAACCGTGCGGCCCGCAAGGATCGTCGGGCGGAACCTGCATAATGCCGAGAGGCAATATCTGGCTAAAATTGCCGGCGTTCAGTGTCGGCACATGATGGTTTTTGAAATAGCGGTTCGCATCCTGAACGATGGTGGGCGACGCATAGGCATCGACGATGGCGATACGGACGCCGCTGCCGTCCAGTGTCGTCAGAAACGACGAGCTCTCGCCATAGCCTTCGCGAAGCTGCTGTGGCGAGTATCCGCAAGGCACCCATGCCAGCTTGGCGTCAAAGGGTTTCACCCTCGGAGTCACCGTGCCGACCAGGCCACCCCAATATGTGCTGCAGTAGGTTCGCGGCGGCGCGCCACTCCAGGACCCAGGCTGAATCCTGACCTGCGGCATGCTCGTGTCGATCGGCGCTGCGCCGATTGCGGCGGGGCGGCCCTCTTCCGTGTGCATGGGCCGGATCATCGAATCGTGGAGGCCGCCGAGATAGGTCACGAAGCCTTCCATGGCGGCGGGCAAGACCGGCGCTTCGTCATTCGATCGCAGGATGCGGCCGTGAATCTTGTAGAGATCCTGGCTGACGTGAAATGCGGTCTTGATCTGCTGCACTGTGCCGCTCGCCTGCACGAAGAAGCCGCTCGCTGGAACATGCTCGACCGCAAGGCCCAGTTGCCCAAACGCCTTGCGCACGGCCGCGACATGCGCCGGCAGCGGTGCAAAACGCGCGCGAAATTCCGCGGGCTTCAGATAGTGGCCGTATTGTGCGTTTCCGGGAGCAGATACCGAGGAGACGAGTGCCTTCAGGCCCGCCATGTCGCGAAAGCCGAGATACGCGGTGACATAGACCTTTTGGTCGTTGTTCGCGGGCCCGATCTTCTGAGCCTGCTGAACCCAAGCCGGTACCATCCCGCCGGACGGAGTTTGCGCGCGCGGCGCGGACGAGGCCGACAGTGCAAGCAATGCGCCCAGCATTGCGGCCGGAATTATTCTTCTGGTGTTCGACATGATCGCCCGAATTGTTCAATTCAACCGGCATTCCCCAGATGACCGGCAGATCCGTCGACGTTTGAGGAAGAACAGAGGCGCCACAGACAATTGGGAAACGTGTACCCGGCGTAGTTCGTTCCCGATCTGCTTCGGCCCAACTCCAATCCACGACTTGGCCAGCGGGGGCGACATGTGCTCCGTTCAGTAGATCATTGGACGCAGTTTTCGCGCTCTTGTCGCCCGGAGGCGCGACTGGCATTTTCCGCTGTGCACGTCATGCTCGCCTCAGCCCTTAGAACACTGTCATCCAGAGCTATTCGATCAAATGGCGAAAAAGCGAAGCAGTCCTTGGCGCGCCCGTTCCGCAAATTGGGCAATTCAGGCCGTGTCGCGCTTATCAGGCGGCCGGCAATACCAGATCGACAATTTGATTTCCCGAATTCGCTGGCGAAGGAAAGAGGTTCCCGAAAAGACATATGAGACGATCCTTCCGGACGGATTTGGAGCGAGACGCGCGATCGTCCGCCTGAGCGTGCCGAAGATGCCGAGCGGCCGCATCCATGCGTTTTCCGAGCACGCGAATTCCGAAAGCGGAGGGCTCGCCGAAACCGTCATCGCCTGCACCCTCGGCGGGATCGCAGTTTCGGAAGATTTGGGACGCAGCTGGAAGTCGGTCAGGCTGCGGCCCTTCGCAAAATTCCCCATCCTTCGCTCGCGCCTTTTGCCCAATGGCGAGATATTGCTCGTGGCGTTGGATCCCCATGGCCACAGACCATGGGCCGACGCGAACAATCGTCTCGTTGTCGCCGACATGCACGGAACCGTTCTGCACACCGCGAAGATGCCCGGCGCCGTTTGGCACGGTCCGCGCGCAGTCGATGTGAGCGGCGGCACGCTGATGTACGCCGAATATCCCTGGAACAATCCTCGAAACGACCGCGACCCGGCGGCGCGCAAAACCAGTCGCGTGTGGCGGAGCCGCGATTTCGGGCGCTCCTGGCGGCAAGTCTTCGAGCAGGAAGCCGTCCGTCATTTCCATTACCTACAGGCGCGGCCCGGCGTAACGGGCGAATGGTGGCTCACTTCTGGAGACGAGCCGGAGGAATCGCGAATCTGGAGATCGACCGACGATGGCGACACCTGGATCGATCAGACGGACAAATTCGGCCCGTTCCTAACGATCGGAAATTACAAATTTTCTCGAAGTCTCTTTCGCCTCACCGATCTGGCATGGGCCGGAGACGAGATCATTTGGGGTTCGGACGATGTTCTCAGGTCGACCGTCGAAACGACGGGCTCATCGAAACCGACGCGGTCGAGCGGATCGCGTGTGTTCCGCGCCAATCCGTCGGCCGGGATGGCGCCGACCGTGGTCGGCAATTGCGGACCGGAAGTCCGCAACATCGTGGACGTCGGAAAGTTCTACGTCCTCGTGACCCAGTCCTTTCGCGGTTTTGCCGACGACAAGCCCCAGGTGTATCTGCTGTCGAAGCCGACGGGCGGGCACGTGCCGGGCCTGGCCCATCTTTTCGATATCGAGCGCCACACCGACAAGCGCACGGGTTTCACGCATTCGCTTGCGAGCCGGCGCGCCGCTAACGGCGTATTCTTCAGCTACCGCAATTCGACCGATGTGTTCCGGGCGCCGGATCGCATTTTGCGGTGGCAAATCGAATTCGAATAGAAGCGCATCCTACTCCGCCGGCTGCGGCCCCACATAGAGCGAACTCGGCCGTAGCAGCCGTCCATTGCGCTGTTGTTCGCGGGCATGGGCTGTCCAGCCCGCGGCGCGGGCGACGGCGAAAACCGGCGTGAAGGCCTGTCGCGGGATCGCAAGCGCATCGAGCAGGATGGCGGTGTAGAACTCCACATTGGTGTCGAGCGGACGATCGGGTTTCGATTTCGCGAGCGCCGCGCGCGCCGCGGCTTCCACTTTCGCCGCGAACGTAAGCTGCTTTGTGCTGGCGCCCAATTGTTCGACGACGGCCTTGAGCACATCGGCGCGCGGATCGCGCACCCTGTAGATGCGGTGGCCGAAACCCATCAGCCGGTCGCCGCGCGCGAGCGACGCATCGATCCACGGCACGATGCGCTCTTCGCTGCCGATCGCATCGAGCATTTCGAGCACGGGTTCCGGCGCGCCTCCATGCAACGGTCCCGTCAGCGCGCAATAGCCGGCGGTGATCGACGCGAACAGATCGGCGCGGGTGGAAGCGACGACACGTGCGGTAAAGGTCGACGCGTTCATGCCGTGATCGCAGACCGTGACGAAATAGGCGTCGAGTGCGGCCGCTTCGTCCGGTGTCGGTCCGTTGTTGCCGCGCAGCATGCGCAACGTGTCGGCTGCGTGTGAGAGCGTCGCGTCGGGCGCAACCGGTGCATCGCCTTTCGCGTGCCGTGCGAGCGCAGTCGCGATCACCGGCAATGCGCCGACGATCACGGCGTCATCGGAGAGTCCGTGGTCGGCGTGCAGGCACGCGGTTGCGGCGCGAAATCCGTCGACCACCGAAAGGCCTTCGGCTGCCGCGAGCAATTGGGGCAGGCGGACAAACGCGCGGCGGCGGCCTTCGCCGAGCCGGGCGCGGACCTCGGCCTCGGTGATCGCCGAGCCGCTACCCGCCGACCACAGCCGCGCGGTGACGCCTTCGAATCCGGTCGAGCGGGCGAGGCGGCCGACGTGGTCGCCCGCGATAATCAACTCGCCTTTTTCGCCGTCCACATGGCTCAAGGCTGTTTCGGCGGCGGCGACTCCGTCGAGCCCGATGGGTGTTTTAGTCTGGATGGTCATGGTCGATCCCTCTTTGCTGCGTTGCACAAAAGATCGAGCCACTTGCGATATTGATCAATCTTGATTAGCTTAATCAACATGAATAATTCCGACGAACCGCTCTATCTCTCCGCCAGCGAGGCCGCGGCCGAGCTCTCGATCTCGCCCGCCACACTTTATGCCTATGTGAGCCGAGGGCTGGTGCGCTCCGAGCCGACCGGCCAAGGCACGCGCGGTCGGCGCTATCGGGCCGAAGACGTGCGCGGCCTGAAAAACCGACGCGCGCCGCTCGTCGAAGGGCAGGGGCTCAAGGCGGCCGACCTGCCGGTGATGGACACCTCGGTCTCCACCATCACCGAATACGGCCCGATCTATCGGGGAGTCAACGCGACCGCGCTCGCGGACTCCGCGACCTTCGAACAAACCGCGTCGTTGTTGTGGGACGCGAAAACATCCGATCCGTTTGCGAAAGGAAATCTGCCTTACATCTCGCCCGCCATGCAGAAGATCATAGCGGCCACCGATCGCGCGCCGCCGATCGAACGCGCGATCGCGGTGCTGGCGCTCGCCACCGAAGCCGATCCCACTGCCTACAACAACACCGCCGAGGGACACGCGGTCACCGGCGCGCGGATCTTGCGGCTGGTCGCTGCCGTGATGCTGCAGACGGCGCCGAAGCCTCTGCCGATCCACGAGCAGATCGTGCAGGCCTGGGCGCTCAACCACGTCCACGCACGCGATCTGATTCGCCGCGCGCTCGTGCTGCTCGCCGATCACGAATTGAACGCGTCGACCTTCACCGTGCGATGCGCCGCATCGACGGGCATCTCGCTGTACGATGCGGTGATCGCGGGGCTTGTCGCGCTCAAAGGTCCGCGCCACGGAGGCGTAGGTCCGCAGGCCTCGCGGCTGCTCGACACGCTTCTGGCGGGAGACATCGCGGCGATCGTGCGCGAACGCGTGGCGCTGGGCGAACGTTTTCCCGGTTTCGGCCACATAATCTATCGCGGCGGCGATCCGCGCGCCGTGTCGCTGTTCGATGCGCTGGTGCGGGCCGGCATCGACCGGCGTTTCGCCGTCGAAATTCCCGATCGCATCCGCGAGGCCACCGGCGCGTTCGCCAATTGCGATTACGCGCTGGCCGTCATGCGCCATGCGCTCGACATGCCCATCGGCAGTGAAACGACGATCTTCGCCATGGCGCGCACGGCCGGATGGATTGCACACGCCAGCGAACAGCTCGAAAGCAAAAAGCTTATCCGCCCGCGTGCCCGCTATGTGGGGCCTGCACCCGTGCGCGCGATGCAGAAATGACAGCCCCTTGGGCTTCCGGCAATATCGGAATTGTGCTAGCTTTTTGGCCGGGAGCGGGGCCCGAAGTTTTTCCAACGTTGATCATCCATCTCACGAAATTGGGGGGTTCCAATGACGAAATTGTTTCGCGTACTGCTCGCTTGCTGTGCGATCTGCTCGTGGCCTGCGATTTCGCAGGCACAAGATTACTCGAGATCTTCGTCGGGTTTTTCGGCCTCGTCTGGGGCGATCGTCCGAAATAAGGATGCGATGACACTGCGGGCTGCCGCGCTTCACCGTGCGTGGCTCGCTGCCGGCAAACCGCTTCCGGGCAAGAACGATATGCCGGTCATTCTGTCCGGAAAAATCACGCCCGCGTCGGTCGATGTGGCCAAAGCGCCCGGACAGGAGTCGATCGCGGCAAAATATAAGGCCCCGGAAGGCTTGAACAGCATTTTGGCGACATTCTGTACGACCACCGAGGCAACGCAGTGCATTCAAACCGGTGGGTATGCATATGGAGCCGCAAATGCGACCAGCGGCTCGGCAACGTTCGAGAGTTTTGACGAGTCCTTTGGCGGCGCCCTGAACCTTTACTCGGCGCCAGGCACATGGACCCTGACCGACGTTCAGATTTATGACCAGGCCGGCGACCTGACGGACTACAGCACCCCTTCGGAGCTTGGAGCTCTGTTTCCGGCACTGACATTCAGCGTCACCAACAAGGGGACTCCGGACACCGTTCCGCCGGTTGTGACTGCCGGAGAAATACTTACACCCACAATGGATGATATTGCCGGTCAGTTGTATTTTTCCGCGCAATTGACCGCGACCGATAATCTTTCCGGTGCGTCCTATGCGACCATCACTTTGCAGCCGCCGGAGGGCAGCCCAATCCCGCTTTACGGCTTCACGTCCGCTCCGCTGAAGAGCGGAACGATACAGATTGCGGAATTGTTTGTAGCAGACGTCTCGTCGACGCAAACATGGGCAATCGCGGCCTATTCGGTTTGCGACGTTGCAAACAATTGCAAGACCGATACGAACCCATCCGATATTTTGGCGCTGTTCGGGACAAACACGGTTCAGGTGGTGGTGGAATAGGCGGGCTCGATCTTGAATGCACGTGCGGACGCCGGTGCAAGGGTTTGCTTGAAGAGGCGGCGTTGCTTTCCGCGCAGCGTCGCCGTTCGCGGTTCCGCCGGCAGGAAGCAGAGCATGCTCGCAGGCAATGACGGCGTAAGCAGATTCGCATGTTTGAAATTCATGTAGACGATCTTTCCGGGGAAGCCACGCTTGACCTTCTGAGAATTCACCTCGAGGGCATGCATGCAAGTTCGCCACCGGGCAGTGTGTTCGCACTCGATCTGTCCGGCCTGAAAGCCCCGGACGTGACCGTCTGGAGCGTGCGGCAGGGCGAGCAGGTGGTCGGGATCGGCGCGCTGAAGGCGTTCGGCGCAGACTGCGGCGAAATCAAATCCATGCGAACCCATCCGGATCATCTCCGGCAGGGCATTGCGGCGCTGCTGCTCGACCACATGATCGCCCAGGCGAGAACGCGCGGATGGAGACGGCTAAGTCTGGAAACCGGCAGCGGTGCGGCCTTCGAGCCGGCGCTGGCCCTCTATCGCAGCCGAGGATTTGTCGATGGACACGCGTTCGCCGATTACGAGCGAAGCGCGTTCAACCAATTCCTCCATCTGGCGCTCTGACCGCGCTGCTTCTCCTTCGGTAGGCCTTCGCTATAGTGGCCGGCGTGAATCGAGGTGCGGATGGCTGACGAAAACAAAGATCGGACGCCGAGCGCTTCGGCGTCGGGCGGCTCCGATCCGGCGGGCATGGCTTTGGCGCTCGGCGGCGCAAGCCGCGCGGAGGCCGACGGCTTTCTCAGGAAACAGGGCGTCCTCAGCGACAAGCAAAGCGCGCTTGCCGACGAGCAGATTGCGCTCACGCGCCTGCAGGCGGACGACCTCCGTCGTGAAGACAGGTTGCGCCATTGGTCGTTGCGCATTCGCCATATCAGCGACCTGATGAAGGTCGCTTTCGAGTTCTCCGTCGCGGCGATTTTGCTCGTGCTCGCAGGCCTCGTCGCCGCCGCAGTGTGGAGCGCAGCGCATGACCACAGTGTCGTCATCGAAGCGTTCAGCGTTCCGCCCGATCTGGCGGCCAAAGGCCTGACCGGCGAGGTGGTCGCTTCGAAGATGCTGGCCCGACTTTCGGCCATGCAAGCCCAAACCGGTTCGTCGCGCGCCGCATCAAGCTATGCAAGCAACTGGGACGGCAACATCAAGCTGCAGATTCCGGACACTGGCATATCGATCGCCGAAGCCGACAGATTTCTGCACGCGTGGCTCGGACATCAGACGGCGATTGTCGGCGAAGTCTATCGAACGTCGACCGGAATTGCCGTGACCGCGCGCGCCGGCGGTGCGTCGACGCCCATCGTCACCGGCCATGAAGACGATGTCGATCAGCTTGTGGATCGTGTGGCGGCTTCGGTTTACCGCACCACCCAGCCATACCGGTACGCCATCTATCTCATCACCGCCGACCTGGGGCCCGATGGCTTGCCGGCGCCGGAACAGGACCGCGAGGCGCGGGAAATCCTGGAACAACTGACCCATACGGGAACGCCTGAAGACCGCGCCTGGGCTTACGACGGCCTCGCCGCCGACTACCGCAACCACGGCGATCTCTACAGCGCTCTTCCGTTCATTCGAAAATCGGTCGAGCTCAGTCCGGGGCTGGACAACCAGACCGATCAGTCCGGGATCGAGTTCTTGCTCCAGCATGACGAGAGCCATCTGAAAATTCTTTCGGCTGCGGTGTCGCTCGCCGGCCGGGGCGGCGAAACCGATATGGATCCCGACGCCGCCGAAGCCGTCGAGATATCCGACCGGCGGGCTATGGCCCTCGCGACGGGAGACACACAAGCGGTGTTGGCGCTTGGTCGAAAGCTCCATAGCCTCCCCGACGCTACCGATCTCATCTTTCCTTATGCTGACGACCTCGTCGCCTGCGCGACCGAGCACGACGCGCCGTGCGTTCTGAATTTCTGGCAGGAAGACAAGATGCCGCTGTCGTTTCTTCAGGGCGCCGATTTCCTGCTCGGTCATTTTCGCGACGCGGCCGCGCGGTTGCCCGCAATTCAGTCGGGGACCCGTAATCCCATCGGGCGCGCCGAGGAGGCGAGACTGGTTCTTGCGCGGCAAGCGGTCATCGAGGCGAATCTCGGCAACACGAAGGTGGCTCATGATCTGATCGACAAGACCCCGCTCGACTGCACGCCGTGTCTGCGCTTTCGCGGCCAGATCGACTCATTGGAGAAGAACTGGGGTGGAGCGGCTTACTGGTTCGAACGCGCGATCGAGGACACGCCCGATACGCCATTCGGATTTGCGGACTGGGGGGCGATGCTGCTGGCGAAGGGCGCTCTCGATGGCGCGATCGCCAAATTCATCCTCGCCAACCGGAAAGGCTCCCATTTC
>JBEKDC010000104.1:0-10541 GCA_050014535.1 Rhizomicrobium sp.
CGCGGTCTGCAAGGTCACACCCGCTTCATTGGCAAGCTCGCTGGCCGTCAGCGCCTTTCCGCTCAACAGCGCACCCAGCATGTTGGCGCGTCCCGGATCGCCCACGAGAGCGGCAATCGGCGCGATGGAAGGACCGTCTTTCATACTTCGACGGTAACCGAACTATGCGCGCTCGGCAAGTGCTAAAGTGAGAAGATAAGAATGCGCACGCGGAGGCGCGGAGAACGCGGAGAAGGAAAGAGAGCTGCGCGCGAATGCGCGCAAGAAATCTTCTCCCCGTTTCCCTCTTCTTCTCCGCGTCCTCCGCGGCTCCGCGTGCAATACTTATTTGTGCTCTTTGTGCGTGCGTTCGAAGGCGGCTTTTTGATCGGGGCTCGCGTCTTTCTGATAGCGCGCCTTCCATTCGGATTGCGGCATGCCGTAGACGATCTCGCGCGCGGCATCTTTCTCCAGTGCAATGCCTTTCTCGGCGGCGGCTTCGCGATACCAGTCGCCCAGGCAGTTGCGGCAGAAGCCCGCGAGGTTCATCAGATCGATGTTCTGCACGTCGGTGCGCGTGCGCAGATGGGCGACCAGCCGGCGGAACACGGCCGCTTCGAGTTCGATGCGTGAGCGTTCGTCCATGGCGGCAACTCCTTTGGGCAGGCATAGCGTGCGCGTAAAACGGATCGACGGCTTTTCCATTGCCGCCAGGGCCTCGTCGAGTACGGGTTTCAGGCGCGCGGCGAACGCGACAGCGGCCTCGTCGCTTGCAATCAGATCCTGGCGGATTTCGATCAGCACATGCGGCAGGCCCCGCTTGGTAGCGTGTATGTTGAGGCAATCGCCTTCGAGTTCGCCGTCATAGGGTTCGTTGTCGCCGGCGTTGAAGCCTGCGCGCGTGAGTGCTGCCAGCAGCGGTCGGGCGAGCCTCGAATCCTTGTCCCACAGCACACCCACCTCCCACGGCCGGCGGAATCCCTTCCACACCGGCGTGAAGCTGTGCATCGAGACGATGACGGGCACGATATTTTGCGCCAACGCGGCATCGAGTTCGGCCGCGATCGCCGCATGATAAGGGGCATGGAACTCGCGCAGCCGGTATTCGATCTCGGCCTCGTCCGCATGGCGATTGCCGGGAATAATGCGGCCGTCCGACAGTTTCATGACCAGGGTCGGATCGTCGGCTCCGCGATTGAGATCGATCAGAAGCCGGGACCAGCGTCCAAGGACGGCCGGCGCGCCATAGGCTGGCGCCAGCGCGCGGGTGACCGTGGCCGCCCCGATATCGGACGCGATATGCGCCGCAAAAGCGCCCTCTTCCAGGCCGAGGGTGCCGTAACGTTGCGGCAGCGCGTTCGAAGCGTGATCGCAGACGAACAGCAGTGGGCCCGGCGCGGATCGAATAAGCTCAGTGGCGGTTTCGTTCATAGCGGATCATAACCCGAGAGTGCGCAAAGAATGCATTGCGTTGACACCGGCAAGTCCTTGCGCGACACCCTGAAGCATACGATGCGTCCGCTCCTCGCCGTCCTTGCGATTCTCGCTTTCGCGGGCCCCGCCCGGGCGGCCCTCAACGTCTGCAACAAGACGGCCCACCCGGTAAAGCTCGCAGTCGCCCGCTTCGATGGCGCGGTCTGGACGAGCGAGGGTTGGTGGTCTCTGGCACCCAAACAATGCGAAGCGGTGGTCGCGGGTAAGCTGATCGCCCGCTACTTCTATATCTATGCGACCGACGGCGGCGCAGGAGGCTGGGCGGGAAGCCGCAGCTTCTGCGTGGCGAACGACGACAAATTCACGATTCCCGGCCGAGGCGATTGCGCCGCCCGGGGCTATGAGCGCAAAGGCTTCTTCGCGGTGGATACCGGCCAGGCGGCCGACTACACCCAATCGATATCGGATTGATCGCATGCGGCGCGGACGCAAGACCAAAATCGTGGCGACCCTTGGGCCGTCTTCCTCGTCGCCCGCGCAATTGAAGGCGCTGTTCGAAGCGGGTGCGGACGTGTTCCGCATCAATATGAGCCACACCTCGCATGAATTGCTGGGCGAGCTGCACGCGCGATTGCGGGCGCTGGAGAGCGAGGAGAAGCGGCCGATCTGCATCCTCGCCGATCTCCAGGGCCCGAAGATCAGGCTGGGCACTTTGCCCGGCGGCAGAGTCATTCTCGAAGAAGGCGCGCACATCAAATTGGTGCGTGAAGCGTCGTCCGACGATCCGGCCGTGATACCGATTCCCCATGCCGAAGTGTTCGCCGCGCTCAAGCAGAAGCATTGCCTGTTGATCGACGACGGCAAGATCCGCCTGCGCACCTGGTCGGCCAAGCCCGACTCGGCGGAAGCGATTGTGGAAGTGGGCGGCGAGCTGAAGGACCGCAAAGGCGTCAACCTGCCCGATACGCTGCTGCCCGTTTCCGCGATGACCGACAAGGACAGAAGCGATCTCGATGCGGCGTTACATCTGGGTGTCGACTGGATCGCGCTGTCTTTCGTTCAGCGTCCCGACGACGTGGCCGAATTGAAGAAGCTCGTGCGCGGACGCGCAGGCGTGCTCGCCAAGATCGAGAAGCCGAAGGCGCTCGCGACCTTGCCCGAGATCATCGAACTTTCGGATGCGCTGATGGTGGCGCGGGGCGATCTGGGCGTAGAGCTGCCGCTCGAATCCGTGCCCGGCTGGCAAAAGGAAATCACCCGCGCGGCGCGCAAGGTGGGCAAGCCGGTGGTCATCGCCACCCAGATGCTGGAATCGATGATCGAATCCGCCGCACCCACGCGCGCCGAAGTGTCCGACGTGGCGACCGCCGTGTTCGACGGCGCCGATGCGGTGATGCTCTCGGCCGAAACCGCCGCCGGCAAGCATCCGATCGAAGCGGTGGCGATGATGGACAGAATTGCCATCGCGGTGGAAAGCGGCCCGCTGTTCCAGTCGATCATGGACAACCAGCGCGCGATGCCGGAAGAAACGACCCCGGACGCGATCATGGCGGCCGTGCATCAGATCACCCACACCGTGCATGCGCGTGCGATCGTGTGCTGGACGAAATCGGGCTCGACGGGATTGCGCGCGGCGCGCGAGCGGCCCGAAGCGCCTATCATTGCGCTCACCCCCAGCGCCGACACCGCGCGGCGGCTCTCCATCGCCTGGGGCCTGCATTGCGTGATGACGGACGACGCGCACGATCTCGACGACGTGGTCGAGCGCGCGGCGTCAATCGCCTATGAGGAAGGATTCGCCAAGCCCGGTGAGCGCATCGTGATCACGGCCGGCGTGCCGCTGGGCACGCCAGGTGCGACCAATTTGATCCGTGTGGCGTTCGTCGGCGGACGCTGATCACGAGATTTGCAGGCAGCCCGGCATGCGAAAATCCGGACTGACGCGCTTTGCGGTGAACCGATATCCGATCACAGTTGGATTTTCCGGTTCGGCCGCGGCAATGCTGTAGGACCAGGTCTTTCCGTCGTTCGACACCATCGCATAATCGAACTGGAAGCTCACACCATGGCCGTCGATCGCGGTTGTGATGACGCGCGTGATGTCCGGCGACGAACTCCAGGTTCCGCTTTCGATATGGTGCTCGGTTTTCTTGCCTTTGCAGACTTCGAACTCCGACACATAGGTGCCGTTCGCCTTGATGTGATCGAGATAGGCCATGTCCTTGTCGTCCGGCTGACCGACGCCGTACCAGTCGCCGACCACCGATCCGCCCGCGGCATAGGCCGGAGCGAATGACAGGAGCGCGGCAAGGATGATCGCGGCGACGGAGATTCGTGTTGCTGCCTTTGCCTTCACGTCCGATCCTCTCCTGAAGCGGATTCGGATTGGCGTCGCGCGGCCCCCCTTCCGTCCGCCTCGCACGTGCGAGGCGTCCACCTTCCCCCGCAAGGGGGGAAGGCTAAAAAGTTTTCGCGCCTCTTCTTTTTTGACCTTCCCCCGCATGCGGGGGAAGGTGCCGAGCGAAGCGAGGCGGAAGGGGGCGGGCGGGAGTCTTCCGACATCAGGATATCTGCAGGCAGCCGGGCAAACGAAAATCCGCGCCGACGCGCCGGGCCGTGAACAGATATCCGATTGCTTCCGGATGCGTGGGGTTTGTCGCCGAGAGACGATACGACCAGGTCCGGCCGTCATTCGACACCGTCGCATAGTCGAATTCGAAGCGGGTCGGGTGACCATCGAAAACCTTGCCGAAATCGCGTTCGATGCCGTTGTCCATGCGCCACGTCCCGCCCTGAACATGGTGTTCGGCGAGCTTCCCGTGGCAGGTTTCGAATTGGGATACCCATGTGCCGTCGGCATTCACCCGATCCAGCCACACCTCATTCTTGTCTTGCGGTTCTCCGCGACCGAACCAGAAGCCGACAATCGACGCCGGTTTGTTGGCACAAGCCGGACCGGGGGGAAACGACGCGGCAAGCGTCGCAGTAGCGGCGAAGACGAGGCCGATCCTCTTCAAATCTTTTCCCCTTCGACTTCGCGAGCGAGCTTCTCGACGCGCTGGTCGAGGCCTTCGTAATGGGGATCGAGCGCGAGCGCCTTGCGATAGGATGCGAGTGCGGCAGCCTTCTGGCCGTAATCCACAAGCATGTCGCCCAGTTCGACCTCAGCCGCGAATTCGCGCGGGTTGAGGGTCACGGTCTTCTGGAAGCTCGCAAGCGCGCGCTCGTCCTCATTGGCCTGCGCTTCAAGCCTGGCGCGCTGGTGCCAGCCTTCCGCATAATTGGGCGCAATGTCGGTGACGGAGTCGAGCAGCTTCTTTGCCGTGGGCACGTCTCCCGCCTGCAAGGCGGTTGCCGCGCGCGTCATCAGGAGATCGATGCTGGCGCTGTCGGACTGCAGAAACCGCTCCTCGATCTGCAGCTCGATGGGCTTGGCTTCCTCCTCCGAATTCGCCTTGGCGAGGGAGACAAAGAGACCGTTGAGACTATGGTCCGGCGGCTTCGGCGGCGGCACGCTCGGCGCGGCCGCGGGAAATGCGAGGAGAGCGATCGCCGCGACGCAAGCCCGACTCAAAAAGGGAAATGCCGACTTCATCTTCGCCATTCTACTTCCACAAACCGCCAACGAGGCATCGAGCGTAACCAATTATCGCGAAAAAATCCTCTTCAACGCCGCGGGCATTGGCCCGCCTTCGGCCCAATCGATCAATTCTGCGGGATGAACCAGCGGCGGCGCATCCGGACCCGCCAGATGGTTCAGGCAACCGATATTGGCCGCGGCGATCGCGTCGGGCTTGACGCTTTTTGCGTTGTCGAGCTTGCGTGCGCGCAAGGCGCCGGCGAGCTCCGGCTGAAGGATGCTGTAGCTCCCGGCCGAACCGCAGCACAGATGGCCTTCGGGAATCTGGACCACTTCGAATCCGGCCGCTTCCAGCGCCGCTTCGCCTGCGCCTTCGAGTTCTAACCCGTGCTGGAGCGAGCAGGGATGGTGAACGGCGACGCGCAGTCTTCGCGGCGTGGGGGAGGGCCGCGGTCCGGCCAGTGTGGAAAAGTCGCGCAGCTTCGCGGCGAAGCGTTCGGCGCGAGCGCGCCAGTCGGGCTCGTCGGCGAAGAGACGGGGATAGTCCGCCAGATGCGCGGCGCAGCCAGTGGCCGTGATCAGCACGCCTTCAAACGCGTGCGCGTTATCCGCAGGTTCGAACGCCTGGATGATCCGCTTTGCCCAATCTTTCGCGTCGCGGCCCAGATGATGCGCGAGCGCGCCGCAACAACCGGCACCCTCGAGCTGAACGAGATCGAAGCCGCGCCGGGCCAACACGCGCGCGGCTGCACGGTCGATGTCCGGCGCCAGCGCCTGCTGCACGCAGCCCGGCAACAGCGCGATGCGCGCGCCGCCTGCCGGCGCGGTCGTGCCATTGGTCCTTTGTGGCGATGCCTTCGCGGCCGTGCGCGCCAGCGTGCCCAACGCACCGGGCAATCGCGTCGCGAGCGGTGCGAATGTTCGCGCCAGACCAACCGCAAATTTCGTGACGGCGGGTCGCGTCAACAGATTTGGGATCAGGAAGCGCAGCACGCGGTCACGCAACGGCCTGCGGTAATGCGTTTCGATGTGAGCGCGCGACGCGTCGATCAGTTGCGCATAATCGACTCCCGATGGACAGGCCGTGCGGCAGCCGAGGCAGGAGAGACAGCGATCGAGATGCAGCACGGTTTCCGCCGAAGGCGCTCCGCCCTCCTCCAGCATACGCTGCATCATCACAATGCGACCGCGCGGACCGTCCCGCTCATCGCCAAGCAAGACATAGGTGGGACAGGTCGCGGTGCAGATGCCGCAATGGACGCAGGCGCGCAAGTTTTTCTCGGCACCGGCAAGATGCGGATCGACGAGCATAGCGGGAGAGAAGTTCGTGCGCATGGTCACACGCCTTCGAACATACGGCCGGGATTGAACAGGGCCAGCGGATCGAACGCGGCCTTGACGGATTTTGTCAGCGTCGCATGCGCGACGGGCTCGGGCTGAAATACGGGAATGGTCGCGCGCGATTCTGCGCTTGCCCGAAACAATGTCGCGTGACCTCCGGCCCGTGCCGCAATCGCACGCAAGACAGGAGCCGACGATGCCGGAGCCCCGAGCCACAGCAATCCGCCGGCCCAATCGGCGAACCAGAGAGGTGCGTTCGCGCGATCGATGCACGCGGCGGCGCTCGCCTGCGGCACGGAAAGCCGCCAGACATCGCAATCGTCGTTGAGAAATGGTGCGCCTGCGCCGATCTGCGCAAAGATCGCCTCGCCGTCATCGATGCGTTCCACCGCGCAGTCACCCAACAGCACACGCAACGCCGCGATCTTCTCCTTGAGCGGTTCGGCTGCACCTTCGACGCGCATCAGAGCGGCGCCCTTCCCGCACTCGCCCAATCCAAATGCGTTCGCGGCGCAGTCGGGAATGTAAGCGAGGCCCGTCAGTTCGAACGGACTCGACCATGCGCGCCGCAGCAGCGCCAAGCCTTCTTCCGGGCCGATGTCCCGGACAATCAAAGTCGCGGACGCAGGCGCACGTGGATAGACCCGCAACGTCACCTCCGTCAGCACACCCAGAGTCCCCATCGCGCCGCACATGAGCTTGGAGAGATCGAAGCCCGTGACGTTCTTCACCACGCGCCCGCCGGCCTTGTACGCTTCGCCGAATCCGTTCACGGCGCGGTAGCCCAGCAGATGATCGCGGGCAGACCCGAAGCGAAGACGCGCAGGCCCGCCGGTATCGGCAGACAGCGCGCCGCCGATCGTGCCGGCGTTTGCGCGCGCGCCGAACAGCGGGCCCCAATCGGCGGGATCGAAGCCGAGCCGCTGTTGCCTTTCGTTCAGTGCCGCTTCGATCTCTGAAATCGGCGTCGCGGCGCGGGCAGTGATCACGAGTTCGTCGTGCTCGTAATCGAGAATGCCGCTCAGCGCCGAGACGTCGAGCGTGTTGGTAACCGCCATGGCGCGCCCATAGGCGCGCTTGGTGCCGCGACCGACAATTTCGAATGCTTCGCGCGTTTGGCGTGCGGCCCGCACGGCCTCGACCAGTTCGGCTTCAATCGCGACATGCGTCATGTCAGAGGCGCGGCAGGTTGGGATAAGGCACGCGTCCGCTCTTCACATGCATGTGGCCCTGCTCGACGCAGGCCGACAGGCTCGGAAACACCTTGCCGGGATTGAGCAGGCTCGCGCCGTCGAAGGCGCATTTCACCCGCTGCTGTTGCGCCAGATCGGTTTCGGAGAACATCAGCGGCATCAGGTCGCGCTTCTCCACGCCGACGCCATGCTCGCCGGTGAGCACACCTCCCACATCGACGCAAAGCTTCAGGATCTCCGCGCCGAATTCCTCCGCGCGTTCCAGCTCGCCCGGCATCATCGCGTCGAAGATGATGAGCGGATGGAGGTTGCCGTCTCCCGCATGAAATACATTGCAGAAGCCGAGGCCGTGCCGCTCGGACATCTGCGCCATGCGCGCGAGCACCTCAGGCAATTTGCGGCGCGGAATCGTGCCGTCCATGCACAGCATGTCGGGGGCAAGCCTGCCCATGGCGGGAAAGGCGGCCTTGCGGCCTGCCCACAGGCGCGCACGTTCGGCTTCGTCTGCTGCCGCGCGGAATTCATAGGCGCCGGCCGCGCGCGCGATTTGTTCGATCTGAGCCACCGCGTCGACCACTTCGGCTTCCACGCCATCGAGCTCGATCAACAGGATGCCGTTGGCGCCGCGCGGATAGCCGGGTTGGCAATAATCCTCGACCGCATCGATGCAGCGCCGATCCATGAATTCCATCGCCGCGGGAACGATGCCGGCAGCGATCGTATTGGCCACGCAAAGTCCCGCGCAAGGCACATCGTGAAAGGCAGCGAGAACCGTGCGCGTGGTGGGCGGCTTGGGCAGGATGCGCAAAGTTGTTTCGACGACGATGCCCAGCAGTCCCTCCGAGCCCGCAATGACACCCAGAAGATCGAGCCCGCCCGGCTGCATCGTCTTGCCGCCCAGCTGCACGCGCTCGCCATCGGGCAGTGCGAGTTCGACACCCAACAGATTGTTGGTGGTGATGCCGTATTTGAGACAATGAATGCCGCCGGAATTCTCCGCCACATTGCCGCCGACCGTGCACGCAATCTGGCTCGACGGATCGGGTGCGTAATAGAAGCCGTCTTTCTCGACCGCGCGGCTGATGGCGAGATTGGTCACGCCGGGCTCTGCGACCACGCAGCGATTCTCGAGATCGACCTCGACGATGCGGTTCATGCGGCCGAGCCCGATCAGGATCGCGTCGGCCCGCGGCAATGCGCCACCTGAAAGAGACGTGCCTGCACCGCGGGGAATGACCGGCACGCCTTCCGCGCTGGCAAACCGCAGCAGCGCGGAAACTTCGTCTTTGGTCCGGGGCAGGACACAGGCGAGCGGAGCCTGGCGATAGGCCGTCAGCGCGTCGCCATCGAAAGCGGCGAGACCGGCGGGTTCGGACACCACCCCGTCGGACAGGATGCCGCGGAGACCGGCCAGGATCCCGGCGCGGCGCGCGAGAATTTCGGGATCGGGTGGGGCAAACAGCAAAACGCGCGCTCCGGGGTCAGGCGAAGCGGAGATTAGAACAGATTCGACCGTGAAAGATGCGCGCTTGCCCTCTTTCTCACCATGGCCGGGCTTGACCCGGCCACCTAGCCGGCGAGCGTCTGCGAGCCGACTTAAAGCTCGCCAAACCAGTATCGTCATTCGCCGCGCCGGCGCGCGGCGGCTGGGTGGCCGGCTCGGGGGCCGGCCATGGAGAAATTGTTGGCTTAATTAGGAGCGGTCGAGAAATCCGGATTTCTCAGCCCTGGCGGGCCTTGAATCGGGGGTTCTTCTTGTTAATGACGTACGTCCGGCCGCGGCGACGAACGACGCGGCAGTCCTTGTCGCGCTTCTTGAGCGAACGGAGCGAATTCCGGATCTTCATGACACGCCTTTAACCAGCTGCAGGGCCGGGCCCCGCCCAAAGAGGCGCGGAAACTAGTGTCGGGTCCCGGGACTGTCAACCGGGTGGCCCAATCGATGCAGGAAATGCCGCGATCGGAGAGAGGCGCAAATCGGATCGCTCTTCGAAAGTTGAGTTTGGGCCACAATTTGGTCGCGCAATATGGTCATGAAGAATCTTTAGGTGGGACGGTTGCCGGAATGATGAAGCACGCGACGACCGTAGCCGGGATTTCGATTTTTCTGTGCGCGTTCGCGCTTGGCGCGATGCCCGCCTGCGCGCAGACAGCACCCTCGCAGACGCAGCTCACTCCTGCCCAGATCGTCGCCCAGAACAGACTCGAAGACGCGAAGTTCGCCGCCTTCGTGACGGACTTCCGCGACACCGCCATCAAGGCCGGCATCTCGCCCGAGACCTATGACCGCTCGATGAGCGGCATCTCGCGCAATCCGCGCGTGGCGCAACTCAATCTCAATCAGCCGGAATTCGCGCGGCCCGTCTGGGAATATCTCGACAGCGCCGTCTCGGCCGATCGCGTGTCGAACGGCCAGAAGATGGAGGCGGCCAACGCGGCAGCACTCGCCCGCATCGAATCCCGTTTCTCGGTGCCGAAGGAAATCCTCGTTGCGATCTGGGGCATGGAAAGCAATTACGGCGAGGTGATGGGCAGCTTCAACATGTTCGAGGCGCTTGCCACACTCGCCTATGACGGTCCGCGCGCCGAATTCGGACGCAAGGAACTGATCGCAGCACTCAAGATGGAAGAACAGGAGCATCTCGATCCGACGAAGATGACGTCGTCCTGGGCGGGCGCGTTCGGGCACACGCAGTTCATTCCGTCGGCCTTTCTCGCCCACGCGGTGGACGGCGACGGCGACGGCAAACGCGATCTGTGGCATTCGGCTCCCGACGCGCTCGCGTCGACCGCGTCGCTGCTGGCCGATGCCGGCTGGCACACCGGCGACTCGTGGGGCTACGAGATCGCGCTGCCGAAGGATTTTCCCTACGAAGAAGCCGATGTCGACAACGTCAAGACCGTCGCGCAATGGCGCAAGCTGGGAGTGACGAAGATCGGCGGTGCGGAGCTGCCGCATGGCGAGGCCACGGCGGGCATCTATCTGCCCGCGGGCGCGCACGGCCCGGCGTTTC
>JBEKDC010000105.1:0-10506 GCA_050014535.1 Rhizomicrobium sp.
TCACGCGTCATGACCGAGATCGTCACTTTCGGTTGCCGGCTGAACGCCTATGAATCCGAGGCTATTCGCGCACGCGCCGCCGAGGCGGGGTTGAGCGATGCGATCGTGTTCAACACCTGCGCCGTGACAGGCGAGGCGGTGCGCCAGTCGCGCCAGGCGATCCGCAAGGCCCGCCGCGCCAATCCGAATGCCAGGATCATCGTGACCGGATGCGCCGCGCAGACCGAGCCCGAAACCTATGCCGGGATGACGGAAGTCGATCTCGTGCTGGGCAACGCGGAAAAGCTCGATGCCGCGAGCTATGCCGATTTCGGCGTGGCCGCGGCCGAGCGCGTGCGCGTCAACGACATCATGTCTGTGCGCGAGACCGCGGCGCAGTTCGTCGACAGCTTCGAAGGCCGCGCGCGCGCCTTCCTGCAGATCCAGAACGGCTGCGATCATCGCTGCACCTTCTGCATCATCCCCTATGGCCGCGGAAATTCGCGCAGCGTGCCGATGGGTGCGGCGGTGGAAGAAGCGCAACGCCTCGTCGCCGCAGGCTTACCCGAGATCGTGCTGACAGGCGTGGACCTCACGGCCTATGGCGCGGATCTGCCGGGCGCGCCCAGTCTTGGCAAGCTCGTGCGGAAGATGCTGAAGCTGGTGCCCGAGCTCGCGCGGCTCAGGCTCTCCTCCATCGACTCCATCGAAGCCGATCGCGATTTGATGGCGGCGATTGCCGAGGAAGCCCGCCTGATGCCGCATTTCCATCTCTCCGCGCAATCGGGCGACGACATGATCCTCAAGCGCATGAAGCGCCGCCATTCGCGGAACGACACGATCGCGTTCTGCGAGGAAGTGCGCTGCCTCAGGCCGGACGCGGCGTTCGGCGCCGATTTGATCGCGGGTTTTCCGACCGAGACCGAGACGATGTTCGAGAACACGCTGAAGCTCGTCGACGATGCGGGCCTTTCGACCTTGCATGTGTTTCCGTTCAGCCCGCGCAAAGGAACGCCTGCCGCACGCATGCCGCAATTGCCCCGCGAAGTCGTGAAGGCGCGCGCTGCGCGTCTGCGGGCTCACGGCGCGAACGCGTTCGCCGCAAGGCTTGCGTCTCTGGTCGGTCGCGAAATGACATTGCTCGTCGAGAAACCGGGTTTCGGCCGCACGGAATGTTTTGCGCCGGCGGTGTTCCAGGGTGCAGCCGACGCGGGCACGTTGCTGCGCGTGCGAATTGTTGGCGCGAATGCGGCGCATTTGATCGCAGAACCGCTCGCATGACGGACCAGAGTACGAATCCGAAGCCGGGCTTTTTGGCGCGGCTGAAAGCGGGGTTGTCGCGCAGTGCGGAAGCATTGGGCGACAGCATCACCGGAATATTCCTGGACCGGCCGCTCGATGCGGAAACCCTGGAAGAGTTGAAAGAGGCTCTCGTGCGCGCCGATCTGGGAACCGGGCTCGCACGGCGTATTGCGGACGAAATCGGCCGCGACCGCTACGACTACAATGTCGCACCGTATGACATCCGCAGGCTGCTCGCAGCCCAACTGGCGGGGCTGCTCAAGCCGGTGGAAAAGCCGTTTGCAATCGACCGCAGCAAGAAACCCTTTGTGGTGCTGGTCGCCGGCGTGAACGGCACGGGCAAGACAACGACCATCGGCAAGATCGCCAAGCGCCTCACAAAGGACGGCTTGCGCGTCGTGCTGGCGGCGGGCGATACCTTTCGCGCGGCTGCCATCGAGCAGCTTCAGATCTGGGGCGAGCGGACCAATTCGGAAGTGATCTCGCGCGCAACGGGCTCGGATGCCGCGGGCCTTGCCTACGATGCCGTCGCGCGGGCCCGCGCCATTGCTGCCGATGTGGTGCTGATCGACACGGCCGGCCGTCTGCAGAACAAAGCCGGCCTGATGGCGGAACTCGAAAAGATCGTGCGCGTCCTGAAAAAGGTTGACGACAGCGCCCCCCATGCGGTGCTGCTCGTGCTCGATGCGACGACGGGGCAGAATGCCCTTTCGCAGGTGGAAGCATTCAAGGCGGCGGTACCGCTCACGGGATTGGTGATGACAAAACTGGACGGGACTGCGAAAGGCGGCATCCTGGTGGCGCTGGCCGACAGGTTCGGACTGCCGGTGCATTTCGTCGGCGTCGGTGAGGACGCGGACGATCTTCAGGTCTTCGATGCGCAGGCATTTGCGAATGCGCTGACGGGTGCGACGTGACCGCGCCTGCCAACGAGAATGTCTGGGCTGCGCCGCTCACGCGCCTCGCGCTCGACCTCGGACCGCTGATCCTGTTTTTCGGCGCATTCGAGTTTTTCGGCATTTACGTCGCGACCGGCGTCTTCATGGCCGCTATTCTGGTATCGCTCGGACTTGGATATCTCCATGAACGGCGCATCTCGCCCATGCCCGTGTTCACGGCGGTGCTCGTTCTCGTTTTCGGCGGGCTGACGCTCTATCTGCACAACGATGTTTTCATCAAGGTCAAGCTGACCGTGCTTTACTCATTTTTCGGTCTGACCCTGATCGGTGGTCTCGCGTTCAAGCGGCTCTTTATCAAATATATATTCGGCCAAGCCTTTGAATTGACGGAAGAAGGTTGGCGAAAGCTGACCTGGCGCTGGGGATTTTTCTTTTTCGCGCTGGCCATTGCCAACGAAATCATCTGGCGGAATTATTCCACCCATATCTGGGTCGATTTCAAGGTCTGGGTTATCATCCCCCTGATCTTCGTGTTCGGCTTGATCCAGGCGCCGCTGGTGTTGAAACACGAAATCGAAAGCAAACCGGACGGCGAGACCTGAGCCGTCATTTCGGATTCGAGAACGGCGCGAACACGGCCAAATCCTTGGATTCGCTGTAATGTTTCAGCGCCCACACCACACTGGGAAAGGCCAACTCGTTCCAGGGAATTTCGTTCCACGCAAAAAGATTTACCTCCATGCTCTCGACTCCGGCCGCAAAAACCGGTTTGTCGATGTGCGCGCGATACATCAATTGCACTTGGCTGATGTGAGGCACGCTGTAGACGGCAAGCAATGCATCGAGAACAATATCCGTGCATGCCTCTTCTTTGGCCTCGCGGCGCGCGCCATCCTCGGGGGATTCGTGCTCCTCGAGAAAGCCGGCCGGTAGAGTCCAAAGGCCTTTTCGTGGTTCGATGGCGCGCCGACACAACAGGATGCGGTTGTGGTGGACAACGACGGATCCCACAACGATCTTCGGATTGGTATAGTGGATGTGTCCGCAAGTTCCGCAGACGTAGCGCTCGCTGGTGTCTCCATCCGGGACGCGCCGCTCGAATTGCGGGCCGGGCGAAGGTGGAACGAATTTGCGTGGGTCGACCATACACTTGCAAATCTGCCCAAAGCCTGCGCATGACGGAAGCGAAATCTGCGTGCGGTTTCGATTGTGTCGCAGAAATCATTTGTCGAAACAGTTGTCGTGGCGCAATTGCGCGTCTAATCTTCTCCCTCCGTGAGTGGGGACGGCGGGAACCGCGTTGCACTGCCCGGCGTTACGCGGGTTGGTTTTCCGACAAAATCGGATCGATAAAAAGTCGCTCCACAATTTATTGCTTCGGAAATTTCAGGGGTGTCCGATGAATTCGAAAGGGCAGCGAAAGGCAAATGGCAGCTTCGAGCTTGCCGAAACGCCCTCGCATCTCATGCGGCGGTGCCACCAATATTTCGGCGATCTTTATGCGCTGGAGACAGGCGCCCGCGATTTGACCAAGCAACAATTCACCGTGCTGGCCGCGTTGGAGCACCATGACGGCGTGAGCCAGACTGCTCTCGTGGAGGCCACGGGCATCGACCGCTCGACGCTCGCGGAAATGGTGCGGCGCATGCTCGATCGCGGTCTGCTGTCGCGCGAGCGCACGGAGGAAGATGCGCGTGCGAACGCCGTCGCGATCACTCTTGCAGGCCGCAAGGCGCTGCGGAGCGCGCGGATCGCGGCGGAGCGGGCGGAAAAAGCTCTTCTCGAGGCGCTTCCCGCTATCGAGCGTCAGCGCTTCATGAAATATCTCGCCGCCATCGCATCGGCCGCGGATGCGTTCTCGCACAACGGCGCGGAGCGACCGCATCGCAAGCGCGCGCGCAGCCGCAAGAACTGACCACAATAGCTAGACTTTTATGTCGAGCTGCGAACCCAGTCTCTTCGCAGGTGCGAAAGGACTCGCGGGCGTTGCCGACGGAGCCGCGTTAACCGGCGTCGCGGTTTTGAACGCAAGCGCTTCGAATTGCGCCGCTTCGCCCGGAGTTGCCACGGTGTCAGCGACGCGCGCGGGTTCGGGTGGTCTGGGTGTCGTGACCGCGGTCGGGCTGCGTATCTGCTGGGCCGCGACGATAAGATTGCTGGCGCTGATCTGCATGGGTTGGACGTTCTGTCCGTTCCGAAATCCAAGGCGCCGTTTGTCCCGTTCTGGGGCAATCGCGCGTCGGAAGTGGAGATTTTCAGAGAAGTGTTGCCAAAGGCTGAAGACGCTCAGCCCTCGCTGCGCGCCTTGTCGATGGCCGGCAGCACGATCTTGGTGAGCGCGTCGCCCACCAGCGGGCCTGGAAAGCGCAGGCGCACGATCCCCTTACCGTCGATCACGAAGGTCTCCGGAACTCCGTACACACCCCATTCGATGCCCGCGCGGCCGTCCGCGTCGAGATCAATGCGTTGATAAGGATTGCCCAGATCGCCCAGGAAAGCGCGGGCCTTTTCCGGTGTGTCCTTGTAGACGAGGCCGTAAAGCGCCACGCCTTTGAGAGCGGCCACTTGCGCCAGCCCCGGGCCTTCGATCCGGCAAGGGATGCACCAGGACGCAAACACATTCAGCACCGTCACATGGCCGGCCTTCAGGTCGCTTGGCGCGAAGGCCTGTGCGTCGGCATCGAGAGCGGGCAGCGTCAGGGTAGGCGCGGGTTTGTCGACCAGCATGGACGGCAATTCGTCCGGCGCCGGTCCGTGCAGGCTGAGCGCAAAACCGATCACGAGTGCCGCGAACACAAGCACCGGCAGGATATAGGGCAGCCGCCGCATCATGGCCTGTCGCCCATTTCGGCGCGCTCGAGCGCGCGCCGCGCACGCGTGTAAGCGCGCCAGGTGAGAACGATCGCCGCCGTCAAACCGATGAACGACACACCGTAGGAAGGCCAGACATAGGCTGCGTAGCCGCCCATGGCGAAGAAATGCGCCATTCTATGCTCCTGCCCTCAGCAAGGAGCGGCTCCGCCGGTTCAGGATCTCCGTCCGTATACGGACAATCCACAACGCGGCAAACAGAAACCCGTAGCCCAGCATCATCGCAAAGAGCGGCCACAGAAACACTTGCGCGATCAGCGGACCGCCCATGCGGAAAATGCTTTCGCCCTGATGGAGCGTGCTCCACCAGTCGACGGAGAATTTGACGATCACCACATCGACCGCACCTACCAGCGCGAGCACGGCGGCGGCGCGGGCCGCGCGCGTTTCGTCCTCGATCGCATTCCAAAGCGCAATATAGCCCAGATAGAGGAACAGCAGGATCAGGAACGAGGTGAGGCGCGCGTCCCACACCCAATAGGTCCCCCACATGGGCTTGCCCCACAGCGAACCCGTGACGAGCGCGAGCGCCGTGAACAGCGCGCCGAGCGGTGCGGCTTCGCGCGCGGCGACGTCCGCGAGCGGATGCCGGTTCACGAGGCTGATGAGCGACGCCAGCGCCATCAGCCCGTAGACTGCCATCGCCATCGTCGCGGCCGGTACATGGATGAACATGATGCGGACCGAGTCGCCCTGCTGGTAATCGGGCGGCGCCGTGAAACCGAGATAGAGCCCGGACGCGATCAGAATCGCTGCGGTGCCGGCGATCCAGGGCAGTACCGCGCCGCTCAACTCCATGAATCGCGTGGGATTGGCGTATCTGAACATCGCTGTCCGTCTAGGCTTTTCGCGAAATGGCGGCAAGCATGGCTGTCACGCTGCGAGGTTGAGCCGCAGCGCGGCCGCAGTTGCGAACGGCGAGAGCAGGACTGCCCCCAGCGAGAACGCTGCCAGCAGTCCCATAGCGGCGCTGGGGAGCCCTTCGATGGCAGCCAGCACTGCGCCGGAGCCGAAGATGACGGCGGGCACGATCAGCGGCATTACAAGCAGCGGCAGGATCAACCCGCCGCGCCGGACCGCAAGCGTCAATCCGGCGCCGATCGCGCCGATTGCGCTAACCGACGGCGTTCCCAGCGCCAGCGAGACGACCAGCGCTACGTATCCTTGCGGCGGCATGTTGAAAAGAAGCGCCAGGAGCGGTGAAAGAACCGTCAACGGCAGACCCGTCGTGAGCCAATGAGCAAAAATCTTCGCGGCGCTCACCGATTCGAGTGACAACGGCCCGAGCGCGATCGCATCGAGGCTGCCGTCGTCGAAATCCAGTTGAAACAGCCGATCAAGCGACAGCAATGCCGCGAGAACCGCTGCGACCCACAACACGCCGCCCGCAATGCGCGCGAGCAATCTGAGATCCGCACCTACGCCGAGCGGCACAATCGCCGACATCGCCGCGAAAAACGCGATGGCGAGCATCGCGCTGCCGCCGGCGCGTGTTGCCAGCCGGATATCGCGCGCGACCAGGGCGAAGAACGGCGTCATGTGAGATACGACGCTTTTGGCGCCGCAGATGGAAACGCGTTGCTTCTTTTCTCACCCGCCCCTTGAGGGCGGGTCGAAATTGGATTCGTGCGACAGCACGAAAACAATTTCGGGGCGGGGCGATGTCGATGGAGCACCCCGCCCCGATAAATATCTCGCTGCGCTCGAATTTTTCGACCCGCCCTCCGGGGGCGGGTGGGAAATTTGGCGCCGGAGAATTTTCTCACGGGGTTTCCCCCAGCACCAGTCGGAAACAATCGATCCCGAGCGCCTCATGCGTTGCGGCGATGGCGATGCCACCGGCGCGACGATGGTCCTCGATGAATTTCGCAGCAAGCGCTTTGCCGTCCGTGTCGAGCGACGCCAGCGGCTCGTCGAGCAGCCAAAGCGGCCGTCCGCTCAATTTGAGCCGGGCGAGCGCCACGCGCTTTTTTTGTCCGGCGGAAAGATATTGCGCCGGCAGGTCGCAGGCTCGCGAAAGGCCGACTTCCGCAAGCGCCGCAGCGATGTCGCCTTCGACTCCGTAGAAGCGCGAAAAGAATGCGAGGGTTTCGAACGGCGTAAGTTGCGGCTTGACGCCGTCCTGGTGCCCGAGCCAGCCCACGAAAACTCCGCGTTCCTCCGGATCGGCGATCTCGGCGCCGGCAGCTGTGGTGAGCGCGATCGTGCCGGAGGCCTGCTGCAGAAATCCGGCGAGCAGACGCAGCAGCGACGTTTTTCCCGCTCCGTTCGGTCCTTCGACGGAAATGACCTCGCCTGCACCCGCTCGAAAACTGAGCGCGCGAAACAATTCCTGCCCGCCGCGTTCCAGCGCCAGTTTGTCTGCTGCAAATCCCCCGAGCGCCTGCACGGCCTCAATACATATGCTGGCCGCCGTTGATCGACATGGTCGATCCGGTGACGAAGCCTGCATCGTCGGCCACTAGGAAAAGCACGCCGCGAGCGATCTCCGCGGCCTTGCCGAGACGCCCCACGGGAATTTTCGCCACGATCTTCTCCAGCACATTGGCGGGAACTGCCGCCACCATGTCGGTATCGATATAGCCCGGTGCGATCGCGTTCACCGTCACGCCTTTCGGCGCGCCTTCCTGCGCGAGCGCCTTGGTGAAGCCGTGGATGCCCGATTTGGCCGCGGCGTAGTTCACCTGGCCGTATTGGCCCGCCTGGCCGTTGATCGAACCGATATTGACCACGCGGCCGAATTGGCGCTCGACCATCCCGTCCCACACGGCCTTGCACATGTTGAAGCAGCCGCCGAGATTGGTATCGAGCACTTCGTCCCAATTTGCGCGGCCCATCTTGCGCATGGTGCCGTCGCGGGTGATGCCGGCATTGTTCACGACGATGTCGACGGGTCCCAGATCGGCCACCACTTTCGCCACGCCCTTCGCGCAATCCTCGAAGCTCGCAACGTCCCATTTGTAGGCGGTGATGCCGGTCTTTTCGGTGAAAGCCTTGGCGCGTTCGTCATTGCCGCCATAGTTCGCGGCAACCTTGTAGCCTGCCTGCTTCAGCGCGACGGATATGGCTTCGCCGATCCCCCGCGTTCCGCCCGTGACGATTGCAACCCGCGCCATTCAGTCCTCCCGGAACATTTTGTTTGTGAAACCTAGTCCGCAACGGCGGGACGCAGCAACCGGGGAGCGTTACCGCTCCACGCACATCGCGATGCCCATGCCGCCGCCGATGCACAGCGTGGCGAGACCCTTCCTGGCATCGCGCTTCTGCATTTCGTGCAGCAAGGTCACGAGCACGCGCGCGCCCGAGGCGCCGATCGGATGGCCGATGGCGATGGCTCCGCCGTTCACATTCACTTTCGCGGTGTCCCAACCCATGTCCTTGTTCACGGCGCAGGCTTGCGCCGCAAATGCCTCATTGGCTTCGACGAGATCGAGATCGGAGGCCTGCCAGCCCGCGCGCTTGAGGGCCGCGCGCGAGGCCGGGATGGGGCCTGAGCCCATCAGGGCCGGATCGACACCGGCCTGTGCCCAGGATGCAATGCGCGCGAGCGGCTTCAATCCGCGCGCCTGCGCTTCTTTCGCCGACATCAGCACGAGCGCTGCCGCGCCGTCATTGATCCCGCTCGCATTGGCGGCCGTGACCGTGCCGTCCTTCTGAAACGCGGGCTTCAGTCCGGAGACCGCATCATAGGTTACGCCGTCGCGGATGAACTCGTCGGTGTCGACGATACGTTCGCCCTTGCGTTCCTTCACGGTCACCGGCGCGATCTCGTCCTTGAAGCGTCCGGCCTTGCGGGCAGCTTCGGCCTTGTTCTGCGACGCGACTGCGAAACGATCCTGCATCTCGCGCGTGATCTGCCATTCGCGCGCGACGTTCTCGGCTGTTACACCCATGTGGTAGCCGTGGAACGCATCCCACAAGCCGTCCTTCAGCATCGTGTCGGTGAATTCGAGCGGGCCCATCTTCTGGCCCGCTCGCAGATAAGCCGCGTGAGGCGCCTGGCTCATCGATTCCTGCCCGCCTGCCACAACGATGCTGGAATCGCCGTTGAGGATCGCCTGATAGCCGAGCGCCACCGCGCGCAAGCCGGAGCCGCATAGTTGGTTGACGATCCAGCCCGGCGTCTCGAACGGAATGCCGGCATTGATGGAGGCCTGGCGCGCAGGGTTCTGGCCCTGGGCCGCCGTTAGGATCTGACCGAGGATGGTTTCGGAGACGTCCTTGGGCGCCACATCGGCGCGGGCAAGTGCTGCTTTGATGGCGGTCCTGCCGAGTTCATGCGCGGGCACGGCGGCAAACGCGCCGTTGAACGAACCCACCGGCGTGCGGGCCCCCGAAACGATGACGACTTCGGTCATGACTGCCTCTCTGAAGGATTTTCTTGTTGCGCTGCGTGCAAAATGACGCGAATGCGAGCTTGGGTAAACTGTGCCGATTTTCCCTTTGTTTTCAAATACTTAAAAGTCGTCTGATGAGGTGCGAAGCGGCAGTGCTCGACGAATGCCACTGGACAGGGTGGAGAATGTGATGTTGTTCTATCCGCGATTGAGCGCCCGCGAAGAGGCGCCGAAACGTCCTCTAACAGCGGTTTATCGTGACGGAAGAACGCCCAGCAGCGGACGGCCCGGTCATCATCAAGAAATACGCGAACCGGCGTCTCTACAACACCCAGACCTCGAGCTATGTGACGCTCGACCATCTGTGCGAGATGGTCAAAGAAGGTACGGAGTTCGAAGTGCGCGACGCGCGCACGGGCGACGACATCACGCGCTCCGTTCTCACGCAGATCATTTTCGAGGAAGAGGGCAAGGGCCAGAACCTGCTGCCGATCCGTTTCCTGCGCCAGCTCATCCGCTTCTACGGCGACAGCCTGCAGGCCTTCGTGCCGGGCTATCTTGATCTCTCGATGGAGAGCTTCACCAAGAACCAGGAAGCGATGAAGAACCGCGTGGCCGAAGCGTTCGGCGGCGGCACCACGGCGATCGAAGCGATGACGCGGCAGAATCTCGCGATGTTCGAGCGCGCGATGAAAATGTTCACACCCTTCGTGCCGCCGACAGGTCGTGCGGGAGAAACGGAAGCGCGTCCGGCCAATGGCGCGGGCGACTCAGCCGCCAAATCCTCCGACGAAATCGGCGAACTCAAGAGCGAGATCGAAGCGATGCGCCGCCAACTCGCCGAACTCGCCCGCGAACGGAAGTAGAATTCCCTCCCCACTCGTGGGGAGGGTTAGGGTGGGGGAACAAAGAGTCTTTGCGCGCGGACGCGCGCAGCCCCTCATCCTGCGCGCGACTTCGTCGCGCGTTCCTTCTCCCACAAGGGAAGAAGGAAAAGCTTCGCGTGATAATCTTTTACGCCTTCGACCAATCCGGTTCGAGCACGGGTTCGCCGAAGTGGAAGCCCTGGAAATAGTCGATGCCGAAGCTTTCCAACAAGGCTGCTTCGCCGTCGGAAC
>JBEKDC010000106.1:0-10376 GCA_050014535.1 Rhizomicrobium sp.
CCGCCATCGGATATCCCATGACGCCCAAGCCGATAAATGCCACGCGCAAAGCCATCGCCAATCCCTCCGTCCGTAAGTCGATCCGTCCGCTATTCCATCACTTCCAAATGTGTGGGCCCCGGGACGACGGGTGGCCGTTTCATCAGGAATACCACAAGCAACGCGGGCAGGCTGATGTAAAACATGAACAGGAAATCGTTCGCGTAAGCCACGACCTGCGCGTTCTGCGTGATCATCATGTCGAGATTCTGCTGTCCGAACGGGATTTGCAAATTCCAAAACATGCTGGGCGCATTGGTGGCCAGATTGCGGTTGAACGGATTGGCACTGGCGGCCATCTGCGCGTGCACGATCTGCGTGCTCATCGCGAGTACGGTCGTCGTGATCGAGATACCGATGGCGCTGCCGACATTCCGGATGAGATTGACCAGCGCCGATCCGTCCGTGCGGAACTGCGCCGGCAAGGTGGCGAATGCCGTCAGATTCATGGGTACGAACACAAGGCCCATGCCGATGCCCTGAACGAAGGTCGTTACGATCAGCCACCAGGGTGCGATGTCGGGTGTCCAGCGGGACATTTCAAACGTCGACCACAGCAGAAGCACCAGCCCTCCCGCCATCAGATGCCGGGGATCGAGGCGCAACGCGAGCCTTCCGGCGAATACCATCGCAATCATGGTGCCGACGCCGCGGGGCGCCATCAGCAGTCCCGTATCGGTCACCGAATAGCCGCCAAGATTTTGCAGGTAGGGCGGCAGCAGCGCGGAGCTTGCCAGCATCACAAGACCGATGACGAACATCAGGAACAGTGCGGAGACGAAATTGCGGTCGCGAAACATTTCGCGCGGAATGAATGTTCCCTTTCCCGTGAACATGTGAACGACGAAGAGATACAGACCAAGGCCGCCGATCACTGCTTCCGCCATGATCTCCGTCGAGCCGAACCAGTCCTGCGATGTGCCGCGGTCCAGCATGAGTTGGAGTCCGCCGAGGCCCAGTCCCAGCACGCCGAAACCGAACCAATCGAAACGCAATGTCGAATCGCGATGGGTATCGCGCAGGAACAGGCCGATACCCGTGACGGCAGCGATACCGAACGGGAGGTTCACATAGAACACCCAACGCCAATTGTAGGATTCGGTCAGCCAGCCACCCAAAGTCGGTCCGAGAATCGGGCCGAGCATGACCCCCATGCCCCAGATCGCCATCATCTGGCCGCGCTTCTGCGCCGGATAGAGATCCATCATGATCGCCTGCGACAGCGGAGAGAGCGCCGCGCCGAACACGCCCTGCAGCAGCCGAAATACAACCATCTGATCGAGAGTCTGCGCCGCACCGCACATCATCGAGGTGATGGTGAACCCCGCGAGGCTGACCAGCGCGACGTTTTTCCGTCCGTACCGGGACGCGAGCCACCCTACAGGCGCGGTCATGATGGCGGCGGCGACGATGTAGGACGTCAGAACCCAGGTGATCTGGTCGCGCGAAGCCGAAAGGCTGCCCTGCATATCCGGCAGCGCCACATTGGCGATGGTCGAATCGAGCGCCTGCATCAACGTGCCGGCCATCGAGCACAGCATCACGATGCGGAGCTCGAACTTGCTCTCATAGGCTTCCGACGACAGACCTACCGCACGCGTCATTGGCTTTGTCGACGCGCTTTCAATTTCCGAACAACATACGCCACCAGCGGCGATGACCCGTGTCGATCGAAACGTCGGTGCTCATGCCGGCGCGCAACAGCGGATCGCCGGGCTTGACGTCGAGCTTGATCCGCACCGTCAGACGTTGGGTCACCTTCACCCAATTGCCGCTCGCATTCTCCGACGGAAGCACCGAGAAATCCGATCCCGTCGCTGGGCTGACGGAATCGACGCGGCCATGCCAGGTCCGTCCCGGATAGGTGTCGACCGTCACTTCGACGGGATCGCCGAGCCTGACGTTGGTCACGTCGGTCTCTTTCATGTTGGCTTCGACCCACACATTCTTCGTGGACACGAGGCCGACTGCGCTGGTGGTCGAAAAGGACGACAACGCCGAAATCACGAGCGTACCGGGCTGAAGCGAATCGACTTCTGTCACGATGCCGTCGAACGGCGCGCGCACGATCGTGTGGTCAAGCTGGCGTTGCTGCTCGTTCACCTGCGAAAGCGCCGCCAGATAAGCGGGCATCTGCTCGACCGGCGTGTTCAGGTTTCCGCCGAGCTTGGCCAACTGGACTTCCGCCTGGTCCTGCAGCGAGCTGAGCGTGTTCTGCGCCGTGGCGAGCGTGAACTTCGCGGTGTCGTATTGCGCCTTCGCGATGCTGTTCACTTTGAGCAGCGCCTCATAGCGGCCGAACGTGACCTGGTCGAGCGACACCTGCGCCTGCTGGCCGGCTGCATCGCGCAGCATGCGCTGATAGTCGTCCTTCATTGCGATCAAGGTGAGCTTCTGCTGCACCAGATTGGCCTTGGCATTGGCGAGCGCGATCTGGAACTGCAGCGGATCGATGCGGAACAGCACATCGCCCTTCCTGACCGTCTGCCCCTCGTGAACGTCAACGTCTTTCACGAGACCGGACACGTCGGTCGAAACATTGAGCTGCGCCGCGTGAACATAGGAATCGTCGGTGCCGACGTAACGTCCGCCCGTCAGCCAGACAGCGAGCGATACGACAATCACGAGCGCCACGCCGCCGATCATCAGCACGCGACGCAGGAGCGCGCGATCCGTTCGCAAGCGGGTCAGGAAATCCCAGCTCATTCCGCGCGGCTCGCGAAGACCTGCTGCGTACTGGGATGTGTCGGTCTGCAACGCTGACATATTGACTACTCCGCAACCGCCATCTGCGGCGCGTTTGCGCCATCGGCGTTCAGATTGTTCTTGATGTGAAGAAGTATATCGACAAGTTGCGAACGCTCGCGTTCGTCCACGCCGGAAAAAACGGCGTCGGTCAGAAGTTCGCGATAGCTCGTGATCTCGTCGAGAATGGGTTGTGCCGCCGGCAAAAGGTGCAGGCGGCGAATGCGGCGATCGGCGGGATCGGCGCGGCGTTCCACAAGCCCGCGGGCTTCCAGGCGGTCGATCAGGCGGCCCACCGTGATCGGCTCGACTTCGCAGATCGTGGCCATCTCGTTCTGGGAGATGCCGGGCTGGCGGCTGAGCCGCCCCAGGATGACCCATTGCGCACGCGTCATGCCGCGAGCCCGCGCGCGCTGGTCGAAGCGCGTCCGCATGATGCGGGCCACGTCGTGAAGCACTATCAGGGGGTCACGGTCGAAGTTCTGCATTTCTAGTATCTCTGAGCCGGGATAACATAAGCAGCGTTATTATAAGCTGCAAGATAATCCCTAAGATATACCTTACATGATAATATTGTTATTTTTCAATGACTTAAAAGTCTCGTGCTGATTCCGCATGGCAGCTCAGCTACGCTCGAAGCAGCAGCAATTGCACTCGAAACCGGCCTTTATGAGTCCGGCGTGCCGGCGAGCGCGCTGTAGCGGCCGCGGAAAAAGACCAGGGGTTCCCCTACCTCGCGCTTGGCGAAACGCAGGACTCGGCCGACCAGGATCGCGTGGTCGCCCCCTTCATGTGCCGCCTCGGCACTGCACTCGAAGATCGCGAGCGCGTCGGCCAGCGCCGGCGGCCCGAGTTCCGTCGCCAGCAACTCAATGCCCTGGAGATGATGGGCTCCCTGCTTGGCTAGACGCGAGGACACATGCTCATGCGAGGTGCCGAGCACGCTGATCGTATAGCCGGGCGCCTTGGTAAAGGTGTGGTAGCGGTCGGACTTGCGGTCGAGGCACCAAAGCACCAGCGGCGGATCGAGCGACACCGAGGTGAACGAATTCACCGTAATTCCGAGCGGGTGTGCCTCCGGCGGGGCTGCCGTCACCACGGCCACGCCGGTGGGAAAGCTTCCCAATGCCTGCCGGAAGGCGCGCGCGTCGAAAGTCATGGAACGGGTCCCTGCTAAACGCTTGGTTAAGCCGCAACGTGCATTGTAGCCCCAGAAATTAGGCGAGGTGCGCGACCGGGGAAAGCCCGGCGTGGACGCCATCGCTTCTGGGTTGGGGTTTCGGACATGGCGAACGACAACGCCATCATCATCAGGCGTGTCAAGAAAGGCGACCATAGCGCCCATCACGGCGGCGCGTGGAAGGTTGCCTATGCCGACTTCGTGACGGCCATGATGGCCTTCTTCCTGCTGATGTGGCTGATCAACACCACCACGCCGGAGCAGAAGCGCGGCATCGCCGATTATTTCGCGGCCCAAAGCATTTCACAGACATCGAGCGGTTCCGGCGGCGTGCTGGGCGGCAAAGTTCTCGGTCAGCAAGGCGCGCGCGCAGCGGGCGTAACATCGATCAATCAAAAAGACAGTCCGCCTGCGCCGTCCGATCCGGTTCGCTCACACGACACCGCAACCAAAAGCGGCGGCGCGACCGCCGCGCAAGGCCAAGCGTCGTCTTCGGAGGCCTCGAGCGACGCCTCGGACCGATCCTCGACATCGACTCGCGACGAGCAATTCACTTCCGCCGCCGAATCGATTCGGCAGGCGATGCAGGACAGTCCGGACATTGCCGATCTGTCCCGCCAGGTGATCGTCGATCAAACTCCCGAAGGCCTGCGCATTCAGCTTGTCGATCAGGACGGACGGCCGATGTTTCAGCCGGGCTCGACCGAACCGATGCCGTATACGAAGAAGCTGTTGCAGACGGTGGCGAGAATTATCGACCGCCTGCCCAATCGAATCTCCATCAGCGGCCACACCGGCGGAAAGGCGTCCGAAGGCGCGATGTCCAACTGGGAACTCTCGGCCGCGCGCGCCAACGCCGCACGCGCGATCATCACGGACGCCGGTGTCGACCCCGACCGCATTTATGAAGTCGCGGGCAAGGCAGGCTCGGATCCCCTCTTGCCGGAAGACCCCAACGCGTCCGCCAATCGCCGGCTGAGCATCGTTCTGCTGCGCGAGGCGCCGCCGGTCCCGCCGGACCATAAACTCTGATTGCAGAATGTGGTTGCGGCGCACTGGCGCCGGGATCGAATCCATAGTCATAATTCGCTTCGGCGAACGGCTGGTGGAACAGGCTTGACCGATCAAAGAACGACACGTCTGCCTCAGTTCTTCCTGACGCCTGGGGGACCCTGCCCGTACTTGCCCGGCCGGACCGAACGCAAGGTCTTTGCCCGGCTCAACGGCTCGTTGGCGCAGCCCCTCAACGAAGCGCTGACTCATTCCGGATTCCGCCGCAGCCAGATGATCGCCTACCGACCCGCCTGCGAAGGTTGCGCGGCGTGCGTCTCGGTGCGGATCGTCGTGGCCGAGTTCAAGCCGTCGCGGAGCCAGAAGCGGATCAAGCGCCGCAACTCCGATTTCGTCCGCCGCGAAGTTCCGGCCGAGGCGACGCGCGAACAATTCGCGCTGCTGCGCACCTATCTCGACTCGCGCCACTCCGGCGGCGGCATGTCCGACATGGGACTGTTCGACTATGTCGCCATGGTCGAAGAAACGCCGGTGCAGACGCACATCGTCGAATACCGCGAGACGGCTGCGGAAGGCGAACAAGGCCGGCTTCTCGCCTGCGCGCTCACGGACGTTCTGCGCGATGGACTTTCGATGGTCTACAGCTTCTTCCATCCGGGCGAGACTTCGCGCAGCCTCGGCACGCAGATGATCCTCGATCATGTCGATGCCGCGCGTGCCCGCGGCCTACCTTATGTCTATCTCGGCTATTGGATCGGCGGCAGCGAGAAGATGGATTACAAAATCCGGTTTCAGCCTCTGGAAGCGCTCGGCGCGCAAGGTTGGGCGCGGTTGGTGTCTTAATCGCTGCTCGACACCGCGCGCACCATGCTCAGTTCGTCGTAGTATCGGCCGTTCACGCGCAGTGCGCGCGGCATGCGGCCGACGATGCGAAAGCCGTGCCGCTCGTAGAATTTGAGCGCGCGCGCATTTTCCGCGTTGACGGCCAACTCAAGCTGCTCGACCTGACCGGTCGCGTGATCGATCACGGCCTCCATGAGCGCGGACGCCAATCCGGCGCCGCGCGCGGCCTCGCGCACATACATGCCGCCGATGCTTCCGGTGTGCGCGGTCTTGCTCGAATCCCCGGCTGAGAACGCCACCACTCCCGAAAGCGTGTTGCCGACAAAACCGCCGAACCAGACGCGCGACGCAAGGCGCGTGCGCCATTCGTCGAGACCGTGTTTCGCATCCTGCTCATAATCGCGTGAAAATGCTTCGGGATGCAGCTTCAAGCCCTCGAGCCGCACCTCGCGCACATTTTCCGCATCGTCCGGGGTCAGCCGCCGAACGGTCGCGGTCATGCCTCACCGCCGAAACGCAGCTTCCACTCTTCGATCTGCTCGTCGGTGATTTTCGCGAACAAAACCTCGGGCGCGCCGATCGACTGCCCTGCTTCGAGTTGATCGAGGAACACTGCCATCTTTTCGTCCGGCCACGGTATAATCACCGGCGCGGGCTGGATCGCCTCATGCATCTTGCGCGCGGCGGTCGGCATGATGGGCCATGACAAATGCCCGAACAGATGCACGAGGTTCAGCCCCATGCGAACCCCCACAGCCGCGCGGGCCGGATCGTTCTTGATGGCTGTCCAGGGGGCCGCACGCGTCAGATATTCGTTGCCCGCAACCCAGATCGCCCGCAGCTCTCCGAGAGCTTTGCGGAACTCCAACGTCGCGAAATAATCCGTATACGCCGCAACGCGGCGGTCGAGTTCGGCGCACAGAGCGTGCTCCTCGGAACCATAGGCGCCTTCGCCCGGTACCTTGCCGCCCATGCGCGCGGCGCAGAACTTCGTCACCCGGTTGACGAAATTGCCTACGACGTCGGCCAAATCTTTGTTGATGACACCCTGGAAATGCTCCCAGGTGAAATTCGAATCCGAACTCTCCGGCGCATTCGCCATCAGATAATAGCGCCAGTAATCGGCCGGTAGAATCTCCAGCGCCGTATCCATGAACACGCCGCGTTTCTCCGAGGTGGAGAACTTGCCGCCGTCGTAGTTCAGCCAGTTGAACCCCTTGAGCCGGTCGACCAGCTTCCAGGGTTCGCCCGAGCCGAGAATAGTCACGGGGAACCCGACCGTGTGGAACGGCACGTTGTCCTTTCCCATGAACTCGTAATAGAGCACGTCCTTCGCGGCATCGCCGTACCACCAATCGCGCCAGGCATCGCCCTTCGCGTTCGCGTCGGCCCATTCCTTCGTTGCGGCGATATATTCGATCGGCGCATCGAACCAGACGTAGAACACCTTGCCCTTCAGCTGGCCGTCGCCGATGTCGTCCGGCACGGGCACGCCCCACTCGACATCGCGGGTGATGCCGCGATCCTGCAACCCCTCGTCCAACCATTTGTTGGCGATCGACGTGACCAGGTTCGGCCAATCGCTTGCATGGCTCGCAATCCATTCGCGCAGCTGCGGCACAAACTCAGATTGGCGAAGGAAAAGATGCGTCGAGTCGCGAATCTCGATGTCGTTCGAGCCCGAGATCGCGGAGCGCGGAGCGATCAAATCCGCGGGATCTAGCACCCGGGTACAGTTCTCGCATTGATCGCCGCGCGCCCGGTCATAGCCGCAATAGGGACACGTTCCGATCACATAGCGGTCGGACAGAAAGCGCTTGTCGGCGTTGGAATAGACCTGCTTGGTGCTGCGCACCTCGAGATTGCCGTTCTTCCACAGGAGACGGGCAAAATGCTGGGTCAGTTCGCGATTTTGCGGGTTGGAGGAGCGGCCGAAATGGTCCCAGGAAAGCCCAAAGCCCTCACCCGCCGCCTTTTGCAGCCGGTATTGCTGGTCGCAGAACTCCCGCACCCCGAGGCCCGCTTCGGCGGCGGCAAGCTCGGTCGTGGAGCCGTGCTCGTCGGTCGCACAGATGGCCAGGGTCTCGAATCCCCGCGCGCGGCTGAACCGGGCAAACACGTCCGCCGACAGCAGAGAGCCGACGAGGGTACCCAGATGCTTGACCCCGTTGATGTAGGGCAACGCACTGGTGATCAATATTCTTGTCATATCCTGCCGCTTGCATGGGCCCTGAAGAGCCGGGAGATTACCCGAGCGCGCGAATCCGTCCAATCTGGCGGCGCCACGCGCAATGGGCACCACCGGCCATGCCGCAGAATCCGCCGCGAAAGAGTCCGTTCAACTTCAATCTGCAGGCCTATCTGATCGCAGGCCTGCTCACCATTACGCCTTTGATCGCGGTCTGGCTGGTATTCGACTTCCTCTTGGGCGTCCTTTTCCAGGCCGGACACCCCCTGACGGCAGCGCTGGCCGATTTCATCGACGATCGCGTGCCTGCATTCAAACCTGTGCTCGCGGATTACAGGGTTCACTGGATCATCGCCGTGGTCGTGGCGCTGCTGGTCCTCTACGCGATCGGCGCCGTCGCCTCGCGTGTCATCGGCATCAGGCTGATCGGATTGTTCGAACGCATCATCGCCCGCATCCCGCTGGTCGAAGCGATTTATTCGGCCACGAAAAAACTCGTAGGCGTTCTTCAGCAGAAGCCGGGAGGCGTCTCACGCGTGGTGCTGATCGAGTTCCCGCATCCGGGCCTGCGGGCCATCGGGCTCGTCATGAAGACGTTTCGCGATTCGGTATCCGGCGAAGAACTTGCGGCCGTGTTCGTGCCGACCGGACCGAACCCGACATCCGGATATCTCGAGATCGCGCCGGCATCGCGATTGACGGCGACCGACATGACGATGGATCAGGCGATGTCCATGATCCTTTCCGGAGGCGCCATGGCGCCGGATCAAATTTCGATCGTGCCGACCGGCGCGCCGGCAGGTTCGGGACCGCGTTAAAATCGCGTTCCGATCAGCGCGTCACAGTCTCGCCTGATGCCGGCGGCACCAACTCACGATAGGCGAAAGCGGCTTGGCCGAACGTAAGTCCGTACACAATCGGCGCAATCACGAGTCCGATCACATAGGCATAGATCATGAACGAGGTCATTCCCTGCATCATCGTGACCAAATGCGCGTTCGCCGCATCAGGGTTCTTTTGAACCTCCATTGCAAAGGACGCAAAAGCCGGGCCGAGCGCGATGAGCGCGACGATCATCTCCAATACGATAAGCGGGAGTATTGTGGCCAGAGCAACGGCGAGAATGCGCCAAAAATTACCCTTGGTGAGTTCCCAGCTGCGCCCGATTCCGAAGCGGCCCTCGGCAACACTGACCGGCACGATGAGGTAGGTCAGCCGGGTAATAAAATAGAGAAATGCAAAAAAGATCAAAACACCTAGAAGAAAACCAATCCCTACGCTCGACATTGCCGTTGGACCGGTGCCGCCATGCCCGCCGCTTCCTGCGAACACGAGTGCTGCAACAACGATTCCTCCCACGATAACCGTGGCGATAACCGCGACAATAACAATGACGAACACAAGGAAATACGCACCCATAACCAGCAATTCGGCCTTGCCAAACGAGAGGTAGACGAAGCGCGGACCCGTCCTCAGGCCCAGCGCTTCCTTCGTTATTCCCACTGCGATTGCCGAGAACAGCACAAGCTCGATAATGTCCAGGAGATAGGCGTGGCCCGTCATCCGGCCCATTGCCGCCGGCATAAAGGGCGTGTGCGGGTCTTGCGTCGCGTGCTGTGCCGCCTGTTGCATGATGGCGGGAAAGTTCGCCATGTCCGGCAGAAAGATGAAATAGACAAACACGCCGAGGAGAACTATGGGCAGCCATATCGCGCCCATGATCGGCAGATAGCGTCCGAATGAAAATCCATATGTTTGCGAGATCGTTTGTCCGACCGGAATCTTGCTCATGGCCCCCCCAGCACTCGTAGCGCGGGATGTGTAGCATGAATTCCGCAAAAGGACACTCAAACCGTGCCCGCTTGCGCCGGCGAGCCCTGGAGGGTATTTCCCCGGCCGGGCCGGCTTAGCTCAGTTGGTAGAGCACGTGATTTGTAATCACGGGGTCGCGGGTTCGATCCCTGCAGCCGGCACCATGAAATTCGACGCGCGTTTGGTACTCCGGCGTGCGCATGGGATTCGCGACCGCAAGCGGCCGATTTGCACGTGCGCGCGTCGCACCGGTTTACTTGTCGTCATACCAGAGAAGCGGCGATGATTTGGCCCGGTTGGTCAGCTTCGAATGGAAGACGCCGGAACCGTCGTAATCGCCGTCGACGACGAGCGCCCGGCCCACGAAAATCTCGATCGTGCGATCCTTGTTCTGCGCCGTGGTGTTATCGACGAGTACGATCTTGCCCGTACGCGTCTTGAGGCTGAACACGTTCCCGTTGATCGCGACGACATTTCCGTAAATTTGATGATCGGGCGTGCGCCACACGGGAGTCTTGTATCGGGCAACGGACGCTCCCGGCGTTGCGCCGAGACCGA
>JBEKDC010000107.1:0-10335 GCA_050014535.1 Rhizomicrobium sp.
GCGGGATTTCACTTCGACCAGCCCGTTCTGCAGCCCGCGTGGGCCGACGATGACCTGCCAGGGAATGCCGATCAGGTCCATACTGGCGAACTTCGCGCCGGGACGTTCGCCCGTGTCGTCGTAGAGCACATCCTTGCCCGCGGCGGTCAATTTTGCGTAAAGCTCTTCGCAGGCTTTGTCGGTCGCAGCATCTCCCGCCTTCAGATTGATCAGCCCGATATCGAACGGCGCCACGGGCTCGGGCCAGATGATGCCCGCGTCGTCGTGGCTCGCTTCGATGATCGCGCCGACCAGCCGCGAAATGCCGACGCCGTAGGAACCGCCTTCGATGGCGTGCTCCTGCCCGTCCGGCCCGGCCACCAGCGCGCGCATGGGCTGCGAATATTTCGAACCGAAATAGAAGATGTGCCCGACCTCGATGCCGCGCGCCGTCAGCCGCTTGTCTTCCGGCACCTTGGCCTCGAACTCGGCAGGATCGTGCTTGTCTTCCGTCGCCGCATAAAGGCTCGTGCGCGAACGGATGATGGGCTCGAGATCGCCGAAAAAATCCACGTTCTCGTCCGGCACCGGCATGTCGACGAGATCCTTGTGACAGAACACCTGGCTCTCGCCGGTTTCGGCCAGAATGATGAACTCGTGGCTGAGATCGCCGCCGATGGGCCCCGTCTCGGCGCGCATGGGAATCGATTTCAATCCCAGCCGCGCGAAGGTGCGCAAGTAAGCGACATACATCCGGTTATAGGATTTTCGCGCAGCTTCGGCGTCGATGTCGAACGAATAGGCATCCTTCATCAGGAATTCGCGGCCTCGCATCACGCCGAAGCGCGGGCGGATCTCGTCGCGGAATTTCCACTGGATGTGATAGAGAATGAGCGGCAGGCTTTTGTACGAGCGCACATAGGCCCGGAAAATTTCCGTCACCATGTCTTCGTTGGTGGGACCGTAAAGCAGTTCGCGGTCGTGGCGGTCCTTGATGCGCAGCATTTCCTTGCCATACGCATCGTAGCGGCCGGTCTCTTTCCAGAATTCCGCCGGCTGCAAGGTGGGCATCAATATCTCGATGGCCCCTGCCCGGTTCTGCTCCTCGCGCACGATCTCTTCGATCTTCTTGAGCACGCGAATGCCCAGCGGCAGCCAGGCATAGATGCCGGCCGCTTCCTGTCGGACCATGCCGGCCCGCAGCATCAGCCGATGCGAGACGATCTGCGCCTCGGCGGGAGTCTCCCTGAGGAGCGGCAGGAAATAGCGGGACAGACGCATGGGCTTCGGGGCCTGGATGGGATCGGCGTTCTTATTACGTGGCCCTGCCGGAGAGGGCAAACAGGGAGGGCAAAGGACGCGGTCGCCGCGTCATGCCGCCGGAATTCGACATTCGCGCCTCAATATCTCCCGGTACGGACTACCTTTGTTCCATTATGGGCATACGGTCGACAAGCTCGACTGACCGCCATTTGGAGCCGCCTGCGTCACGCAAAGGGCAGATGGAGCCCCCAGAGGTCCAATGACAGCGGAGGAAATAACCCCACTTCCGGCTCGGTGCTCGGAACAATTTCGGCGGGAGTTACCGATTTATCTATCTCACTCAGGGGGGTACTCCACCGCGCGTTATCTTCCACGAACGCAAATGAGCGGACTTATTAAAGAAGCGGCTTGATAGCCGCCGCCAATTTTCTGGCCCCGCTCACGCTCAGATGGTTGTCGTCCATGTAAAGAACGTCGTGCCCGTCATAGGCGAAGCAGTATTGCTGGCGGCAAAATACGCCTTCGGTCGCGACGCGGGAAAGATGGAATTTGGCCGTTACGGCATCGAGTTCTACAATAGCGACCGAATTCTCTTCCCGATATTTGGACAGTGCCAGAACGTAGCTTTCCGGCGGAATTCCACGCGCGACCATCATACCCACCGCATCGGGAACTGTGTGAGGATATACCGGCACGGGGTAGACGACGATCACGTGTTTGCGGGAAGCGACAAGCTCCGATATCGCCTTTTCAAAGCCCGTCTTGAAATTCGGCCAAACGATCGATCGCGAATACGCACCATATCTCGCAACAAGGACCACCGTGCGAACGTGCGGATCGGCCAAGAGATTGGTTATAGTTTCCCGATTGTGTGCGTCACAATTGAACTTTCCCACCCGGTCGAAATCGAGCGCCGGCGGGCACCAGGTTGCCGTGATTTCCATTACCGAACGGCCGGGCCCGACAATTTCGCCCAATGCAACCGAGAGATTCATCCCATGACTGTCGCCCCAAACCGCGACAACGTCGTGAGCGGCTGCGGCGCCGAAATAGCAGTTTTTTGCATATGGAATGGAGCGCCTGTCGTCGCCATTGCATTGACCGCGGCGTGGATTGACGTCGTCGCTATAGAGAAACAGGCGCTGGGATTCAGGGGAGAAACGCGCTGGAAGTCCTTCACTCGGAATAAGAATGGCGCTGAGGGCCAAAGCGGCCGCCATCACCGCGCCGGCACGAACGAAGATCGACCTGCGCGGCCGTTCCCCTGCCAGAAACGGCCTTTCCACGAATCGCCAGGAAATAACCGCCATGACGACGGCCAATAACACTGCGCAAAATGTTTGGAACGGCGTCAATGCGATCAGATAATAGTTTCTCGCCAGAGAGAGAATGGGCCAATGCCAGAGATACAATGAGTAAGAAATGGCCCCGACAAATCGAATCGGCGGCAGGCTGAGCAACGCGGCCATTGCCGATTGGCCCGACTGGCCGGCATATACGACTGCGGCGGCCCCCAGGCACGGTAGAACGGCGTTTATCCCAGGAAACGGCGTGGCTCGGTCGAACGCGAAGGCGCCGACCGCGATCATGCACAAGCCGGCCCCGGCGACGATTTCGCGCGACATCCGGGAAAGTTGCGGCAGCGCGTCGAGCGCAAGAGCAGCGCCCATCATCAACTCGAATGCCCGCGAGTGTCCGAAATAGAATGCGGTCGCCGGGTGGCGCATCACCAGCCAAACGCTCGTGAGAAACGATATCGCGCCACAGGCAAGGATTACGGCGAGAAAGCGGCTCCGCAACCAGCGCTTCGTGGCCACCAGAACGGCAGGAAAGAAGATATAAAACTGTTCTTCGACAGCCAACGACCAGGTGTGAAGCAGCGGCTTCAACTCTGCCGCTCCGCCAAAATAACCCGACAGACGGGGAAATTCCATATTCGAAACGAAGAGTGCCGTTGCGGCGAGAGTTACGCCGAATTCCTTGAGCGAGCCGGGCGACAGAATGAAAAGCGACGCAAGAGATACGCCCGCCAGCATGAAAAAAAGCGCCGGAAAGATTCTTCGAATGCGTCGTTCGTAAAACGAACGGTATGAGAACGTACCGTTGTCCACGCCATCCAGTATGATCTTCGAAATGAGGAAGCCCGAGATCACGAAAAAGACATCGACCCCGATATAGCCGCCGGGTACCAAGCCGCTGCTTGCACGATAAAGAACGACCGGAACAATCGCGACTGCGCGCAATCCTTCGATGTCGGATCGAAATTTCACGATAGGATTGCCCCTCAATCGCGCTCGCGTTGAGTAACATTGGGGGTAAACGGGTCCGGAGTCGATGGTCGGTTGTCCGCCCGAACGCCCGGTCGACCATAAATTTTCGGGGACATAACACTTAATTGACTTCGCGGGCGGCGCGCGCCAACCTTCCCCGCATGGCCAGACTCGCGCGCGTGGTAATGCCGGGGGTCCCGCATCATATGACACAGCGGGGCAATCGCGGGCAACAGGTGTTCTTCGGCAACGAGGACTACACGATCTATAAAACGCTGCTGGCGGAAGGCTGCCGCGAGGCCCGTGTCGCGGTGTGGGCCTATTGCCTGATGCCCACCCATGTCCACCTGATCCTGCGCCCCGGCAATGAGGATGGACTTCGGACCGCGCTCGGCGAGGCGCACAGACGTTACACGCGACACGTGAACCTTCGCGAAGGCTGGCGCGGCTATCTCTGGCAGGGACGCTTCTCGTCCTTTCCGATGGACGAAGAACATGTGCTGCGATGCGCGCGTTACGTCGAGCTCAATCCGGTGCAGACGAAGCTTGTCCGGCAGCCGCGCGACTGGCGCTGGTCGAGCGCGCGCGCGCATCTTGCCGGCCGCGACGACGGCCTGGTGCAGGTTGCACCCCTCCTGGCGCTTGCTCATAACTGGAAAGCTTTTCTGAGCCGGCCTCTCGCAAGCGACGAAATCGAAGAAATCCGCAGCCGCGAACGTACGGGACGGCCGCTGGGGGCCGCGCGCTTCGTGTCGCGCCTGGAGAAAAAACTGGGACGAATATTGGCGCCGCAGAAGCGCGGCCCGAAACCGAGATAAAAAATTTTGATTTCATATCGTGCAATCAGCCTTAGTTTATCGCAAGCCGCCAAATTTCAAGGACGCCGCCATGGATGAGTCGCATCGCAGGAAGCTCGGGCCGTTTCTCGCCACCATGGTGGTGACCAGTTCGATGGTCGGATCGGGGGTTTTCCTGTTGCCGGCGAGTTTGGGGGCGATCGGCTCGATCTCTATTGTCGGTTGGGTGGCGGCGGCAGTCGCAGCAGGCATGATCGGTGCGGTGTTCGCGCTGCTGGCGATCGCAAATCCCGGGGCCGCGGGGCTCTTTTCCCATATTCGCGACGCATTCGGACCATGCGCCGGGTTTGTGGCCGGCGTGCTCTATTGGGCATCGTGTGTTGTCGCCTGCGTCGCCATTGCGCTCGGGATCGCGGGCTACCTCAGCGTCTTCGTTTCCTTCGCGGCAAGGCCGCCGGGGCTCACGATCGCCACGATTGCGATTGTCTGGCTCTTCGTCGGTCTCAATTTTCTGGGTCCGCGAGTCGTCGCGCGGATGCAAAGCTGGACGGTTTTTCTCGGGCTTGCCCCGGTGCTGTTCGTCGCCATCTGCGGCTGGTTCTTTTTCCATCCCGCAATTTTTACCGCCTCGTGGAACGTGAGCGGTCGAAGCGATCTCGCGATCCTGCCGCACGCCACGGTGATCGCGTTCTGGGCTTTCCTCGGAATCGAAGGCGCGATCGTTCTGGCCGTTCGGGTTCGGAATCCGGTGCGCGACGTGCCGGTCGGAACGCTGTGCGGCCTCGCCATCGCGACGGCGATCTACATTGCGGCGAGCGCCGCGATCATGGGGATGTTGCCGGCCGCGGCATTGGCGAAGTCGTCTGCGCCGTTCGCCGATGCGGTCGTTCCGGTGCTCGGCGCTGCGGTCGCGGGAGCCGTCGCGCTCTGCGCCATGCTCAAGGCATCCGGAACGCTCGGCGCCGCCATGCTTCTGGCGGTCGAAACCGCAGAGTGCGAATCGGTGCTGGGCCGCATGCGGCCGCCGCTCGCGCAACCGGCGCATCGCGCCTCCTTCGGCAATCTGATGTTCACGGGCGTATTGACGAGCGTCCTCGTCATGATGTCGGTGAGCCCCACGCTGGCGCGCCAGTTCACGATCGTGACCAATGCGTCCGTGGTCCTCAGCGTGGCGGTTTATCTGGGGTCGGGCCTGGCGCTACTCAGGCTTGGCGCCGCATTGCCGCGAACGCTGCGCATCTGGTCGCGCATCGCGGCCGTGCTCTGCGTGCTGTTCTCTGTCGCCCTGATCGCCGCGTCGGAAACGGCTTCGCTGGTGGGAAGCGCCGGCGTCGTCGTGTTTGCGCTCGCCGCCTATCTGGCCATCCATCTACGGACCCTCAATCGCGCCAAGCTCGCATAAATCCCGCGGGCCACGACGCTCCGGATGCCTGTCCGGCATCCGGAGCGATGCGCGCTTAGAAGCCGACGCGCTGCAGACGGCCGAACGTGACGTAGTCCGAGCGGCCCGAGCCGTCGGTAAAATGCGTATACACTTCGTATTTCAGTTCATCGCCATGCGCTTCGCGCAGGATCATTTCCTTGTGCGCAAAACTCGAGTTGAAATGTCCGATAATGGCGTACGCGTCATGCATCGGATTCCCGCTGACGCTTCCCGCAAAAAGGTGAACCTCGACCGCGCCCCAGTCGCAATCGGTGGGCTGGCAGGCGCCGAACACGCGCATATGCACGCCCATGGGATCGGGTTTCACGCTGACATAGGCGATGCCGCTGGTGTCGTGGTCGACATTGGTCCATTTCCCGAGAAAATCCGCCGTTCCCGCGCTGGCGGGAAATACCATGGCGACGGCGAGAATCGCTCCGGCGCAGATGGGCCCGAACCATTTCCTGTCCTGTTGCATCCTTCTTCTCCTTAGCTTTGGCGCTCCGGTCCCCTTGTGGGACCCGATGCGGGGCGAGTTTAGCCGACTTTCGCGGCCGATAATGACGTTTTCTGAGGGCGGATTTGGGGATTGTGTCCCCGTAGTTGCTTCGCCACGTGCCCATCACAATCGACGCATATCCCGCATTACCGCATGCGCCGCGTTGTGGCCGGGCATGCCGCTCACGCCGCCTCCGGGATGGGTGCCCGCGCCGCACATATAGAGTCCGGCAACGGGGCTGCGGTAGTCGGCGTAACCCAGAACGGGCCGCGCCGAGAACAGCTGGTCCAAACTCAAGATTCCGTGCGCGATATCGCCGCCCACGAGACCGAAAATGCGCTCCATATCGAGCGGACTCATCGCCGTGCGCGCGATCACCGACGCCTTGAACCCGGGTGCGAAACCTTCGACCGTATCGATCATCAGATCGGCCACTTCGTCGCGATGCGCGTCCCACCCGTCCGGCAACCCCGGCGCGACGTGCTGGCAGAACAGACTCGCGACATGCTTGCCCGGCGGCGCCAGCGTGTCATCGACGAAAGACGGGATCAGCAACTCTACGATGGGAGCCTTCGACCAGCCGAACGCGCGCGCATCGGCATAGGCGCGCTCCATGTAGCCAAGGCTCGGCGCCATGACGATACCTGCCGTGAGATGATCGCCCGTCTCGGGAAGACAGGAGAAACGCGGCAGTTCGGAGAGCGCCACATTCATGCGGAACGTGCCCGAGGCGCAACGATAGCGCGCGATGCGCTCGCGGAAATCCGCGGGCAACAGCTCAGGATCTACCAGCGACTGAAACAACAGCTTCGGATTCAAATTGGAGATCACCGCGCGGCCGCGGAATATCTCGCCGGTTTCCGTCACGGCCCCCACGGCGCGTCCCTTCTCCACCAGGATCTCGCGCACGCTTGTATTCGTGCGCAGATCGACGCCGCGTTTCGCGCATTCTGCCGCCATCGCCTGCGTGATTGCACCCATGCCGCCGATCGCGTGACCCCAGGTTCCTTTGCGGCCGTTCACTTCGCCGATGGCATGGTGCAGCAGCACATAACCGGTGCCGGGCGAATAAGGGCTCGCGTAATTTCCCACGATCGCGTCGAAACCGAATGCGGCCTTGATCGCGCCGCTTTCGAACCAGCCGTCGAGCCAATCGCCTGCCGACTGGCCGAACAGCGCCAGCAGATCGCGTTTGGCGGCGATGTCGATGCGGCCCACGAGACGCGCGAGCGGGATGCCGCGGATCATCTCGCAGAGCGCCGCAAGCCATCCGCTTTGTGTGACATTCGGCGGCGGCTTGAGAAGCGTTTCGCGCACGAGATCGGCGAGCACAGTGAGGCGATCCGTAAACGCGTCGAGCCTCGCCGCATCGCGCGCCGAGAACTTCGCGACTTCGGATTTCGTGCGGCCCTCGCCGGTCAAGAGGTAATCGCGATCGTTCAGAGGCAGAAAATTCTGCACGCGGCGCGGCAGGATGGTGAGGCCGTGTTCCGCAAGCCGCATGTCGGCAATCACCTTCGGCGCCAGCAGCGAAACCGTGTAACTGGCCACGGAGTTACGAAAGCCCGGCGCGAATTCCTCCGTGACTGCAGCGCCGCCCACAATACCGCGCCGCTCCAGAACGGTGACGGAGAGCCCGGCGCGCGCCAGATAAAACGCGCAAACCAGCCCGTTATGCCCCCCGCCGACAATGACCACATCCGATTCGTGCATGAGGTGAAGCTACACCCTTCGCGCGGACGATGCAGACGCCGCGACGTTGAGGCGCCGTCGGCGGCCGGCGAATGCGACTGTCTCGCTGCGGAATTAGCGATTGTGTCTACGTAACTTGTTGAATTTTCTAGACCGGCACCGGCGCTGGAAATTTCGCAACCTTGATCTTACCCGCGCGCCGTTCGGCGTGCCAAAGGTCGTATTGCATCTGCATCGCGAGCCAGGTCTCTGCGGTGCCGCCGAAACCCTTGGCGAGCCTGATCGCCATTTCGGGAGACACGCCGGCATGGCCATTGAGCAGCTCGGAGAGAGCCTTGCGCGATACGCCGAGGCCCTCTGCCGCAGCCGTCACGGAAAGACCGAGCGGCTCAAGGCACGTCTCGCGGATGACTTCGCCGGGGTGCAGCGGGTTATGCATCTTCATCTTCATTCCTCTCAATGATAATCGATCAAATCGATATCCGCGGCGTTCGATCCTTCGAACCGGAACACCACGCGCCAATTGCCTGAAGCGGACACTGCCCATTGGCCCTTGCGGTCGCCTTTCAGCGGATGGAGCCGAAAACCCGGCAAGTCCATTCCGGCAGGACTTGTCGCCGCGTTCAGCGTTGTCAGAATCAACCGGAGCTTGCGAACGTGCTGCGCGTCGACGCCGCGCGTCTCGCCCGTCGAAAACAACCGGGCCAGTCCCTTGTGCCGAAAGCTCAAAATCATGTGTAACCTATAACGTAACAGGTGTCAATTGTCGAGTATTTTTCCGCGGAAATATTCCGCGTCTCGCAGGGATTCCTGCCTTATTCGATGGCCACAGCGTAAGCTGCGGGATTGCATGAATTATGTAATCCATGTATTGTGCATAACCATGGAAAAGAGTGCGACAGGCATGATCAAGGTCTCGGCGGCAGAGTTTCAGCGCAATATCGGCCGCTATCAGGATATGGCGCTCGTGCAGCCGGTGGCGGTCACCCGCAACGGCCGCGAGCGCACCGTGATGATTTCCGTCGAGGAATATCATCGCCTCAAGCGGCGGGACCGACAGGTGCTCGGGCTTGAGGACTTCACGGATGCGGACATTGCGGGCCTCAGAGCGGCACGGGCACCCGAGACCTCCAAGGCGTTCGACCACGAACCAAAATCATAGACGCATGTCACTCCCCGAACCTATTCCGGGTCTCGTCATTCGCCAGAGTTATTTTTGGCTGGTAGTTGCGGTGGCCGGGTCTTGATTGCCCACGCGACGATTGTCGCACCATACTTCTACGGAGTGCGCGTCGGGGATTCGCCCTGCCCGGTCAAGCGCAGCCGCGTCATCCGCACATTCCCAATCGTCAAACCGGAAACAGCGTCCCGACCGTTCGAGCCGGTAAAATCTGTAGACCGCCATCGGGCACCGCCAATGATCGTCGCCGCCGGTCGGGACGACCGCAAATGAGGACTAGCCAAGCCATCATAACATCACTATAGTGACTGGCAATAGATTACGAATCCGTTGCGCGTTAGTCGCCATGCGATTGGCGCGCGCGTTCGGAATAAATGTTCGGCGAAAGCGGAAGGAACGAGGCTTAAGTCAGGAAGCCTTGGCCGATGCGGTGCGTCTTGCCCCCACCTATGTCGGGCAACTCGAACGCGGCCAGCGCAATCCCACGCTAAAGGTCGTGGAGACGATCGCCCGCGTCCTCAAGACCGACCCGCTGGACCTGCTGAGGGAGCCGTCCAGCTCCGACTAGGGCTGGGCAAAACTCTTGCGAACAAACGACGCGGAAAGTGGGGGCTGCAATGTCGGTAGTGGAGCTCGGAGAATTTCCGCGCAAGCGGCGGATTATCGATTTCGACGTCGCGATCGGCCGACGCGTTCGTCTTCAACGAAATTTGCACAACATCACGCAGACCGAACTTGCGAGCGCGATCGGCATCACGATTCAACAGATTCAAAAATACGAGCTTGGCGCCAGTCGCATCAGCGCCGGCAAATTGCTGCAAGTCGCGCATTTCCTGGGCACGCCGGTCAGCGCGTTCTTCGATGGTCTCGAAGAGCGCAAGAGCGGGACAATTGGAAGTTCGGAGTCACAGTGAGAATTTGAAGGAGTTTTCGGCGACGTGAGCTACATTTATCGCTAAGTCTTGAGATCGTATTGGAACATCTTTGCGCGAACGTAGTTGAACCTGCATGCCGTATTCCGTTAGGGGGTTACAGATCGAATGTATCCGACTGCTGAAAGTGTCGGATCGTCGGATTCGAAAGTCACGGCGAGAGGCTCGCCGGCACCGTCGGTCGCCCGCTTCACGACGAACGCTTTTTCCGTGTCGTTCAAAGCGATCGTTCCGACGACTTTGACGGTTTCGATTTGGTGTGGCGCCAGGGCAACGAGCGATGGCTCGATCCTATCGGAC
>JBEKDC010000108.1:0-10627 GCA_050014535.1 Rhizomicrobium sp.
GGCAGCGGTGACCCGGAAGCCAGGAAACCTGCCCCGTGTCGTCGTCCTGCTGCCGGCCGGGGTGCGTCGGAAGCTGCGGTCGACCGCGCGACGACATGTTGGAGTCGTCGTCGCGGGGGTTCGAAATCGAGTGCGTCCCAAATTCCCAATAGAACTGCCGCGTCCCGGCTCCTGGAACCCAAACCAGGAGGATCGCATGCGTATGCCTATCATTACCGCTTTTTGCGGCACTTTTTCGCTGCTCTTTTCGAGCCTGCTCGCATCGAGCGCTTTCGCCCAGGAAACGAGCGGCGACTTAGAAACGGTGATTGTCACCGCCACCCGCATTCCCACGCCGGAAGCACAGGTCGCAAGCAGCGTCACCGTCATCACCGCCAAGGATATTGCAGCCAAACAGGACCAAACCTTGCCGCAAGCGCTGCAGGACGTTCCGGGATTGAACGTCGTCCAGGAGGGAGGGCCCGGCGAGCAGACATCGGTGTTCATGCGTGGAACGGATTCAAATCACGTCAAGGTGCTGGTGGACGGGATCGATGTCGGCGATCCCTCGAGCCCCAATGGCGCGTTCGACTTCGGTCAGTTCCTGACACCGGACATCGAGCGCATCGAGATTTTGCGCGGCCCGCAAAGCGGCCTTTACGGTTCCGACGCCATTGGCGGCGTGATCAATATCATCACCAAGAGCGGTGCGGGTCCGGCGCAATTCACGGCGGACGTGGAAGGCGGATCGTTCGATACATTCAATCAGGCCGGAGGTGTGAGCGGCTCGACCGGGCCGTTTCACTACACGGCGAACATCGAGCATTTCTATGCCGGCGCAACCCCCGTGACGCCGCTCGATCTTCTGACACAAGGAGAGGCGCGCATCGACGACGTCTACAACAACGTCACCGGGTCGACAAAACTGGGTTACGACTTAACGGACAATTTCGATCTCGGCTTGGTGGCGCGCTATACCAATACGCAGCTTCTGTTCACCGGCGACAATTACAACAACTACCCCTCCACGCCGGACACCACGCACGACCAGACCGATACGTTGCAATATTATTCGCGCGCGACCGGACACCTCGTCCTGTTCGACGGCTTTTTCGAGCAGACGGTGGGGCTCGCCTATAGCAGCATCGGTTCCACGGATTTCAGCCCGGACGGTCCTCCCACGACGAGCTACTATTCCGGCGATCGCGTGAAACTCGACTGGCAGGGAAATCTCAGATTCTCGAACGACGAGATCCTCGTGCTCGGGGCCGAATACGACCGCGACGAGATACGCCTGCCCGTTTCGGCCGACACGACAACCGGTTCCGGATACGCCGAACTGCAATCAAACTTCGGAAGCAATTTTTTCAACACCATCAGCGTCCGGTATGACGACAACAATCAATTCGGCAGCGCGGTCACCTATCGCGTGGCGCCCGCCTACCTCATCGCGACCACCGGCACGAAACTCAAGGCGAGTCTCGGGACGGGCTTCAAAGCGCCGACACTCAGCCAGATGTTTGAAAACTATCCGTCCTACGGCTTCTACGGAAATCCAAATCTCAGACCGGAATCCAGCCTCGGATACGATTTCGGCTTCGAGCAGTCGCTGTTCGAAGATCGGGCCCAATTCGGCGCCACCTATTTCCGCAACAACATCAAGAATCTGATCGACGACAATGCGAGCTTCACGTCTTACGCCAATATCGGTCGCGCGGAAACCGACGGCGTGGAGAGCTTCGCGTCCTATCAACCGATCCGGACCTTGACGCTGCGGGCCGACTATACCTTCACGGAAGCCAATGACGAGATTCTGGACGAGGAGCTTCTGCGCCGGCCGAAGAACAAGGTGAGCGTGGATGCCAAATGGCAGGCAACCGATCGCCTGTCATTCGATGCCGACGTGCTTTATGTCAGCTCGTGGATCGACGTCACGCGAGATTCCCTTATCCTTCAGGAGAAGGCCCCCGGCTTCACGACTGCGGATATTGCCGTCAGCTACGACATCTCGGAGCAGTTCACGCTTTACGGACGCGTCGACAACCTCTTCGACGAACATTATCAGGACCCCGTCGGCTTTCTCCAACCGAGTCGCGGCTTCTATGCCGGGATCAAGGCAAAGATCTGATCCCGCGATTTGCAAATTTGCCGGCCGTCGCGATGTACGCGCTCGCGGCGGCCGCATTGAAGAAGATTGTCGTCAGCCCGAGAGGATCGCTGCGCGGGACGCAGCGTTGCGCGACCTGACAAAGAAGCCGCGCGGCGCATCCGCGGCGGCGACGAACGACTCCGCGCCTATTTCCGTGGCGCCCAGCACCAGCGCGCCGTCCGGGACCAGAGTTTCGCCGAGCCGCGCGAACGCTGCCGATTTCGACTGGGAGTCGAAATACAAAAGAACGTTGCGGCAGAAAATCACATCGATTTCGCCCAGCCACCCGAAATTGTCGAGCAGGTTGAACGTGCGGAAGCTCACCATGCGGCGCAGCCTGTCGTTGACCCGCCACTGATTTCCTTCTTGCGTGAAATGCTTCAGAAGCGCATGGATCGGCAGGCCGCGCTGGACCTCGAACTGCGAATAGACGCCATCCTTGGCGCGCGTGATCGCGCCGGCGCTCAGATCGGTCGCGATCAGATCGATTTTCCAGTCGAATCCGGCGAGATTTGCCTCGTCGAGCAGCATCGCCAGCGAGTACGCTTCCTGACCCGTCGCAACGGCCGCGCACCAGATGCGCAATCTGCGGGTGCTCGCGCGCGCGATCGTCAGCGCCGGCAGCATGACGTCCCGGAAATATGCAAACGGTTCGCGGTCGCGGAAGAACGACGTTTCGTTGGTCGTCATCGCTTCCGTCACGGCCTGGGCGATTTCTTCGCGCGGATAGGGGAACTCCGCCAGCAGCGACGCCACGCCCTTAAACCCGAAAAGATGCGCGACGGGAGCCAGCCGGCTATTCGCGAGCGGCATCTTGTCCGGCGTGAGCACGAGACCCGAACGGCGGCGGAGCATATCGGCGAGATTGGCAAAGGCGGCAGGGGTCACAGAACGTCTCCGCTCCGTTCAGAGAAGCCCGACTTGCGCAAATTTCGCTTCGAGAATTTCGCGGTCAAACGGTTTCATGATGTATTCGTTGGCGCCCGCATTGAGGGCCTCGGTGATGTGGCCGACATCGTTCTCGGTCGTGCAGAACACGACGATGGGGGTCGTACCATCGTTCTGGCGACGCAACGTGCGCAGGAATTCGATTCCCGTCATATGGGGCATCTGCCAGTCGAGCAGAATCACGTCGGGCATTTTGGTGCGACAGGCGTCCAGCGCGGCCGCCCCGTCTTCGGCCTCTTCGGTGACGAATTGCAACGATTCCAGAATCCGGCACGCAACCTTGCGGATCACGCGGCTATCGTCAACGACGAGACAATGTTTCACGGACGCCTCCATCGGGCGGGCCAATTTCGAGAAAGTGAGAGAGAGCCTAAGCTCGGATGGTAAACGCGCAATGAATTGCGCGTCAGCCTGCGACGAGCTCGACGCTGCCGTCGCGCGCGGTCAAAGTGAGACCCGCGTTCAACGTGCGGGCGAGTTTGTAGGTGAGGAAAGCCTGGATGCTGCGGCCGTCGAGCGGATAGACCGGCTCGCCACGAGCAGCCATTTCCACCTCTTCGAGAATGCGGGCGTTCTGGCCTGTAGCGCGCACCTTGAATCCCGGCGCTGCCGGATCCGAGGACGTTTCGACCTTGATATGGCCGCCGCGCGGCAAACTGTCGGAGGCGAGCAATGTGGCATTCATCAGCAGCTTCGCCCAATCCTTGGGCCAGTTCAGACTGCAGGCCTGCCAGTCGACTTCCACTTTGCCGCCGCGCACGAGGCCCTGCACGGTGCGGCCTACTTCGTTGAGATCGAGCTCCGCGCCCGCAGACCCGGCGGCGCCAAAGGCAATCCGCGCAAACTGCAGCCGCGCGGTCGCCTGCTCGGCGCTCGACGTCACCAGTTTCAGCGCGTCGGCCCGCATCGTGGCGTCGCGCTCGTCCTCGAGCACTTCGAGACCGTTGACCACGGCGCCGACCGGGCTCACAAGATCATGACAGACGCGTGAAACCAGCAGCGCCGCAAATTCGAGCTCGCCCATGGATTTATCCGATTCCGACATGATTTATGGTTTCCATTTGCTGACTTTGCGATCCGTGGCTTAAGGAATGCTTAAGATGCCCGCAAGCCTTGCGCCGGGACAATGGGTGCGCCTCACTGCGGCGCCGGAATGGGGCCCTGGTCAAGTACAATCGGTGGCAGGTGCTCGGGTGACCGTCAATTTCGAACATGCCGGCAAGCGCCTTATTCAGGCCGATGTCGCGAAGCTGGAAACCGTCGATCCGGCGCTGGAGAAAAGCCGATGACTGCCACGCCCGCCCTGACGGCCCTCGCGGACATCGCCTGGCACGCGGGCGAGATCATCCTGAAGCATTACCGCGACGAAGCCATTGAGACGCGCCGCAAGGACGATCACTCGCCCGTCACCGCGGCCGATGAGGATGCGGAGGCATTCATTCTTGCGCGGCTGGCGGAGATTGCGCCCGGAGTTCCGGTGATCGCGGAAGAAGAAACGGCTGCGGGTCGCGTGCAGCAGATCGCAGAACGGTTTTTCCTTGTCGATCCGCTCGACGGAACGAAGGAATTTCTCAACCGCAACGGCGAATTCACGGTCAACATCGCGGAGATCGTGGACGGCGTCCCCGTACGCGGCGTCGTGTTTGCGCCGGCGAAGGAGCGGCTCTTCATGGGCGAGCTGGAAACCGGGGCCTATGAACTTGCAACGAAGCCCGGTGCGCCGCCCGATTTTTCGCAGTCGCGCGCCATCAGCGCTTGCGAGCCCGGCACAGACGGATTGATCGCTGTGGCAAGCCGCTCGCATCGCGACACCAAGACCGAGGAATATCTCGCAGCCTATCCGGTGAAGGATTTCGTGGCGGCCGGCTCATCTCTCAAATTTTGTCTTGTTGCCGCGGGCGAAGCCGACATCTATCCGCGACATGGACGGACGATGGAATGGGATACCGCTGCCGGACATGCGGTGCTTGCGGCAGCGGGCGGCAGCGTGACGACGATCGACGGCAAGCCGTTCGTCTACGGCAAAGCAGGCGAGAAATTCGCCAATCCCTATTTCGTGGCGCGGGGCCTGGGCAATAAGGCTTGAATACACGCGTCGCTTTAGAAATCCTTCCCCTTCCGGCTCGAATAAAACAAAAGCGCCATCAGGCCCGCGCCGACGCCGACGGTCGTGAGCACGCCGAGAACGAGAAACAGCCAGCCGAGAGGCGAAAGACCGACCCCCGGCATCTGGCCCCAGGCGTGAATCGCGTACCAGATCGCCGCGGCGAGCAGGCCCGCGAGAATGACGATCGCAATCCATCCTGCCGTGCCGATCTTGCCTTCGGTTTCGTCGCTGCGCCGATTGTCGTCGTTTGCCATGGAAGTCTGCCCATATTTGGTCACGATGCTGTGGCCCGATGCCATCACTCTACGCCTTTGCGGCCTGTTGTGCCTGTGCGAGCGCCGCACGTGCTAGACTGATTCTCTCACGCGGTAACACCCGAGGAGTACCTCATGATCCTTTCGCGAATCGTTCCGGCCGCACTGGCGGCGCTGGCGATGCTGGCGGTTACGGTCCAGCCGACTGCGGCCGACGATGACGCATATTCGCAGGATGAAATCGTCACGGCGGCAGCCGGATTTTTCGGGGCCACCACGGAAACCGTCGCCAAGGTGGTGCAGCACATTTTCGCGGACCAGGGTCTTCCCGATGCCTATATCAAAGGCGACGAGGGTTCGGGCGCCCTCGTGGTGGGGCTGCGCTACGGTTCCGGCTGGCTCATTCGCAAAGACCATGAACCGCTGAGAGTCTATTGGCAGGGTCCGAGCATCGGCTGGGATGTGGGCGGCAACGCATCGAAGGTTTTTGTCCTTGTCTACAATCTCCGGCAGGAAGATCTGTTGTTCCAGAAGTTCCCCGGGGTCGAAGGCTCGATCTACGTGATCGCCGGCATCGGCGTGAACTACCTGAAGTCGGGAAAGATCACCTTGGCGCCGATGCGCACGGGCGTCGGCCTGCGCGCCGGCGTCAATGCGGGCTACCTGACTTTCACCCGCGAGCACACGCTCGATCCGTTTTGAGGACACGCGCGCGCGGGATTATCCGGCCAGCAATTCCATCGCTTCGGCGTGGAGACGAGCATCTCCGGCGGCGAGCACTTGCCCGCCTGCGGAGCAGTCTCCACCCTGCCAGTCGGTGATGACGCCGCCCGCGCCTTCCACGACGGGGATGAGGGCCGCGACATCCCAGCGATGGAAGGTCGTCTCGACGATCAGATCCACAAAACCGAGAGCCAGCGCGCCGAAGATATAACAATCGCCGCCCCAGCGAGTCATGCGGACGGATTTTTCCACGCGGCGGAAGGCGGGACGCTCGCCTTCGCCATAAAATGCATCGGGATGCGTCGCACAGAGAATCGCGTCCGCCATGCGCCTGCCGGTGCGGGTCTTGAGCGACGTCACCGTTCCGCTGGCCCGCAATTCTGCGCGACCGTTCGCGCCGATGAATCTTTCGCCCAGAACAGGCTGATCGATGATGCCCAGAATGGGCCGCTCGCTCTTTTCCAACGCGATCAGGCAACCCCATTCGTGCCGCCCCGTGATGAACGCGCGCGTGCCGTCGACGGGATCGAGCACCCAGCGCAGTTCGTTCGTGCCCTTCTTCTCGCCGTGCTCCTCGCCCAGGATTCCGTCCTCGGGACGTTCCCGGTCGATGATCGCGCGGATGGCGGTCTCCGCATTCTTGTCGGCCTCGGTGACGGGATCGAATACCGGCTTGCCGTCATGGATGGGGCGTTTGTCCGCCACGACGATGCGCTGACGGAAATAAGGGCGTATGACCGCGCCTGCGGCATCGGCGAGGCGATTTGCGAACGCGATTGTGGCGGAATCGACCTCGGTCATGCGCGGTTCTCCCGTAAGGCGCGCTATATTGCATAGAGAGCGGTAGGAGGGCAGTCCATGAAAAGTGTCGTTGTGACGGGGGCATCCACGGGCATCGGCTGGGGCTGCGCCAAGGTACTGATCGCAAAGGGCTTCCGCGTTTTCGGCAGTGTCCGCAAAGAGGCCGATGCGGCCCGCCTTTCAAAGGATCTCGGCGCGAATTTCGTGCCGGTGTTGTTCGACGTCACCGATGCCGCGGCCGTGAAAGCAGGAGCCGAGAAGGTGGCTGCTGCGCTTGGGGGCGAACCGCTGTTCGGCCTTGTCAACAATGCGGGCATTGCGGTGCCGGGGCCCCTTCTCCATCTCGACATCGACGAGTTCCGCCACCAGCTCGAAGTGAACGTCACCGGCCAGCTTATCGTCACGCAGGCCTTCGTGCCGCTCTTGATAGCCCAACCGGCGCGCAAGGTGGGGCCCGGGCGCATCGTGATGATCTCGTCGGTGGGCGGCACGAACGCATCGCCCTTCGTGGGCGCCTATAACGCGTCGAAATTTGCGCTTGAGGGACTGTCCGAAAGCCTGCGCCGCGAACTGATGCTGTTCGGCATCGACGTGATCATCGTGGCGCCCGGCGCGGTCGCAACCCCCATCTGGGACAAGGCCGAGACGGTCGATGTCGAGCGCTACGCGAACACGCCTTTCGCGGCGGCCCTCACGAAAGTACGCGACTACATGATTACGAGCGGACGCAAGGGCCTGAAACCCGAAAAGCTCGGACGCGCGGTGTGGCGCGCACTGACGATCGCAAATCCGAAAACACGTTACGTGGTGACACCCGACCGCATTCAGAATTTCATGGTCAAGGTTCTGCCCAAGCGCGTGATCGATCGCACGATCGCAGGCAGGCTTGGGTTGACGCGCGAAAAATAGCCGCGACCGAATCGCGGGCGCGGAATTTCACGCGTCTTGTCGGACCTTACTGGCCCGTAGTGGTGCCGTGCTCGGAAACAAGATTTTCCGTGCCATAGGAATTATCGTTGTCCATCGTGATGTCGTCATATGCCGTCACGGTCAGCGCGCCCGGCGTTGTGATGGAGCCCGAGATTTGGTCCACGAGGCCCGTTTCGGATATCAACGTGACGTCGGCGCCCGAGACATCGCCGGTCAGTCTGAGGGCGCCGGACGTAAGCGTGATATCCGTGTCCCCCGAACCGCCGGAAACGAGACCATCCACCGTCAGGTGCGTGCCGTCGACAAGCGTAAATCCGCCCAATCCTGTATTGGCGAATGCACCCAAATTCGTGATCAGGTTTGTGCCGCTCAGGGTAGAGCCTCCGACGGAACTGCCTGCGAGCATCCTGGCAGAGATCCCGCCGCCGGTCTCCGTGATCGTTCCGGCCGAATTGAGGTCGACTTGATTGCCCGCCGTCAATTGGCTTGCGACGTCGATGCCGCCGCTTGTTGTCGTCAGCATGACATTGCCGGTCACGGTGCTCACCGCGCCGGAAACCGTGAGCGCTTCTCCGTCCGTGAGCGAGAAACTGTTTGCGCCCGTATTGGCGAACGCGTCCAGCGTGCCGATCATGTTCGCGCCGTTGAATACGACGCCGCCAACGGAACTGCCTGTGAGCGACGCGGCCGAGATCGATCCGGTCGACGTCTCGATGAGATTGCCGGTCGAGTTGAGCGTGACCCCGCCGGTTCCGGCATTGATGGCGCCGGCGATGTGCAACGGCCCCGTGTCGTTGACATCGAGGTTGCCGGAACCGCCCGTGTCGACACCGCTCAGAAGCGCGATGTTATTGGTGCCGGTCAGGAGAATGTCGCCGACCGAGCCGAGCGTGAGCGCGTAGGCGTCGATCGTGCCGGTCGACTCTCCGATTGAGCCGGCGGCATCGAGCGACACATGGTCGCCGGTGAAATTGAGCACGGTGTCGATGTCCAGCGCCGCCGCCGTATCGTCGATGCCGACATTGATACCCGATGAGAACCCGCCTGCGGCCGTGTAAAGGAATTGCGGTCCCGTCTGCGAGCCCAATGCCGTATTGAGTCCGGCGATCATGCCGCTCGCCGACGCCTGATCGCTGGTGATTTCGAGCGTGCGCTCCTGAAGGTCGAAGTAAGATAGCGAACCCATGGCGTCCTGATAGTAGTAATTGGCCTCGGGAGGCGCGCCGCTTGCAATATAGGCGAGGACCTGGCTGCCCGAACCCGAAATTGTTCCGGGAGCGAGCAGCAAGGAGTAGTAGCCGTCGGCCCCAGAACTCATCGAAGCAAGCGGATCGGCAATCGCGCCGTCGACCAGCAATCCGACGCCGGCGCCCGAAACAAGGTTCGCTCCATTGCCGACAAAGCCGGATACGACTTGCGGCGTGCCGTTGGGCGACTGCCATTGCAGATAAGGATAGCTCACGCCCGGGATGAGGCCCCACACGCTCGAATCCCAGCTCGGGTCGAGTCCGTCTTGCAAATCGGCCGTTGTCGCGGCCGTGATACCGGCATCGCCGGAGACATTGCCCGCGCCCTGCTCCGGATTCGTGATTCCGCTTGTCTGCATATCCCAATAGCTGGTCGTTATGCCGCCGTCGTCTACTCCGACGAACCCGCCGACCTCGGCGCCGGTGCCCGCTTTCACCGTGCCGGTGGAATAGGATTCTTCGATACTACTGCCGTTATAGCCGACAAGGCCGCCGGCCGCCATTTCGCCGCCGCCGCCCTTCACCGCGCCCATGGCATAGGTTTGATCGATGTCTCCGTCATTTGCGCCGACAAGACCGCCGAGATCGTCTGCATGGCTGCCGCTCACCGCGCCCGTGGCGAAGGACTGGGATATGTCGCCGGGGTTATAGCCGACAAGTCCACCGGCGGTGGCGTAAGTGCCGTCAACCTGCACCGCGCCGGTGGCATAAGATTCGTCAATTTCAAATTCGTTGACGCCGACAAGGCCGCCGACCGCGCTTTCGGGGCCGCCGGTCACGGCGCCGGTTGCAAAAGATTCGTCAATTTCATTTTCATTCGTGCCGGCGAGACCGCCGATCGCGTTTCCGGCGCCGCCCAGCACAGTGCCGGTGGCATAGGATAGCTCGACAAGACCGTCATTGGCGCCGACCAGACCGCCGATGGCGGTATCGATATCGCCGCCACTGCCACTTACAGTACCGCTGGCAAACGATTGATAGATTTCGCCGGCGTTTTCGCCAACGAGGCCGCCGAGAGCGGTGACGGAGTTGTCGCTCACGGCGCCGGCGGCAGACGATTGGAAGATGACGCCCTCGTTGAAACCGACCAGGCCTCCGACAGGGGCTTCGAAGATCTCGCCCTCACTGGCACCCACCAAACCACCGACAGCTGCACCATTGCCGCCGGTTATCGTTCCGGTGACATAGACGTTGTTCACGGTGCCATCGACTACACCTGCGAGCGCGCCGACCGCAGCACCTCCGCCGGAAGTCGATACGACATCGGCGTTGGTGACGCCCAAATCCTGCACTGTCCCATCGATCTCGCCGAACAGGCCAACACCCTCATCCCTATTGTCGTTTATCGTCAGGCCGCTGATCGTATTGTCGAATCCTTCGAACGCACCTGCGAATTCAACGATCGGAGATTCCCCATATGTCTTTCCGGCCAAATCGATGTCGTTTGCGAGTGCGAAGTATCCGTTTGGGTCCTCGTTAAGGTCGCGCA
>JBEKDC010000109.1:0-10249 GCA_050014535.1 Rhizomicrobium sp.
CCCTCCCCATGAAGCACATCCTCCAGGAGCTCGAAGAGCGGCGTAACCGTGCGCGGCAAGGCGGCGGCGAGGCCCGCATCGCTGCGCAGCACGCCCGCGGCAAGCTGACGGCGCGGGAGCGCATCGACCTGCTCCTCGACCCGAACTCCTTCGAGGAGTTCGACATGTTCGTGGAACACCGCAACACCGAATTCGGCGCCGAGAAGAACCGCATCCCGGGCGACGGCGTCGTCACGGGCTGGGGCACGATCAACGGCCGCATGGTCTATGTGTTCGCGAAGGACTTCACGGTGTTCGGCGGCTCGCTCTCCGAAACCCACGCCCAGAAGATCTGCAAGATTCAGGATATGGCGATGCAGAACGGCGCGCCGATCATCGGGCTGCTCGACGCAGGCGGCGCGCGCATTCAGGAAGGTGTGGCGAGCCTCGCGGGCTACGGCGAGGTGTTCAAGCGCAATGTATTGGCGAGTGGAGTGGTGCCGCAGGTATCGGTGATCATGGGGCCTTGCGCGGGCGGCGACGTCTATTCGCCGGCTATGACCGATTTCATCTTCATGGTGCGCGACACATCCTACATGTTCATCACCGGACCCGACGTGGTGAAGACCGTGACGCAGGAGGATGTGACTCCCGAACAGCTCGGCGGCGCAAAAGTGCACACGACGAAATCCGCAGTCGCCGATGGTTCCTACGAAAACGACGTGATCGCGATCGAGGAGATAAGGCGGCTCTACGATTTCCTGCCGCTCAACAATCGCGACAAGCCGCCCCATTGGCCGACGGCCGACGACCCGCATCGCGAAGAGCTGTCTCTCGATACGCTGGTGCCGGAAAATCCGAACAAGCCTTACGACATGAAGGAGCTGATCCATAAGATCGCCGACGAGGGAGATTTCTTCGAAATCGGAGAGGCGTTCGCCCGCAACATCATCACGGGTTTCGGCCGCATCGAGGGTTCCACGGCGGGCTTCGTCGCCAATCAGCCCATGGTGTTGGCAGGGGTGCTCGATTCCGATGCGAGCCGCAAAGGTGCGCGTTTCGTGCGCTTCTGCGATTGCTTCAACATTCCCATTGTGACGTTTGTCGATGTGCCCGGCTTCCTGCCCGGCACCGCGCAGGAGCATGGCGGCATCATCAAGCATGGCGCGAAGCTGCTGTTCGCCTATACCGAGGCGACCTCGCCCAAAGTGACCGTCATCACGCGCAAGGCCTATGGGGGTGCCTACGACGTGATGGCGTCCAAGCATATGCGTGCGGATGTGAACTATGCATGGCCCACGGCGCAGATCGCGGTAATGGGGGCCAAAGGTGCCGTCGAAATCATCTTCCGCCAGAGCATCGGCAACAAGGACGAGATCGCCGCGCGGACGAAAGAATACGAAGACCGGTTCCTGAATCCGTTCATCGCGGCGGGCCGCGGCTACATCGACGACGTGATCCGCCCGCACTCTACCCGCTGGCGCATCGCGCGCGCGCTGCGCATGCTCAGGAACAAGCAGGTGCCTCAAATTTGGAAGAAGCACGACAATATTCCGTTGTGAGGCGCGCAGTGCGGTCGACGCGCACGCGGTCCAATTGCGCGCGACTTACTTTAAGTTGGTTACCGACTCACTCCTCTCTCTTTGCGTGCGGAGGCCACGGGAGTAGAGTGCAATCAGGTGGTCGACAAACGACGTGCCGGTAGGGGAATGATGATCTGGATACGCGCGGCGAATACGGCGATCGTTTTGCTTTGGGCGGGTGCGGCCGCCGCGCAGACGCCGGGACGACCGCCAATCGAGGCATTCGGCCAGCTTCCCAACCTCGATCACCCCGTGATTTCGCCCGACGGCAAACATTTTGCCGTGTTGCAGCAGCTCGATGGCCGGCCGGTTCTGGTCATATACACGGTGGGCGCCGGTCCTGACGCCAAGCCCGTCGTCAGGTCGGTCCCCGAATGGATATTCGGCGATATCCAGTGGGCCAAGAACGATCGTTTGATCGCATATCTGACAAAAGACCAAAAGCTCGGCTGGGGCTATGAGCACGCGAATTGGATGGAAAGCTGGGGGCGCGCAGTTTCTTTCGATGCGAGCGGCAGCAACCTTGTAGTTCTATTCCGGCACAATCCTTCCTTCGCAAACAACATCGACATGTCGAGCGTCGCGGACACCGATCTCGACGATCCCGACAATGTGTACATTCCGTTATTCGCCTGGTCCGAATTGCTGGACTTCGAGGCGCGCGAAAGTCACGGCATGACCGGAGCAGAGGATACGGATTCGTTTCGCTACGACATGTTCAAAGTCAATGTGCGCACCGGCGACGATGAAAAAGCGGTCGCAGGCGGCAAAAACACCCAGGAATGGTACATGGACGGGCACGGCCATGTGGTAGCGCGCGTCGACCGAGCCAAAAAATCGCTCGACGAACACGTGATGGCATTCGACTCCGGCAATTGGCGCGAGATTCAAGCAGATGACGCCAAGGAGGGTCGTGGCGCCGCAATCTGGGGCGTATCCGAAGACGGCAGCACGCTCGTCCAAAGCAAGTATAACGAGAACTCGATCACCGGTCTGGTTCGCTTCGACATCGCGACTGGCAAGGAGAGCCCGTTGCTCAGCCTTCCCAAATTCGACGTCGATGGCGCAATCGCCGACGAGTGGACAGGACGCATCGTCGGAGCGAAGTATATCGACGATCGGCCGGAATATGTGTATTTCGATCCGCAGCGCGAGGCGCTGCAGCGCGGTCTGGAAGCTGCATTCCCGGGAATGACCGTGCACGCCGAATCCGCGGACGTTACACGCGATCTCGTGGTTGTTGCGGTCGAAGGCTCGCGCAATCCATTGACTTACTATATGCTTGATCGGAATTCGCACCAGGCAACCATCATCGGAAGTACCTATCCGCTTCTTGATGAAAAGGATCTGGGCGATGTGAAGCCCTATTCCTATGCAGCACGCGACGGTCTGACGATTCCGGCCTATCTCACATTGCCGCCCGGCCGCCCGCCAAAGAATCTTCCGACGGTTATTTTCCCCCATGGCGGTCCGGAGGCTCGCGACGATATCGAATTCGATTGGTGGGCGCAGTTCATGGCCAACCGCGGCTATGCCGTGTTGCAACCCAATTTCAGGGGTTCGAGCGGCTACGGCCTCAAATTCGATGACGCGGGCCGGCACCAGTGGGGCCTCAAGATGCAGGACGATATTACCGATGGCGTGAAGAAGCTGATTGCGGACGGAATCGCCGATCCCAAGCGCATCTGTATCGTGGGCGCGAGCTATGGCGGCTATGCCGCGCTCGCAGGCGCGACGTTTACGCCGGACCTTTATGCCTGCGCCGTCGGCGTCGCTGGCGTCTACGATTTGCCGCATTTTCTCCGTATCAAACGAACGCGGAGCGCCGACGATGCGGCGGCGGTGTCGGGGTGGAACGCCCTCGTCGGCGATGTCGACACGGATTCGGATCGCTTGGACGCTACGTCACCGGCGCGACATGCCGACAAGGTGAAATGTCCCGTGCTTCTTCTGCATGGCGACGGCGATACGACCGTGCTGATCGAACAGAGCGAGCTCGAAGAGGCGGCGCTCAAGGATGCGGGCAAGAATGTGCAGTTTGTGCGTCTCGAAGGCGATGACCACTATCTCAAGCTCGGAACGACGCGAATCCGGATGTTGAAGGAGATAGAATCCTTTCTCGCTGCAAATATCGGCAGCTAGCGCGCTTTCCGAATAAAAAGCATTCACGACAAAAGAAGATCGATAGGAGGTGACGTAATGAGAAAGTTGTGTGTCGCGACGGGGGCAGTGTTGCTACTGGCGTCAGCGTTTGCGGACGTCTCGCAATCCTCGGCGCAGACCGCCGGCCATCCGCCTCCCGAAGCGTTCGGGCAATTGCCGAGCCTCTCAGGGCCGAAATTGTCTCCCGATGGCACTCATCTTCTAGTGATCCAGTCGTTCGAGGGTCGTCCGATTCTCGCTGTCTACACGATCGGCGCGCCCGCCGGCACCAAACCGGTGGCGTTGCCTTCGCCGGACTGGATCATCGCCGACGCGGGCTGGATCAAGAATGACCGCATCATCATGTATCTGACAAAGGACAAGGCGCTGGGCTTCCAATACGAGGATGCGAAACAGCTCCAGAGCTGGGGACGCGTCATTACGATCAGCGCCACCGGCGACGACGATGTGGTGCCGTTCCGGCATAACCCGAATTTTGGGAACAATGTGGGAATCGCTGCGGTCGACGACGTCGATCTCGCCGATCCCGACAGTATGTTCATTCCGTTCTATGTGAGGACCGACAACCTCAGCCCGGCCGACGAAGCGCAGGGACTGAAAGGTGGAAGCACTCCCTACAACAATTTCCAGCTCGACATGTTTCGAGTGAACGCGCGGACCGGCGATGCCCAAATATTCGAATCGGGAAGCGCGTCGACAACGCAATGGTTCATGGACGGAAATGGTCACGTCGTGGCACGCGTCGATCAGACCGCGAGCCCTCAGGTGGATCAATTGAAGGCGCTGAGCAACGGGAATTGGCACGATCTGGGCTCCTACGACGCGTCGCGAGGCGGAGGCGCCCATATCCTCGGGCTGACGGATGACGGAAAGAGCCTGGTTCGGGTCGACCGATCGGGAGCGGCGGACGCTCTGGTTGCTCTCGATCTTGCAAAAGGGACGGAGACGCCCCTGTTCAGCAACCCGACCCACGACGTCTCCGAGCCCATTCGGGACGAGTGGACAGGCAGGGTCGTCGGCGCGCGCTATGAAGACGACGCGTTGCAAAGCGTCTATTTCGATCCGCAGCGCATGGCGCTGCAGCGCGGGATCGCGCAGGCGTTTCCGAATCTGACGGCGACGGCCGTTTCATCCGATGTCGCGCGCGACCGCGTGATCGTCGGCGCCGAAAGCCCGCGCCAACCGCTCACATATTACTATCTCGATCGCACGACCCATCAGGCGACGGCAATCGGCTCAACCTATCCGGCATTGAGCGCAGCCGATCTCGGCGAAATGAAGCCCTATCCCTATGCGGCGCGCGACGGTCTCGCGATCCATGCCTATCTCACTCTGCCGCCCGGTCGGACAGCAAAGAATCTTCCTGTTGTCGTGATGCCCCATGGCGGCCCGGATTCGCGCAACTCGATCGGTTTCGACTGGTGGGCGCAGTTCATGGCGAACCGCGGGTACGCCGTTCTGCAGCCGAATTTCCGCGGCTCGAGCGGTTATGGCGCGAAGTTCACGAAGGCGGGACTGCATCAATGGGGCCTCAAGATGCAGGAGGATATCACCGACGGCGTAAAGAAGATGATCGCCGACGGGATCGCGGACCCCAAGCGCGTTTGCATTGTCGGGGCAAGCTATGGCGGCTATGCGGCGCTCGCCGGGGCCACATTCACGCCGGATCTTTACGCGTGCGCTGTCAGCTTCGCGGGCGTTTCCGATCTTCCCGGAATGCTGCTGAGCGAACGCACGCGTAACGGCAACGAATCCGTTGTGACGGCGTTCTGGAAATCGCGCATCGGCGACAGCATTGACGACGCCGTTCAGCTCGCGGCGACATCGCCGGCCGGTCACGCTTCCCAGGTCAAATGTCCCATCCTGTTGCTGCATGGCGACGGCGATACGACCGTGCCGATCTCACAAAGCGAGACGGAGGAGGCAGCTCTCAAGGCTGCCGGCAAATCGGTACGGTTCGTGCGGCTCGAAGGCGACGACCACTATCTGCGGCTCGCCGCCACGCGCGTACAGGTACTCAAGGAGGTCGAGGCATTCCTCGCGGCGAATATCGGGAACTAAAAAGAACGATTTATTTTCCACCCGCCCAGGCGGTGCATTCCATTTCGACGGCGGCGCCGAGCGCCAGGCCGTTCGTGCCGAAGGCGGAGCGGGCAGGCAGGCGGCCGGGCTTGAAATAGGTCACATAGACTTCGTTGAATGCGGGCCATTGCGACATGTCAGCCAGCATCACGGTGCAGCGTATCAGGTGATCGAAAGAGAGCCCCTGCGCATTGAGCACGCGCGCGATGTTTTCCATCATCTGGCGCGTCTCGGCTTCGATGCCGCCGGGAACGATATTTCGCGTGCCGGGAATGTTGCCGAGCTGGCCCGACAGATACAGCACCTCGCCAACGCGCACGGCATCCGAGAACGGAAGGTTGGCGGCTTTCGTGCCATGCGAGACGATGTGTTCCATGCGGGCTCTCCCGGATTGCGCGGCCCCACGCTACAGGCCCTCCCGGAGCCGGAACAGGCTCGTCCCCGCGACATTTCCGGACCAATTCGCCGTTGCGCGGGGCCTCGAACCTCTTAGGATGCGCGCCGCAAAAGGGAAGGCATCCGTTCATGGGGGTCATAGGCCGGTTGGGGATTCTGTTCGGCGGGATTCTCGCCGCGAGTTGCGCTTTGGCGGACCCTTATCCGGGCCATCCGGTCACTACGCCGGACATCAACGCGGCCGACCTGTCGGCGCGGGACAAGGCCATTTCGGACGATGCATTCCGGGGTCGCGGGCCGGGAACGGTCGCCGGCGAGGCTGCGGCGCAGTGGATCGCCGACGAGATGAAGCGCATCGGCCTCAAGCCCGGCAATCACGGCAGCTATTTCCAACCGGTACCGGCGGTGAACATCACGCTCCAGGCGGCGCAGTCCACGCTGGTGTTCGACACACCGCAAGGAGCCATCACGCCCAAGTTTCCCGACGACACGGTCTATTGGACTCCCCGTTTCAAGACCAACGACGTGAAGATCGCGAATGCGCCGCTGGTGTTCGTGGGGTACGGCGTCATCGCGCCGGAATATCACTGGAACGATTATGCCGGCGTCGATGTGAAGGGAAAAACTGTCGTCATCCTGATCAACGATCCCGGCAACGAGGACGCCAATCCCGATCCCAATTTCTTCAAAGGGAAGGCGATGACCTATTACGGACGCTGGGTCTACAAGTTCGAAGAAGCGTCGCGCCAGGGTGCGGCTGCCGCCATCATCGTTCATGAGACGGGGCCAGCGGCCTATGGCTGGCAGGTCGTGCGCAATTCGAATTCGGGCAATAAGTCTTGGCTCGACGCCAAGGACAAGGACGCGAGCATGGTGCCCATCGAGGGCTGGATCACGCTCGATACCGCGAAAGACCTCTTCAAGCGCGCCGGCCTCGATTACGAGCAGCTCAAGGCTGCCGCGAACAAACCGGGGTTCAAAGCCGTGCCGATGAACGGCGAAGCTCTATCGGCGGAAACGCATTCGACCATCATCAGCATCAAGACGCGCAACGTCGTGGGCGTGGTCGTGGGCAGCAAGCATCCCGATCAATTCATTCTGTTTACGGCGCATTGGGACCATCTGGGCGTGAAGCCCGACGTGCCTGGCCCGGACAAGATCTACAACGGCGCGGTCGACAACGGCATGGGCGATTCTAGCATTCTCGAACTCGGCGAAGCGTTTGCGCATGACAAACCGCATCCGGCCCGTTCCATCGCGATCATCTGCTGGACGATGGAAGAGCAGGGACTCCTGGGATCGCAATATTTTGCGCTGCATCCGTTATGGCCGCTTTCGCATATCGTGGCCGGCGTCAATCTCGACGCCAACATGCCGGAAGGCACCGCACACGACATGGTGGTGGTCGGCAGCGGCGCGTCGGAACTCGAGGACATGCTGGCCGACGTGCTGAAGACGCAGAACCGCACGATCACGCCGGATCCGGAGCCGGAGAAAGGCGCGTTCTATCGCTCGGATCATATCAGCCTCGCCAAGGTCGGCGTGCCGATGCTTGATCCCCAGGGAGGTTACGACCTGATCGTGGGCGGCACGGCGGCCGGAAAGGCTGTGCGTGATGAATATCTGTTGCACCACTATCATCAGCCTTCCGACGAGTGGAAAGCGGATTGGGACTTGTCGGGTCCCGTCGCGGACCTCGACGTGCTCTACACCCTGGGCGACGAGCTTGCGAACGACGACAAGTGGCCGAATTGGTATCCCGGCAACGAGTTCCGCGCCATCCGCGACAAGACGATGGGGACGCAGAAATAGAAGGAAGCGTTTGGTAAATGGTGTAAGCAGGCGTAACGCAATGTGATGACGCGCCTCGGCGCGGGACATTCAAGAAACGACCGGTTCAGGTAAAGTCGGAACCAGGGGGAGTTGTGTTCAAGAAAATTCTGATAGCCAATCGCGGCGAGATCGCCTGCCGCGTCATCAAGACGGCCCGCAAGATGGGCATTGCGACGGTCGCGGTCTATTCCGACGCCGACAAGGACGCGCTCCATGTCGAAATGGCGGATGAAGCGGTCCATATCGGGCCGCCGCCTTCGGTGCAGTCCTATCTTTCCATCGACAAGATCGTGCAGGCCTGCCGCGACACGGGTGCCGAAGCAGTTCATCCCGGCTATGGATTTCTTTCCGAGCGCGAAGCCTTCGCGGAGGCGCTGGCGAAAATCGGAGTCGTGTTCATTGGTCCGAACGTCAAGGCGATTGCCGCGATGGGCGACAAAATCGAATCGAAAAAGCTGGCGCTGGCCGCCAAGGTTTCGACCGTGCCGGGCTATATCGGCGAGATTCGCGACGCGGCGCATGCCAGAGCGATCGCGAAAGAGATCGGCTATCCCGTGATGGTGAAGGCCTCCGCCGGCGGCGGCGGCAAAGGTCTGCGCATCGTTCATGCGGAAAAAGATCTCGTGCAGGCAATCGAATCGTCCAAGCACGAAGCGAAAGCGAGCTTCGGCGACGATAGGCTCTTCATCGAGAAATTCGTAACCGAGCCGCGCCATATCGAAATTCAGGTAATCGGCGACAAGCACGGCAATGTGCTTTATCTCAACGAGCGCGAATGCTCGATCCAGCGTCGCCATCAGAAGGTGATCGAAGAGGCGCCGTCTCCCTTTCTCGATGCAGCCACGCGCAATGCAATGGGCGAGGAGGCCGTGGCTCTTGCCAAAGCTGTGGGCTACGACAGCGCCGGAACCGTCGAATTCATCGTCGACCGGGAACGCAAATTCTATTTTCTCGAGATGAACACGCGGCTGCAGGTCGAGCATCCCGTGACCGAACTGACGACCGGTCTCGATCTGGTGGAGTTGATGATCCGCTCCGCCGCTGGCGAGGAGCTTCCGCTCAAGCAACGCGACGTGAAGATCGACGGTTGGGCGGTCGAGACCCGCATCTATGCCGAAGACCCGTATCGCGGATTTCTGCCGTCGACAGGTCGTCTTGTGCGCTATGCGCCGCCCGCCGAAGGCACTCATGCCGAGATCACGGTGCGCAACGACACCGGCGTCTACGAAGGCGGCGAAATTTCGATCTATTACGATCCGATGATCGCCAAATTGTGCACCCACGCGCCAACGCGGCTGGCCGCGATCGATGCGATGGCGTCCGCGCTCGACCGTTTCCACATCGAGGGCATCGCCAACAACATCGCGTTCCTGTCCGCCATCATGCACAATGCGCGTTTCCGCGAGGGCAGGCTGTCGACCGCCTTCATTGCCGAGGAATTTCCGGACGGTTTTCACGGCCGGCCGCTGGACGAAACTCTGACGCGCCGTTTCGCGGCCGCGGCCGTTGCGGCCAAGCTCGCGCGCACGGTGCGTGCAAGCTCCATCTCGGGCACGCTCAACGGCGCCCATCACGGCGGCACGGAATTCCAGGTGACGTTTGGCGAGGCCGTGGTCGCCGTGACCGATGCTTATTTTCTCGACGGAAGGTTCCGCGCGCGCGTCGATGGGGTGGCATATGAAGCCGCGATCGATTGGGAGCCCGGCGAAACGACAATGTTCATTGCCGAAGGTTCCGAGCGCTACGCGGTCCAGATCGCGCGGCTCCAGGGCGGCTATAGGTTGAGCCACGGAGGCGCGCAGGTCATTGCGACAGCGCGCAGCAGCACCGCCGCCTCGCTCGCGGCCCTGATGCCCAAAAAGGCTCCGCCGGACACGTCGCGGCTCTTGATGTGTCCCATGCCGGGCCTGGTCGTGTCGGTGAATGTCGCCGAGGGGCAGGACGTCAAAGCGGGCGAAACTCTGGCCGTCGTCGAAGCGATGAAGATGGAAAATGTGCTGATCGCCGAGCGCGACGGCATCATCAAGAAGGTCAACGTCAAGAAAGGCGACAGCCTCGCTCTGGACGAAGTGATCCTGGAGTTCGCCTGAACATTTGCTGGTGCGCCTCGCGCCGCACTTCCGACGGCGCCAAAAAGGCGTCATGATCGTCCGTTCAGGAGTGTTCCGCGATGACCGGCGACGATATCACCTCGCTCCGATTGCGCATCGAAG
>JBEKDC010000110.1:0-10245 GCA_050014535.1 Rhizomicrobium sp.
TCGTCAAACAGACGGCGGCAGGTCTCATGCATGGTTGCGTCGGGCTTGAATGCGGCGCGGTCGATCGGCGGCATGTCGAACTGGCGCGCGCGCGCCATCGTCTCAGGCAATGGAAGCTCGGGATCCGCCAACCCGGGAAGGACGGCGCTTTGTGCGTCGCAGATCTGCGCGAGAAATTCGAGATAGGGCGCCATGTTGGCGTTACCAGCCAGCGCCCTGAAACGTGCCGCGCGGCGGGCGAAGAGTATTGCGGGATCGGGAAGTCGGACGAATGGCGCCTTGTGCACCCTCCCGATTATCGAGGGATCGGGTTCAATCGAACGTGGATCAGACATTGTGCCTCCCGAGCCCGCCGGGCCACGGTTTGCTTTGGTTCTACTACCCGCCGGACCGCCCCTGCTCGCCGCGTGTCAAGGCTACCAATTGCCGAAACCATTTACGATGGTGCCGCCAAGCCCAGCCGGCGCTCACGTGACCTTTGATCATAGCGCCAAAACTTCCGCGGACCCAAATCGCCGCATAGACGTGCAGGATCAATACACAAATAGCGCCGACCGCCACAATGGAATGCGTCAGCACCGCAAGTCGTTTGGACTCGATCCCCGTGAGATGCGAGAAATACTGATGCCAGATCACAATTCCCGTCGCGAACAGGACGGCAACCAGGATCACCATCGCCCAGAAGACGAATTTCTGGCCGGCATTGAACTTGCCGGCCTCCGGCATTTTCTCCTCGTGACCCATCACGAGATCTCCGACATGCGCGACCCAGGCCGTGTCGGACCGGTTCCACAAATTGGCCCGCCAGAACTGCACGATGAGCAGGATGAAGCTCAGAACGAGGACAACGCCGATCCAGGGATGAATGGCCCGCGTGTTTTGTCCGCCGCCGAAGAGAGCCGTCAGGAAGAACAGCGAAGGATGGAACATCGAAAGTCCGGACAGAACCATGAGCGTCATGGCGGCCGCGTTGACCCAATGATTGATGCGCGTTACGAGGCGATAGCGGTGAACGGTGGCCGGCTCGCCCGGCTCGATCGCGTCGCCGCGTTCGATCGAAGACATCTCGCTCATGTGCGGCCTCCGGGAGCGTCATCGCGGAGCGCGCGCTTGGCGCTTTCCTGGTCCTCGGCTGTGACGCGGTTGGCGCGCGCGAACAACCCGTGGAAAACCGCAGCGGCTGCCGCAAATCCCATCACGGCAAGGCCCGCAGATTTCGTCACGCCCTTCCATGCAACCACGACGGGCGAGATCCTCGGATTGTCCGGCAAGTCGCTGTAAATGTGCGGCTTGTCCGCATGATGCAGCACATACATCACATGCGTGCCGCCGACGCCTTCCGGATCGTAAAGGCCGGCATTCTCGTAGCCTCGCGATTTCAGATCGGCGATCCGTTCCTCGGCGTGCTTCTTCATGTCGTCCTTGGTTCCGAACACGATGGCTTGCGTCGGACACGCTTTGGCGCAGGCAGGCCCCTGCCCGACCGCAACGCGATCCGAGCAAAGCGTGCATTTATAGGCGCGATGATCGCGGCGCGAGATGCGAGGTATGTTGAACGGGCAACCCGTGATGCAATAGCCGCAGCCGATGCAGTTCTCGTGAATGAAATCGACGATGCCGTTCGAGTATTGCACAATGGCGCCGGGCGACGGGCAGGCCTTGAGGCAGCCGGGATCGGCGCAATGCATGCAGCCGTCCTTGCGGATCAGCCATTCGAGATTTTCGGTTTCCGGATTCACCCATTCCGTAAACCGCATCAGGGTGAACATCTCCGGCGTCAGGTCGTGGGGATTCATATAGGTCCCCACATTCTCTTCGATAGCCGGAGTGGTGTCGTTCCATTCGATGCAAGCCGATTGGCACGCCTTGCAGCCGATGCATTTCGAAACGTCGATCAGCTTGGCAACCGGCGTGAGTTCTCGCTCCGGCGGCGGGAGATATTCGGTCGCCGACCGCCGGACGAGATCGCCCAGCCTGAGATTTTCGACGAAGCCCTGCGTGGGTGGATTGCTGGCCGCCGCGTCGGGGTTGTGCAGGTAGGGATTGTCCATTGTGTCAGACTCCACCCGGTGGGGTAGTCGGTTCGATATTCACCAGGAACGCCTTGTATTCCGGCGTCTGGCTATTGGCGTCGCCCACGAAAGGCGTGAGCGAATTGGGTCCCCAGCCTTTCCTGGCGACGCCGGTAAAACCCCAATGGAGCGGAATGCCGACGATGTGCACGGTTTTGCCGTCGCAGATCAAAGGCCTGATCCGCTTCGTCACGACCGCCTTCGCCTTCACCGAGCCGCGCTTCGACCAGACACGCACCCAGCCGCCCAGTTCGATTCCCTTCTCCCTGGCAAGCTCTTCCGAGATTTCGACGAAGAACTCCGGCTGCAGCGCGGCGTTCACACGGTTGTGCTTGGTCCAGTAATGGAAATGCTCGGTCAGGCGATACGACGTCGCCGCATAAGGAAATTCCTCCGACGTCGCGAACTGCTTGAAGTCGTCGGCGAAGACGCGCGCCGCCGGATTGCCGCGAATCTTCGGCGCGATCGGATTGGAAGGTATCGGCGACTCGAACGGCTCGTAGTGGACGGGGAACGGTCCTTCCTTCATGAGCCCGCGCGCGAAGAGTCGCGCTGTGCCTTCCGCGTTCATGATGAAGGGCATAACCTCGTCTGGCTTCGCCGTCGGTGTGATGTCGGGCACGTCCCCGCCCGCCCATTTGGCGCCGTCCCATTCGATGATTTTGCGCGTCGGATCCCAGGGCTTGCCCTGCATGTCGCAGGAAGCCCGATTGTAGATGATGCGGCGGTTGACCGGCCAGGACCACGCCCATCCGGCATAGGTGCCGAGCTCGTCCTTGTCCGTGTTGTTGCGGCGGGCCATGTTGTTGCCCGCCTCGTTGAACGCCCCGGAATAGATCCAGCAGCCGCTGGACGTCGTGCCGTCGTCGCGCAGCTGCGAGAAATTCAAAAGCTGCTTGCCGGCCGGCACCAAAACCTTCGTCTTGTCTGTCGGATCTTGGAGGTCGACCAACGCCTTTCCGCTATATTCTTTGGCGAGCTCCGCAGGCTTGGGTTCATTCGGATCCTTGTAATCCCAAGTGAGATTGAGGATCGGGTCGGGAAATGCTCCGCCTTCCTTTTGATAGAGCGCGCGCAGGCGCTGATAAATTCCACCCATGATCCAGTTGTCATGCTTGGCTTCGCCCGGCGGCGTTCCCGCGGGCCAGTGCCATTGCAGCCAGCGCCCGGAATTGGTGAGCGAGCCTTCTTCCTCCGCGAAGCAGGTCGTCGGCAGCTGAATCACTTCCGTCTGGATCGAGGCCGTATCGACGTCGTTATAGATGCCGTGATTTTCCCAGAACCGCGACGTTTCGGTATCGAGCGGATCCATGGTCACGAGCCATTTGAGCTTCGAGAGCGACTGCGTGATCTTCTCGCGGTTGGGGAACGCCAGAAGCGGATTGAAGCCCTGACAGAAATAGCCGGTGACCTTGCCCTGATGCATCAGCTCGAATGTCTGCAGGACGTCGTAGGCCGGCTTGTCGAGCTTCGGGATGTAATCGTAGGCCCAGTCGTTCTGCAACGTGGCCGCATCGCCGAATAGCGCCTTCAGATGGCTGACGATGAACTTCGGATAGTTCGACCAATAGCTGATCTGATTCGGCCTGAGCGGTTTGTACTGCCGTGTGGACAGGTAGGTTTTGAGATCGATCTCCTTTTCCTGCGGCATGTTGAGATAGCCCGGGATCAGCTCCGACATCAGGCCCATGTCGGTGAGACCCTGGATGTTCGAATGGCCGCGCAGCGCATTCATGCCGCCGCCGCGTATGCCGATATTACCGAGGATGAGCTGCACCATCGCCATGGTGCGGATGTTCTGCGAGCCTTTGCTGTGCTGGGTCCAGCCGAGCGCATACATGGACGTCATCGCCTTGTCCGGCGCCGACGTCTCGGCCATCCATCCGGCCGCCTTGAGGAACTTATCCTTCGGAACGCCGCAGATGCGCTCGACCATCTCCGGCGTGTAGATCGCCACATGCTCCTTCAGGAGATTCCAGACACAGCGCGGATTTTGCAGCGTCATGTCGACGACCGCGAAACCGTCCGGCCCGATGTCGTAATCCCAAGTCGATTTGTCGTATTGGCGCTTCTCGGGATCGTAGCCGGTGAACAATCCGTCCTGGTAGGTAAATCCGTCCTTCACGACGAGCGCCGCGTTGGTGAAATTCTTGACGTACTCCCACTGGATCTTGTTGTTCTCCATGCAATAGCGGATCACACCCAGGAGGAACGCAATGTCGCTGCCCTGACGGATCGGAACATAGTGGTCCGCTACCGATGCCGTCCGCGTATAGCGCGGATCGATGACGATGAGCCTGGCGCCGCGATTGGCCTTCGCTTCGGTGACCCATTTGAAGCCGCAAGGATGGGCTTCGGCCGAATTGCCGCCCATGACGACGGCGAGATCCGTGTTGCGGATATCCGTCCAGGAATTTGTCATCGCGCCGCGACCGAACGTAGGGCCCAAACTGGACACCGTAGGTCCGTGTCAGACGCGCGCCTGATTGTCGAACGGCAGTACGCCTGCCCCGCGCACGACCTTGTAGGTCAAATACGCGGTCTCGTTGGTGGTGGCCGAAGCGGCCAGGAAGCCGACTGTTGTCCAGCGGTTGACCGTCAGTCCGTCCTTGTTCTTCGCGACGAAGTTCTTGTCGCGATCGTCCTTCATCAGACGCGCGACGCGGTTCAGCGCGTCGTCCCAGGAGATGCGCTCGAACTTGTCCGACCCTGGCTTGCGGAGCATCGGGTATTGCAGGCGGGTCTTTGAGTGAACGAAATCCTTCAGCGCGGCGCCTTTCGGACACAGCGTGCCGCGATTGGTCGGGTGATCGGCATCGCCTTCGATATGCGTGATGTCGGCGCGCTCGCCCTTCCGCAAATCGCCCTTGGAATAGATGATGACGCCGCAAGCGACCGAGCAATAGGGGCAGGTGTTGCGGGTCTCCGTCGTCCTCGCGAGTTTGTAGGCTCGCACATGGGCCGCTTCTGCCGCTTCGGCCCCGCCGAAGCCCAAGGCTCCCAGCGCCGTTCCGGCAGCGCCCACGCCCGCGACCTTCAACAGGCCGCGTCGCGACACTTCAATGTTCATGTGCCTCTCCTTCGTTACTCACGGCCGAACCGTCGTTGCGGCCTGAATGCGGACGAAATCTTGACTCACGCGCCATGCGGCTCGCCGACTCTCTCATAATTTCAATCCGACCGCCAGAAGTCCGCCCACGACACCGACCGCAATGACCCCCATTGTGACAACGATCAGCACCCTTGCCCGGAACGACGGCGCAATCATCGCCAGCGACGGCAGACTGATCGGCGGCAGCGTCATCAGCAGCGCGCCTGCAGGGCCCGCGCCGATCCCCAGTGAGAGCATCGCCTGCACGATCGGTACTTCGCCGGCAGTGGGGATCACGAAGAGGGTGCCAGCCAGCGCGAAGATCGCGATCCACCAAAGCGTGTTGCCGATCTCCGGTCCGATATGTGGGAAGAGCCATGCGCGCGTGGCTCCCAGGAACAGAACTAGAACTATATATTCAGGCACCAGACGGATCGTCATTCGGGCGAGGATCGTGATCCAGCGCGCGAAAGCACCGAGCCCTTCCCGTCTGGCCGCGAGTTCTGCGAGCTGCGGGTCCGTTCCCTCATGGTCGGATATGCCGGTTATGCGGTCGACGAGGTAGCCGAGCCCGAAGACCATCACGATCCCCAACCCGAGGCGAAGCGCCGCCCAGTTCCAACCGAGAACGAAGCCCATGAAGACCAAAGTCGCGGGGTTCAGTATCGAATTCCCCAGCTAGAAGGCGGTCGCCGCACCAGGGGACGCGTGGCGTTGCCGCAACCCGACGACGACTGGTGCCGCGCAGCAGGTACACATCATTCCCGGGATCGCCAGCAAGCCACCTGCAACAGTGGTACCGAACCCCGTCCTGCCCAAAACTCTTGCCACCCAGTCGGCTGGCAACAGTGCCTGGACGGCAGAACCGAGCAGCAGTCCCAGCACCATCGCCTTCCAGATAGCGTTGCCATAGGCGAGCGCGTAGCCGAGCGCCGCGTTCCACGAGAAAACCGGCGGACTGGCAGCGCCTCCCATCAATATCGACTGACCGATGGAATGATGCGCCGCAGCGACGAATGCCTTGCCGTAATAGGGAAACCATTTCACATAAAACAGACCCGCTATGACGAGCGCAAAGAACACGACGGGCCCGAGTATCGCATTCGCTCTTTGACTTATATTCATGCATTCCCCCCAACCGGCTCAAAGCTGCGGAACATGTTGCGCGTGCCGCAATGATTACAAAATCCCGACTCCCCCGGAAGCCTGTCACTGTGGTTTGGGCGAACTCCCGGAGCAATTTGCAATAAGCTGCCTTGTCGGAAATGATCCGCACGAGCTTCTGTCTGTAACCGGACAATGACAAAACTGCCTCCTACTCACACGACAATGTCGCGACGGCTCGTCACGCATCGCAGCGCCGTATCGGGCGCCCGAGTCGTGCCCGAGGAAACGGCGATCGCAATCACATTCGGACGCACGACGTATGCCGTCATGATGGCCACACCCGCCGACATCGAAGATTTCGCGGTGGGCTTCTCCCTGACGGAACGGATCATCGAAGACATTGCCGAAATAACCGAGCTCGAAGTCGTTGCGCTTCCCCAAGGTATCGAGGCGCGCATGACGCTTTCCTCGAACCGGGACGCACAGCTCCTGTCGCGCCGCAGACGACTTACGGGGCCCGCAGGCTGCGGACTTTGCGGAATCGAGAGCCTTGAGGCTGCCGTTGCGCCACCCTGCCCAGTCGCGCCGTCCGGACGCGTCTCGAAGGAAACGATTTTTCGAGCGCTGGACGGCCTGCGCGAAAAGCAAATGTTGAACGCGGAAACGCATGCCGTACACGCCGCGGGATTCTGGCTGGGCGACGAATTCCTGGCCGTCCGCGAAGATGTCGGACGACACAATGCGCTCGACAAATTGGCCGGTGCGTTGGCGCGCGCAAAGACGGCCGCGAATTCGGGATTTCTTGTCGTATCGAGCCGGCTTTCGATCGAGCTTGTGCAAAAGGCTTCGTCGATCGGATGTCCGATCATTGTCGCCGTTTCTGCGCCCACGGCGTTCGCCCTCAGAGCGGCCGAGGACTGCGGCATGACCGTCGCCGCCGTCGCGCGGAGCGATTCGCTCGAAGTGTTCACGCATGCCGATCGGATAGAGGTGTAAACCGGATGGTCGATCGTCCGAAAAGCATTTTTGGAATTACGGGGTGGAAAAACAGCGGCAAAACCACTCTGGTGGAATTGCTCGTTCGTGAGTTCGCGTCGAGAGGGTTGATCGTTTCCACGATCAAACATGCCCATCACACCTTCGATATCGACCAGCCGGGCAAGGACAGCCACCGCCATCGACAGGCGGGAGCAATGGAAGTCATCGTCGCATCGCGGAGCAGGTGGGCATTGATCCACGAACTGCGGGAGGAGAATGAGCCAAGCCTCTCCGACCTTCTCCGACATCTGCAGCCATGCGATCTGGTCCTGGTGGAGGGTTTCAAATCCGAGAACTATCCAAAAATCGAAGTGCTTCGAGAGTTGGGGCCGCAAGGCCGCATTGCCGATGCCGACACTTCCATCTGCGCTATCGCAACCGGCGATCCGAAACTTGCCGGTCGACATCCTTATCTCTCTCTCATCGACGTCAAAGGCATTGCCGACTTCATCGCCGCGCGCAGCGTGCCTCTGTGAAGACCGGTTCCGGCCCTGAACCGCTTGCGGGCGGAAGATCCCGTTCATTGGTCGCGCCACGGTTTCTGGTATCTGACGCGCTACGATCATGTCAGCGCAGTTCTGAAGGATGCCGAGCGTTTCTCCAGCGCTGCGGCCGGCTGGGGCGGCGCCAATCCTCTCGCCCGCGGCGGCAAGAGCGACGGCCAGTCGAAATCCGAACAAAGCCTCAGCCGTACGCTTGCGCATTCCTTCAACCAGATGGATGCGCCGGATCACACCCGCATCCGCCGTCTCGTGCAGGCGGCCTTCTCGCGCCGCGCAGTCGAAGACCGCCGCGACCGCATCGTGGAGGTGATCGCCGGTGTGCTGACCGAAGCGGCGGCGAAAGGCACATTCGATCTCGTGAGCGATTTCGCGTTCCACATTCCCATCATCGTGGCCAGCGAGATCATCGGCATTCCCGCGCGCGACCGCGATTCGTTCCGGGAAGCGTTTGCGAGCGCGGCCGTGTTGATGGCGCCGAAGCGTTCGGAGGACTCCTGGACCAAGGGGCTCGCGGCCGGAAGATGGATCGGAACCTATTTGCGCGAATTGACGGCGCAGCGCCGCGCGCGTCCCGAATCCGATCTCATCAGCGCATTGATCGCGGAAGAGCAGGAGGGAGAACGGCTGAGCGAACCGGAGCTGCAATCCGCGCTGAGCACGATCTACACTGCTGCCGGCACGACGACGGAGCGGTTCATCTCCAGCGGGCTCTTTCTGCTGCTGTCGCATCCCGAGCAATGGGCGGCGCTGAAGCGCGACCGTTCGCTGTTTGCCTCGGCGCTCGACGAAATCCTGCGCTTCCACCATCCCACCCAATCGACCTCGACGAACCGGCGCTGCACGGTCGATGTGGAGATGGGCGGCAAGACCTTGCGCGCAGGCGACACGGTTCGTGTCGGGCTTGGGGCCGCAAACCGCGATCCGGCAGTTTTCGACGATCCCGACCGTTTCGATATCGCACGCCGCCCGCGCGTCCCCATCCTCTCCTTCGGAACGGGCCCGCATTTCTGCTTCGGCGCAGCACTTGCCCGCTTCGAATCGCATCTCGCCATCGAAGCGATGGTCGACCGGTTTCCCGAGATCGAACTGGTGACGAAGCATCCGGTGCGAGACCCCGCGCGCCACGACCGGTATAAGAAGATACTGGTCGCGGTTTGAGTGCCGTCGGGCGCGATCTACCCGAACAACCGCGTCGTTGCGATGGCGGCGCCTTCGCTGAGTGCGGAGAGTTTCCGCCAGACGAGCGAGGGCGCGACCATGCCTGTCCCGGTCGAGGTTTCGAAGCCGCAATCCGTCCCCGCCATGATCCGCGCGGGATCGCTGATCGCCTTCGCGGCCAACACCAGCCGGTCGGCGACGACCTCCCGGTGCTCGACATAATTCGTCGTCGTATCGATGACTCCCACAATGAGCTTCGCCTGCGCGGGCAGCACGCCGCGCTCGAACAGATGATAGTCATGCGCGTGGCGCGGATTGGCCATCGACAGCAGATAAGCCCCGACATTTGCTTTGGAAATTTCCGACCAGATGTCGGCGAGGTCCACGTCGCGCTCGTGCGGGCCTTCGTAATTTCCCCAGCAGACATGGAGCCGCACTTTATCCCGTGGCAGAGGTGCAATGGCCTTGCCGATCGCGGCCACGACCAGCCGCACGAAATGCAGGAAATCGGCCAGCGGCTTGTCGTGAAACAGAACCGCACGCTCCATCGCGAGATCCGGCGCATCGATCTGCAGATCGAGCCCCGCATCGACGATGGCGCGATATTCCACCGCCAGCGCCTCACCCACGGCTGCGATATAGGAATCGAGATCGGGGTAATACACATTCTCCAGCGCGGCCGCGACGATGCCGGGCGACGGCGCAGTCATGAATCCCTTGCGTCCGGCGGGCAGATATTTGACGAGGCGTGCCGCATCGCGGCGCACCGGCTCGGCGCTCACATAGGAGACGGCGCCGGTCGCCTGCGGCGGCGTGACGAGGCTCACGGATTCGCGCGACATTCCCCGCTGCATGATTTCGAGAAAATCCGGATGGGAAAAAATGTCGACGAATTTGCGCGGGCCTGCCTGGCCGCCGAAGCCCGTCATCCGCCAGCGCACAGTGGAGAAGAAACCGGCGCGGCCCTGCTCGCCGTCATTGACGACATCGAGCCCGCATTCCACCTGACGGCGAACACTCTCGGCCACAGCCGCATCGATCTCCCCCTCCAGCGCCGCCTCGTCGACAGCGCGTCCCGCCTCTTTCTCCACGAACTGATGCGCGAGCGTTGCAGGCCGCGGGAGAGAGCCGGCATGGGTGGTGAGAATTTTGGGCATGGTAGTCCTCTTGCGAGTGCGCTGTAGATCGGCCAAGACAAGAATAGCATAGTGCCAGAGGCCGAACCGAACCGAACCACCGATGCGGATTCTCGGGCCGCTCGTGTGGCTCGCAAGAT
>JBEKDC010000111.1:0-10206 GCA_050014535.1 Rhizomicrobium sp.
AACGATCCCCTATAAGGCCCGGCTTCAAATCGCCGCCAAGAGGCCGTCGCCGTGAAAAAAGGCATTCATCCGAACTACCACATGATCAGCGTTCAGCTGAACGACGGCACGACCTATCGGACCCGTTCGACCTGGGGCGAGCCCGACCAGAAGCTCACTCTCGATATCGACCCTTCGACGCATCCGGCCTGGACGGGCGGCCAGCAGCAATTGGTCGACCGCGGCGGTCGCCTGACCCGCTTCAACAAGCGCTTCAAGGATTATGTGAAGTAAGGAGCACAAGCTCCCTATTTTGCGCTGCTGCCGAACGCCTGGTTCAGGCGGTCGAAATGCGCCTTCACGCCGGGCTTCTTAAGTGCGCCACCGTAAAACACTTCGTCGAGGCGCGCGATACGGCGATAGAGATTGTCGCTGCGCGAAAGAAGATCCTGCAGCGCACCCGGCAGCGCATCGACGCTTTCGCCGCGTCCGCCGAAACAGATTTCCTTCGAGCCCAAGCGATAGCGCTCGCCCGCCGCATCTTCGATGCGCATTTCGCCGTCATGAACCGCGCGTTGAATCAACAGCCAGCTCGCGGCCTGCATCAGCCGTGTCGTGACGCGCATGCTTTCGCCGGCATAGAGCAGAGCTTCCTTGCGCGGCAGGTCGCGCGATTCCTGTCGCCCGCGCCCGTCGAGATAGCGCGCCGTTTCCTCGACGAGCGACATGCCTTCGTCGAAGGTCCGTTCGAACAATGCGGAACCCGTGAACGTCTGAAGCGTGAGATCGCGCAGGTTCTCGTCGTCAGATTGCGGCAGCGACATACGTCGCACCTCCCCCGATGCTCATCCCATGAAAAACTAGCAAGACGCCGCGCCAGTGCAAGCCTCTCGTGCGAATCTGTCACGCGTAAACCAATATGGGGGTGGCAGGAACATCACGCTTTTACCCGTCTGCCCGCGCTTGCGTTAATGATTGAAAGGTTTACGCAAGCCCGCTCGCGAGCTTGCACGCGTGACCAAAACCTGGCGGCCTCCTCATTTGCTAAAGGGTCTTCTTATTTCTTAAAGAAGAAATCCGCTGCGTTCTTGGTCGCCTGACGTTTCTTGATGGCCTCGCGGCAACGCTCGATCTCGCCTTCGAGAAGCGCAATGCGCTCGGCAAGGTCGGGTTCCGACATGGCGTACAAATCGGCGCCAAGCAGAATTTCCGTGGGTTTCTTGCGGATCGGCAATTCGTCGGGATCGATGGGCATGGTTTCCGTCCTCCGTCTTGCTAATGTTCGCCGAGGCGCGTTTCGCGCACAAGTTCGCCCGCTGAAAAGAGAAATCGCATGAGAGCCATTCGTGTCGAAAATCCTGGTCCGGTCTACCAGCTTACGGTGGCCGATATTCCGCGTCCCGTGCCCGGCCCCGGGGACGTGCTGATCAAGGTTGCGGCCGCAGGTCTCAACCGGGCCGATATCGCGCAGGCGATGGGACAATATCCGCCACCACCCGGCGCACCGGAAACGCTTGGGATGGAAGTGTCGGGCGAGATTGTCGAGCTGGGACAGGACGTGAAAAATCTTCGTGTCGGCGACAAAGTATGCGCGCTGGTGCCGGGTGGCGGATATGCCGAATATTGCGTCGCATCATCGGGTTGCGTGCTCCCGGTTCCTGCCGGCGTGGGTGTCGTCGACGCGGCAGGCCTGCCGGAAGTGCACTTCACGGTGTGGACGAACTTGATGGATTCGGCGCGGCTGCAGCCGGGCGAAAGCGTTCTCATTCACGGCGGATCGAGCGGCATCGGCACGGCCGCGATCCAGCTTTGCGCGACGCGCGGCCACACGGTGTTCGCGACGGCCGGGGCCAAGGACAAATGCGCGGCCTGCGAAAAACTGGGTGCTGCGCGCGCGATCGACTATCGCGAGGAAGATTTCGTCGCCGTGACGAAGGAGGCGACCCACGACAAGGGGGTGGACGTCATCCTCGACATGGTGGGCGGCGACTATATCGAGCGCAATTTCCGGGCGCTGGCGCGCCAGGGCCGTCTGGTGAACATCGCGTTTCAGGGCGGCATGACCGCGCAGGTCAATTTCGGCCTGATGCTGATGAAGCGTCTGTCCTTCATGGCGACCACGCTTCGCGGCCGCACCATCGCCGAAAAGACCGCGATCCGGGATGCGCTCGCCTGCGAGGTCTGGCCCCAGATCGCCGCGGGCCGCATCAAGCCGGTGGTGGACAGGATTTATCCGCTGGCCGAAGCCCAGGCGGCGCATGCCAGAATGGCCCAAAGCGCCCATATCGGAAAGATTCTGCTGCAGATTTAGCCAAGGCCCTTTTCCTTGGAGGGATGTCCCTGTAAAAGGCCCGTTCACTGTCCCCAAAAGGCTTAAGACCTAGGGAGCGGCGTGAGGTCCGAAACCTCGCCCGGGAAAAGGAAGTTCCATGGCCGAAAAACCGCTTATGCCGAAGGCGACCGCCGTCTGGCTGGTCGACAACACCTCGCTGACATTCGAGCAGATCGCCGATTTCTGCGGCCTGCATCCGCTCGAAGTGAAGGGCATCGCCGACGAAGACGTAGCCAAGGGGATCAAGGGGCAAGACCCGGTCACGTCGGGCCAGCTGACCCGCGAGGATATCGAGGCGGCCGAGAAGAACCCGAAACTGCGCCTCAAGATGGCGCCTTCGAAGCACAAGATGCCGTCGGTCAAGCAGAAGAAGGCGCCGCGCTACACGCCGGTCTCCAAGCGCCAGGACAAGCCCGATGCGGTCTACTGGATCCTGCGCAACCATCCGGAATTCGCCGATGCCGACATCATCAAGCTGATCGGCACGACCAAAGCGACGATTCAGAAAATTCGCGAACGCTCCCACTGGAACGCGACCAACATCAAGGCGGTCGATCCCGTGACCCTGGGTCTTTGCTCGCAACTCGAGCTCGACATGGCGGTCGAGCGCGCATCGGTGCGACGCGATCGGTTGATCAAAAAGACGTTGAAGAAGGGCGAAGTCCTCAAGCCGATCGCGGAGACCACGGCGGAACCGGCGGCGGAAGCAGCGGACTCCGAAAAATAGGACGCGTCGGAATGGACCAAAGCGCGCCGCCATCGGAACCATTGCCATGAGACCCCAAACGGGGAAATAATCCCGACGTCTGATCGAGGATCGCCGCGATGTGTACGGGAAGAACTCGCAGCTGAAGCAATTCGCTTAAGCCCGCCCGGCCGATCGTAGGCCGGGTCCCGTTGCATTTCCTTTATTCCGGCGGCTCCCATGGCATTCCTGCGCAATCGCACGGTCAACCTGATCAATCTGCATTACGGCATCCAGGCCCTCGCGATGGGCATGGGCGGCGTCTTTTATCTCGTCTTCCTGCTGCGAGCGGGTCTTTCGGCCTCTCTGGTGCTTTGTACGATGACATCGATCCTGATCGGGCGATTTCTGATGCGTCCGGTCGTGCTCGTGTTTGCAAAACGATGGGGATTGAAGCCGGCACTGATCGTCGGCACGACGGTGCTCGCCGCGCAATATCCGATGCTTGCCGAAGTGCACGGCGTCGGCGCGTCGCTTGTGGCGCTCATTCTTGTGTCGTCGCTGGGCGATACGTTCTACTGGTCGACGTTCCACGCCTTTTTCGCGTCGCTGGGCGACAGCGAGCATCGCGGCCACCAGATCAGCGCGCGCGAGGCGCTGGCCGCATCCGTCGGCATTGTCGCGCCGCTGATGGGGGCCTGGGCGATCATCAAACTGGGACCGGGCATCGCGTTTGCCTGCGTCGGCGGTATCCAGGCGCTGGCCGCGATTCCGCTATTGGGCACGCCGAACGTTGCGGTTCTACGCACGGCACAAGGCGCCTTTCGCGCGGCGCTTCCCGGCATTTATATGTTCGCGGCGGACGGCTGGTTTGCGTCGGCATTCTTTTTCGTCTGGCAGATCGCGCTGTTCATGTCTCTGGGCGAGAGCTTTCAGGCCTATGGCGGCGCCATGGCGCTGGCCGCATTGGTGGGCGCGGCGAGCGGGCTGCTGCTCGGTCGGCACATCGACGCAGGGTACGGAAAACGCGCGGTCCTGATTGCCTATGGCGTAGGCGCATTCACCCTGGCGCTGCGCGCGGGAAGCCTCGGCACGCCATGGCTCGCGATTATCGCCAACGCACTGGGTTCGCTCGCCCAGTGTCTGCAAGTGCCGGCAATGATGACGGCGGTCTACAATCTCGCGAAGGCGTCCCCCTGTGCGCTGCGTTTTCATATCGCGACTGAAGGCGGCTGGGATGCGGGATGTGCAACCGGGTGTCTGATCGCGGCTGCGCTCGCCGCTTCCGGCGTACCGCTCGCCATGCTTCTCACGCTCGGGTTTCCGGCGCTTGCCACTTCGGTCGTTCTGTTGCGTCGCTATTACGCCGTCAACGGCATCCGGATCGAGCCCGTGCCGATCCCCCTGGTGCCGCCGGGCACCAATCCGCAGTAAGCGCTCACGCCGCCTGCTCTTCGTGCGCGCGCGGATCGAGTTCGAGCGAGCTGGGCGAGGCCGTCTGCGGCACCACTACGAAATGCTCGTGCGTTTCGTCCGGCGCCGCACGCACCATGGTGATCCGCACGATGGTGAAGACGGTCATCGCGAGATGCACGGCGGCCGTATAGAAGAACAGCGACGCCATTGCGCTGTGCGCGATGATGAACGCCGCAAGCGACGGGCCGACGATCGAGGCAAGCGCATTCACCAGAAGCAATGTCGCCGACGCCTCGATGAATTCGTTGCGCGCCAGACGGTCGTTGGCGTGCGCGATCGACAGCGAATAAAGCGGCAGCATCGCCGCGCCGAAGAACAGCGCCAACGGATAAAGCAGATAGGGATGGTCGCCGCTGACATGGCCCAGGAGAGCGAGCGCCACGCCGCCGATCGAGGCTGCGGCGCAGACGACGGCGATGATCCAGCGCCGATCGAACCGATCCGAGAATCGTCCCAGCGGAAACTGGATCGCCGTGCCGCCCACGATAAACGCGCTCATGAACAGCGCAACGCCGAAGGTCGAGAAACCGAGCGATTGCGCATAGACCGGCGCCAGCGTCCAGAATGCGGCATTGGCCAGGCCCACGGTGACGATGCCGGCCATGCCCACAGGCGCCATCCGCATCAGCCGCATGACCCGGAGAACCGGGCGCGGCTGCGGCGCGGGCTGCGGCAAATGTGTGAGCCCCATGGGCACCACGCAGAAAATGTAGAGCACGGCAGCCAGGCTGAAGAGCTGATAACCCATGGGTGGCGCCGCCAGTAGCAGCCATTGGCCGAGGGTCAGGCAGGTCAGGTTGACGATCACATAAGCCGACAGAATGCGCCCGCGGGTTTCGTTGGTGGCGCGATCGTTGAGCCAGCTCTCGATCGCCATATAGACACTCGCGGCCAGGAAGCCGAAGGCGGCGCGGTCGGCAAACCACATGGCGGGCTCAGTGAAGATCGGCTGGAGCAGAACCGTCGCCGCGGTGAGCGCGGCAGCCACGGCAAAGGTGCGGATATGGCCCACGCGCGCGAGCAGCCAGGGGCCGACAAAGCAGCCGACGACGAAGCCCAGATAGTAAAACGACCCCATCGCGCCGACGGCCTGATTGGAAAAGCCTTCGAGATGGGCCCGAACGGGGGTCAGCGTGCCGATCAACCCGTTGCCGAGCAGCAGGAATGCCGTCGAAAGCAGGATCGCGCCGATGGAATAAAGCTGAGGTGCCATGATGTCCCGCGGAGCCCGCCGCGGACTCAATGACCGATCATATCTCGCGCTCGCTCGGGGCAAAATTGCGGCGCGCGGCATTCCATTTCACGCAGTGGTCTTTGTGTCGCAACCCGTCCTCACATGTACCGCAACAGGACGAAGCCCAGCACGATCAGCACCAAAAAGACGACCAGCGCCACTTCGAGATAGCGCTCGAGAATCTCGCTGGCCTTGTCGCCGAACAGATGGACAAGCACGCCTTCCAGAACGATGAAACGCAGGGACCGCGTGATCGCGGAATAGAGCATGAACGCCGCGAACGGAACGTTGGCGAGGCCCGCCGATATCGTCACCAGCTTATAGGGCACGGGAGTCAAACCCTGCACGATGATGAAATAGGCGTGCGCGGCGTATTTGGCCCGTAGCGCTTCGACCTCCGAGAGGGGGATGTGCAGAACGCCGATCAGCCACAGACCGAACGTCTTCCAGAACAGCGCGCCGATGGCATAACCCAGCATCCCGCCCGCCACCGACCAGAGCGTGCACCAGCCCGCAATGGCGAATGCCCGCTTGCGGTTGGCGAGCATCATCGGCAGCACCATGACATCCGGGGGGATGGGGAAGAACGATGATTCGGCAAAGGCGATGACCGCCAGGATCCACCAGGCATGCGGGCCGTTCGCGCGTGCCGTGAACGAGGCATAGAGCCTGCGGATTGGGCCCGTGCCTCCGGCGATATTTGCGCTCTCGGTCATCGGCCCTATCCTTCGCGATGCGTCTTCCTAGCACGCACCGGCATCTGCCGCGCAAGCTTGCCGCTGAGCCGGCGTTTCTCTAACTTTCGCGCTCTTCAATCGGCCGGGAACACATCATGGCGAAGCGCAAATCTGGGACAGCGAAAGGCGGCGCGCGGAAGCGTCCGAAAAAGAAGAAGTCTCCGCGCAAGGCCATGGCGCCGAAGCCGTCGCCGAAACAATCCGCGCGGGCCAAACGGGCCTCGTCTCCGAGGCCGCGCAAGACGATTTTGCGACGGACTGGGGCCGCGCCGCGACCGATGCCGCCATTGAAGCGCGTGGTGGGACAAAATCCCTACAACACCGATCTCGACCGCAACGCCGCAAACTACGTGCCTTTGTCGCCGCTGACCTTTCTCGAACGCGCGGCAAGCGTGTTTCCCGATCGCACCGCGATCGTTCACGGCGGCCTCCGCCACACTTATGCGCAATTCTACGCGCGCGCGCGCAAGCTCGCATCCGCGCTCGCCAAGCGGGGCATCAAGAAAGGCGACACCGTCGCCGTGATGCTCGCCAACACGCCTCCCATGCTCGAAGCGCATTTCGGCGTGCCGATGTCGGGGGGAGTGCTCAACACGCTCAACACGCGGCTCGACGCGGCGGCGCTCGCCTTCATCCTCGACCATGGCGACGCGAAGGTGCTGATCACCGACCGCGAATTTGCCGACACGATCCGGGAAACCCTGAAACTCGCCAAGGCGAAGCCCTTCGTCATCGATTACGACGATCCCGAATTCCCGCAAACGGGTGAGCGCCTGGGATCAATCGAATACGAGAAATTCATCGCGGACGGAGACCCCGATTTCGCCTGGGAGATGCCGGGCGACGAATGGGACGCGATTTCGCTGAACTACACCTCCGGCACGACAGGCAATCCCAAAGGTGTCGTGTTCCATCATCGCGGCGCGGCGTTGATGGGCTACGGCAATGTGATCTCCACGGGGATGGGCCGTCATCCGGTCTATCTGTGGACCTTGCCGATGTTTCATTGCAACGGCTGGTGTTTTCCGTGGTCGCTTGCGGTCGTGGCGGGAACGCATATCTGCCTGCGCTGGGTGCGCGCCAAAGCGATCTTCGATCTGATCGTGGAACACAAGGTCACCCATATGTGCGGCGCGCCGATCGTGATGTCGACTTTGATCAATGCTCCCGAAACAGAGCGCCGCGCGATGCCGCACAGAATCGAATTCATTACGGCCGCGGCGCCGCCCCCGGAATCCGTGCTGGCCGCAATGAGCGAAGCGGGTTTCAACGTCACCCATGTCTACGGCCTAACCGAGACTTACGGACCCGCCGTGGTCAACGAATGGAAATCCGATTGGGACGCGCTCGACCGCGGCCACCGGGCGGCGAAGAAAGCGCGCCAGGGTGTGCGCTATCACGCGCTCGATGCGCTGAGTGTGATGGATCCCGAAACCATGGAGCCCACGCCGGCCGACGGCGAAACGCTGGGCGAAGTGATGTTCCGCGGCAATGTGGTGATGAAGGGTTATCTCAAGAATCCGAAGGCGACGCGCGAAGCGTTCGAAGGCGGCTGGTTTCATTCGGGGGACTTGGGCGTGATGCACCCCGACGGTTATGTGCAGCTCAAGGATCGCTCCAAGGACATCATCATCTCCGGCGGAGAGAACATCTCGTCGATCGAAGTGGAAGACGCGCTGCTCATGCATCCGGCCGTGATGTTCGCCGCCGTCGTGGCCCGTCCGGACGAGAAATGGGGCGAGACGCCATGCGCCTTCGTCGAGCGCAAAGCGGGCTATGAGAACACAACGGCGGAAGAACTGATCGAATATTGCCGCACCCAGATCGCCCGCTTCAAATGCCCCCGCCACGTGATCTTCACCGACCTGCCGAAAACCTCGACCGGCAAAATCCAGAAATACAAACTGCGCGAACAGGCGAAATTGGTGGCGTGAGGGATTCCTAATACCGGCGCACTGAATGGAACGAAAAAGACTTTAGCGCGGAGGACGCAGAGGGTGCGCAGAGGACGCAGGGGATGACCGAGAACGAGATCGGCAGTGCGATCATAAATTCTGCGATGAAGGTTCATACGGCCCTTGGGCCCGGTTTACTTGAGAGCGCGTACGCGCTCTGTCTTTCCCACGAATTGGCAAAGCTTGGCTTGATTGTGCGACAAGAAGTTTCGATCCCTATTCGCTACGAAGAACTGATAATCGAGAATGGCTATCGGGTCGACCTGCTTGTTAACGACCTCGTTGTCGTTGAATTGAAGGCCATCGAGGCCATCTCGCCAGTGCATCGCGGCCAACTGCTGAGCTACCTTCGTCTTGGCGGCTTCCGGCTTGGCTACCTCCTGAATTTCAATGTCGCGCACATGCGCGACGGAATTACACGTTCTGTTAACGGGCTCTGACCTCCTCGGCGTCCTCTGCGCACCCTCTGCGACCTCTGCGCTAAAATCTTGTTTTCGACCGGAAAGTTTTTCCAAGACGCCTCCAGCAAATCGCCCTAGTCTCGAACCCGCTTGAACGACAGCGGGGCGCATCCGAAAGAAGACAAGAGTTTATGCACGCGGAGGCGCGAAGGACGCGGAGAAGAATGAGTTGCGCGCGCCCGCCTTCGCTAAAGCTTCGGCGGGTCAGCGGTTCGCGCTTGTCTACCGTAGCCTCGGCGTAAGCGACACACTGCCTCCTCTCAAAGAGAGGAGGCAGTGCTCGGTCCGAGAAGAACCTATTTCGGAGGCAGGAACTGGCCCTTGACCAGCGAGGCCACGGGCAGCTTCGCGCTGCCATGCAGCAGCTTGGGTGCTTTGTGAGTGACGGTGTACGTGCCGCTATTCGAAAAACTGATGGTGGCGCCGTCGGTCGTCTCATAAATAAGCCAGCTGTTGCCCGTTTTCAGCGGCAGCTGGAAGGCATAGTACTCGGCCGTGTTCGTCGTGTTGGTCACATCCTGCTCGGTGGTCGAAAAAATGAGCCAATTTCCCGAAAGGCCGGTGATCTTGGCCTCCGTTCCCACGGCAACCGCGTTGCTGGGGTAACCGCATATCGTGGTCAGATTGTCGACACCGAGAGAGGTGTCGCCGTTGAGAACGATACCGCTGAAGAAATTGCAGTAGCCATCGAACGAAACATAATCGGTTGCTGCCATTGCGCCCGTCGTGCCCGCCAAAAGCAACGCACCGACCGCCAAGCCCAAACGCATTTTCATGGATAGTTCTCCTTTGGACGCGGGCTGGGGATCATTCCCCCCCGTCGATCAAAACGCGCGAAGCTATATCGATGTCGTCCAGGAATACTTGGGCTGGCGCGACGTGATTTGTCCTGGAGCGACATTCCCCGGATGGCCGGCCGAACCGGCCATTCGATTCACCCGTCGGGTCCGTCATGATCGAAGCCTCGATGTTAGAACAACCGGCGATTGCGTGAGTGAATCGCGTTCGTGCTCCTGCGAAATTGCACTTCATCGGGGAAATGCGGAGTCAGTTCACTTCGAGTGCAGCGCTATCCGTTCTCCGCGTCTTCCGCGACTCCGCGTGCCGAAAAAGCAGCGACAACCGCGCACCGCTCGACGCAAATTCCTGCGTCCTCCTGATTAAAATCCCATTGTCGACGGGAAAGTTTTTCCAAGACGCCTCCCGCAAATCGCCCTAGTCTCGAACCCGCTTGAACGACAGCGGGGCGCATTTGGATCGGCCGCAGGCGAGCAGGTTTGCCCTGCTCTTCATCTTCATCACCATGTTCGTCGATACGATCGGGCTCGGCATCATCATTCCGGTGAT
>JBEKDC010000112.1:0-10157 GCA_050014535.1 Rhizomicrobium sp.
CAAGAAAACATCGAAAAGTTGATCAGATATTATCGCCGCAAGAAATCGCCCTACAAGAACTGGTTTTTTCCACCCAACGTGATGTCCCGGCGAGTCGACTCTGGCACGACATCACATAATGGGCGTTCAGCTCCTCAGGCCCCGCCTTCACAACCTTCTGAGTGAGGTATCGGGGAATTGAGCCGCCGTGTCTACGGTAGTTTTGCAGTTTCAGGGAGTGACTATTTGGTATGAGTGATCTCCTCGACGTTATCGGCATCCGAGCCGCGTTACAGAATCATCACCCCCACTACGTTTACGTCCTATGCCGCCCTCTTGGTGAGCCCTTTTACGTCGGAAAAGGAGTAAACTTTCGGGCTCTCCAGCACGAAGCGGACGCCCGAACGACGAAGACACTGACGCACAAGCTCAACGTGATTCGCAGCCTTCATAGACTTGGCCAAACCGTCGCGTACCGAATCGATAGTTCATTCGCTGATGAGACTGATGCCTTAGCTCGTGAACGGGCGCTAATTGCCGAAATCGGTCGGCACGATCTGAGGCGCGGCCCACTTACAAACCAAACGGACGGAGGCGAAGGAACTTCCAACCCATCTGAAGAAAGCCGTCAACGGCGACGCGATTCGCTGTGGGGAGACGCGGATGATCCCGAAAGACAAATCGTAAACCGGTGGTTTCAGAAGCTTACTCCGGTAAAATCAGTCCCCATCAAGCCTGTTGCTACGTTCGCGCGAGCGGCGGGCCTATGGAAAAACGATGATACTATCGGGATGAAGCCAAGACAGGCAGGCGCGATTGTAGCCACTGCGCTGGCGAATGGCGTGGCATTAGAACCCGGATGTCTGTTGCCTCGTCGACTAAAGATCGAAGGCATAGAATACATCATCGAAAATGGTGTTGGGCGCGATATGGTTTCAAATGGAATGATCGAAGTGCAGGACACAACGGTGACCAGGGAAACCCTGAGGCTTACCGGTGCGGGTCATGCCTTCGTAGTGAAAGTATTCGGTGCAACCACATTGATCGATGCTGGCGTTCTCGTACCGGATTAATGTCCAACCCCAGTGCGGGGAGATAAAAACCCCTCTATCGCGGGCTGCGCTTGGCGAGGATACGCTGCAAGGTGCGCCGGTGCATGTTGAGCCGCCGCGCCGTCTCCGAGACATTGTGGCCGCACAGTTCATAGACGCGCTGGATATGCTCCCAGCGCACGCGGTCGGCGGACATCGGATTTTCGGGCGGCTTGGGCTTGTGACCCGGCTGGGCCAGCAACGCCGCGAGAATGTCGTCCGCATCGGCGGGCTTCGGAATGTAATCGATGGCGCCGTATTTCACGGCGGCGACCGCCGTCGCGATATTGCCGAAGCCTGTCAGCACGACCACCCGAGCCTCGGGGCGAACGGCATGCATGATCTCCACCACATCGAGGCCGCTGCCGTCGTCGAGCTTCAGATCGACCACGGCGAAGGCAGGAGGCGCTTCCTTGGCCCGGGCCACCCCTTGCGCCACCGTCTCGGCAATGGCGACCGTGAAGCCGCGAGCCTCCATGGCGCGTGCCAGTCGCTCGCGCAGCGGACGGTCGTCCTCCACGATCAACAGCGTGCGGTCTTCGGGAACGGGGTGCTGGCTCATGTCCTACCTCTTGGCGGGTGGTCGATACCGCCGCAGGCCTGCCGGAGCAAGAGAAAGCGGGCAAAATGCGTAATTAAACGGTGCCTTCCCGGGTGGGAGGCCTGTCGCCGTCAATGGCGCCCCGCGGCCAGCGAATGGCCACCCGCGCGCCTCCGGCATCGAGATTGAGTGCCCGAACGCTCCCGCCGGTCTGTTCGATGAGCGTTTTGGCAATGAAAAAGCCCAGTCCCATGCCCTGCTGGCCGACAAACGCGTCGCTGGGTCCGAGCTCGGTCTCGCCCAGCGCATAAGTACCCGGACGCGAGGTCACATAGGGCTCGCCGATCCGCTCCAGAATCTCGGGCGCAAATCCGGGCCCATTGTCTTCCACCGACAGGCGTAGCTCGGTCGCATTCCATTGCGCGCGGACGCGCACGAGGCTCTGGGCGAAATCCGCGGCATTGGCAATGAAATTGCCGAGCCCGTGCTGCACCTCGGGCACGCGCCAGACCTTGGGCTCGGGCGGCTCCGCGGCCTCCATTTCGATACGGATTTCGACGTCGCCACCGCGATATTCGCCGGCAATCTCGTCCAGCAGCGCACCGAGCGGCAACCGATCGGTGCCGGAAAGCACGCTTTCTTCGGGACGGGCAAGACGCGTGAGGATACCGCGACATCGCTCGGCCTCCGCCCGCAACAGACGTACATCTTCGGCCTCGGCCGAAGACGGCGGCAGCGCGCGTTCGAGTTCGCGGGCGACGATGGCAATGGTGCCGAGCGGCGTACCCAGCTCATGTGCCGCGGCTGTTGCCAAGGCGCCGAGCGCCGCAAGACGGTTTTCCCGGGCGAGCGCCAATTGCGTCGCGGCGAGACCCGCCTGCATGCGTGCGCCTTCGCTGGCAATTCGCCAGGCATAGATCGATGTAAATCCGATACCGAGCACCAGAGAGACCCAAATACCGCCCTGATAAAGCTCCGGCAGATTGAGTTGCTCGTTCTTAGACCACGGCAACGGATAATGCGCGACCGAGATCACCGACACGGATGCAAGCGCAATGCCGGCAAGGATCAATGTGTTTCCGAGGTTGAGAGTCGCGGCCGCAATCACGACCGGCGCCAAGAACATCAACGCAAACGGATTTTGAATCCCGCCGGTCAGATACAGCAGCGCAGCAAGCTGCAGCACATCGTAACCGAGATAAAACGTTGCTTCGCGATTGGTGAGGCGGTGCGTCGCCGGATAGCGAATGACAAGTGCAACGTTGAGCAGCATGCTGAGCGCGATCGCGATCGCGCATTGAATGATCGGCAGACGGTAATTGAGGCCGAAGCGCACCACGAAGAGCGCCGCCGATTGGCCCGCAATGGCGAGCCATCGCAGATTGCTCAGGGTGCGCAGCCGGACGCGGCCGCGCGAACCCGGATAGCTCACAAATCGCGCGAGCCGACTTTCGCCGCGCCAGAAGCGCATCCAGGGCCGCTCCACGGTCGTCTCACTCATTGTGTCGAATCCAGTTCCGGCGACCTTTCGCCCCTTCCCGATCCTAGCCTGCGAGCCTATCAATCGCGAGCAGCCGTTTTCGCGTCGCCGATGACCCGTGCGCCCACAGCCCTGCTCGTTCTTGCGCTTCTGCTCGCGATCCTCGCAGGCGGATTGCTGTGGTATGTCGGCGACCGGTTACCCGGCCGCCGACCGGCTGAATTCGGCGTTGCCGATATCGGCGGACCTTTCGCCCTGACCGATCAGAATGGGCTGCGTCGCTCCGACAAGAACTTCCGCGGGCGCTATGTGCTTCTTTATTTCGGTTACACCTACTGTCCCGACGTTTGCCCCACGACTCTGGGTGTGATGGCGGATGCGCTGGCAAAGCTCGGGGCACCGCGGTCGTCCCGAATTGTGCCGGTGTTTGTGACGATCGACCCCCAACGCGATACTCCGACCGTACTCAAGAAATATCTCGCGGCATTCGGCCCGAATTTCGTGGGTCTTACGGGCTCGCTTGCCGACGTGACCAACGTCGCGCACGAATATCGCGTCTATTTTGCCAAGCAGAAACTCGACGCCGGCGGCTACGCTCTCGATCACTCGAGCGTGATCTATTTGCTGGGTCCTGACGGAAAGCTCGCGAAGTTCTATGACGAGGCGATGACCCCAGACAGGCTCGAGAAAGACTTGAACGCGATCCTCTGACGCCGCGGCCGATGCTAAAGTTCCGGTACCGGCAGGCCTGCACGCATGAGCGCTGCGGCGAGCGTATTGCGCATCAGGCATGCGCGCGTCATCGGACCGACGCCGCCCGGCACCGGCGTTATCGAACCCGCCACTTTCGCTGCTTCCACGAAATCGACGTCGCCAAGCAGTTTCGTCTTGCCGCTCCCGAGATCGATGCGCGTCGTACCGACATCGATGACGCAGGCACCGGGCTTGATCCAGTCGCCTTTGACGAATTGCGCTTTGCCCAGTGCGGCGACGATGATGTCGGCTCGACGGGCAAGCGCCGCCAAATCGCGCGTCTTCGAATGCGCAATCGTGACAGTCGCATTTGCCGCTAGGAGCAATTGCGCCACGGGCTTTCCCACGAGCAGAGACCGTCCGATCACAAGCGCGTCGGCACCGGCAATGTCGCCAAGCGTATCCCTGATCAGCATCATCACGCCAAGCGGCGTGCAGGAGACGAGCCCGCGCCGTCCGCTCGCCAGCAAACCCGCACTCGCGGGTGTCAAGCCGTCCACGTCCTTGGCGGGATCGATCGTGTCGAGCACCGCTTCCTGGCGTATCTGAGGCGGGGTCGGGAACTGGACGAGAATTCCGTGCACGGACGGGTCGGCATTGAGTGCTTTGACGCGAGACAGCACCTCGGTCTCGCTCACCGATTGCGGCAGACGGAACTCCAACGCGTTGAAACCGCATTCGCGCGCGTCGTTTCCCTTGCTGCGCACATAAACGTCGCTCGCAGGATCGTCGCCCGCCAGCACCACCGCGAGGCCCGGCACGATGCCGTGATCCCGTACGAGCTTGGCCGTCTCGGCCGCGACGCGCGCCCTAAGCCCGGCTGCAAACGCCTTGCCGTCGATGATCTTTGCGCTCATTTCTTGTCTCCCGACGCATCGCGCGCTGCCGCGAGCACGGCGCCGTCACCCTCGATCTGAATCATTTTCATGCGCGCTGCCTCGCCGCTTACGGCGGCCACCTTTCGGCGTCAGAAGCACTGCGAAGCGCACATGATTTCCATCAATACACACCGACGCTCGGCGTGAAGAAATACACGAGAAGATACCTGACGAACTGAAGCGCGATGAGCACGATCAGAGGCGAAATATCGAGGCCACCGAGCGCCGGCACGACTCTTCGCACCTGGCGAAAAACCGGTTCGGTTACTGCGTCCAACGCCTGAACGATGGAACGCGCCAGTCGGTTGTGGATATTGATGACGCCGAATGCAACCAGCCAGCTCATCACGACTGCGATGATGACCACCCAGACGTAGATATCGATCAACTGCAACAAGAGCCAAACGACGGGATTGTACATATGCGACGGCCGCTCCAGAAATCTCGAGGGAATCAAGAATGCGCGGGCACCTTTTAGAGCGTTTTTTGGGGCAGTGGAAAGACTCTAGCAGGCCAGCCGCCTTGACACGCCAAAGGCCCAAACCGTAGATACCCGCCCGCGCTTCGGGCCGTTTTATCGGCTGCGCAAAGCCGCGCTGGGGCTGTAGCTCAGTTGGGAGAGCGCCTCGTTCGCAATGAGGAGGTCAGCGGTTCGATCCCGCTCAGCTCCACCAGGCTTCGCTGCTACGCAGCTTCGCCTGGCAAGCCCGCGCCGGGTTTTGGAGTAGCAGCGAAGCCTGCCCGGCGTAGCCCGCAGGGCGAAGACGGGCTCTCGAATGTTCTATGTCTATCTTCTGGAGAGCCTTCCACACCCCGCGGAAGTCTATGTCGGACTGACCGACGACCTTCGACAGCGTCTCAAGACCCACAACGCCGGCGGATCGCCGCATACTGCCAAATTCAAACCATGGCGGCTGGTGACCTATATTGCCTTCAGCGACAAACAAAGGGCCGTGGAATTCGAGCGCTATCTGAAGTCCCATTCCGGACGGGCATTCGCCAAAAAGCGTCTGCGATAGAAGCTATGCAGCTTCGCCCGGCAAGCCCGCGCAGGTCTTTGGGATAGCAGTGAAGCCTGCCCGGCGTAGCCCGCAGGGCGAAGACGGATAGTCACTTCCCCGTATACGCCACCCGCCAGATCACTTTGCCGGTGTCGTCCGCGATCAGGAGGCTGCCGTCCTTGGCGACGGCGAGACCAACCGGCCGGCCCCAGACCTGCGCTGGGGACGTCGAGCCATCCCAGAAGCCCGTGACGAAATTGTCATAGCCGCCGATAGGCCTGCCGTTGGCGAATTTGATTCGTACGACCTTATATCCGGTGGGCTTCGACGAATTCCACGAACCATGCAGCGATACGAAGGCGTCGCCCTTGAATTCGGCAGGAAACTGGTTGCCCTCGTAGAACACAAGGCCAAGCGGCGCCGAATGCGATTGAAACAGCAGATCCGGAACCTTCGTCTTCGCCACGAGATCGGGGCGTTTTGAGCCATAATCGGGTGCGGGATTGGGACCGATATAGGCGTACGGCCAGCCGAAGAAATCGCCCTTCTGGATTCGCGTGAAATAGTCGGGCACCAGGCCGTCACCGAAACCGTCTCGCTCGTTGACGGTCGCATACATGTCGTCGGTGCCGGGATAAGCGGCAATGCCGACGGGATTGCGGATGCCGCTGACAAAGGTCGAAAGCGTGCCGTCGTCCTTCACGAGTTGCACGGTGGCGCGCGGCGGCGCGTCTTCTCCGATGTTTTCGGCGCTGCCGATAGCGAGATAGAGATGCCCGCTATTGTCGAACGCGATATCGCGCGTGAAATGTCCGCCGGGAACTCCAAAGCCGGATTTGGTTACGCGTGTCTTTGACAGCGCCTTGAGCGCCCCGTCGCGATAGCCGAGCCGATAGACGGCATTAAGATCCGCCACATAGAGCGCCCCGTCATGGAAGGCGAGCCCGTGCGGCATGGAGAAACCAGTCGCAAACGTCGCGATCCTGTCGGCATGGCCGGCGCCCGTGGTATCGCGCAACAGGGTGATCTTGCCGGCCTTCGGTTCGCTGAGGAAGACATCGCCGTTCGGCGCCACAGCCATCCAGCGCGGATTGGTGAGACCTGACGCGAAGATCGACACTGCGAATCCGGCCGGTACCGACGGCATCGCGGCAGCAGGCCGAGGGATTGTCTTCGACGAATTGTCGGCCGCCGGAGTCGCGAAGGGCTTGGGCATATCCTGGGGCAGAACGCTGAAATGCTGGCCCGGCTGATCCGCCGCCAGACCCGGAAGAACGCTCAGGCCGATAAGTCCGACAGCCAGAAAACCCAGGGCCAGCGCGGATTTCATCGTTTTGGGGTGCATTTTTGCCTCGTGGAGAACGGGGCGGCGTCAACCGCCAATTTACGCGAAAGGCGTATCAGGGGAGCAACGCGCGAGGAAGTCCATGCGATCCGGCCTGCTTGTTTCAAGCCTTTTCCTTCTGGTTTTCGCCGCCTCCCCCGCGGCCGCGGACGGCGGCGCGATGCCCGAACACAAGATCACCCAGTCGGAGAGCTACATCATGCTCGCGCCGATGTATGCGACGATCCTCGACGGAACGCGGCCGAACGGGATGTTGATGGTCGCAATCGGGCTGGATATTCCGGACACGGGATTGCGCGGCGAGGCAACGCGCGCGATGCCGATTCTGCGCGATGCCTATGTTCGCAATCTGATGTCCTACGCCTGGACGCATATCCGTCCTTCGCAGCAGCCGGATGTCGTGGAAATCGCAAATCGGTTGCAGCTGGTGACGAATCGCACGCTTCGACGTGCAGGAGCGCGCGTGCTGCTGGCGCAGGTCGCGTCGCGCATTTCACCCTGAATCAATTTGGCGTGAGCCGGATTTCACCAAATCAAATAATCGCAGAACCACCGATCGCGGAGCCGATCAAAGAAGAGGCGCTGTTCGTAGCGGTGTTGGCCGTCTGGCCGAGGCTCTGCAGGAGTTGAGCAATCGCATTCATGGCGAATTGGTTATGCTGATAGGGCTGGCTGCCGCTCTGCACGGCCTGGCTTGCTTGTGTCGCAGCGCTGGTCGCCGATTGCGCTGCGGACGACCCGGCTTCCTGTGCCTGCAGCAACGTGCTCATGACCCCATTGCTCAGAGAACCCGATGTGCTGCCCGTCAGGTTGTTGACTGCGGAGCCGATTGCACCCGTGATCGAAGGCGTGCAGCTTGCGAAGGAAGATGCACTGATGCCCGTACTGGAGCCGGCGCTCGAACTTGAGGATGTAGACTGCGAGCCGCCGAGCCCCGAAAGAAGTGACGACAACGACGACAAGGGCTGGCTCAATAAACCCGCGGCAAAAGCCCCGGCGCCGGCAAGCGACATGATTTTCTCCTTCGACAATGACAGCCGCTAGACGCGGCATTCGACTTTCTTCAAAGCACATCGCGTGCCTGAAGCGACTGACCCGTCCGGCCTGCAATTCATCGGCGCAGACCGGTTTTCACACACGCGATTTGCCGGGTAGCTCAGGCAAAGACTGCCGCCGGCGGAATAAATTGCCCGGTAGTTGGAATTCGAAACTCACGGCGTCGCGAATGTCGCGCGGCCATTTAATCCGAAACGCTTGGTCCGTCGCTCACCGGCGTGGTGGTGGTAAAGCTCGGCGCCTTTGCGGACGGTTCGCCCATTTCCTGCTGGTTCTGCATCATGAAACCCAGCACCTGATCGCTCAGGCTCGGCTTTGCACTGCCCAACAGGATGCTGCTCGCCGAACTCGCCATGGGAGCCGAAGAGGCCACGCTGCCCGCGAAAGACGAAGAACTCGATTGCGAAGCCGCCGATTTGGCGCGACCGAGCTGCGACATCGCCGACGCAAGCGTCTGGCTCACGACCGTTGGCGTATTTGCTGCTGCGACCTGCATAGCCTTATCTCCTCGAACAGGACGCGCCGCTCGTCGCGGTCGTCCGTTTTCGAATCCAAGCATTTTGCGTGCCTGACACTTTTTGTGACGGGAAGACTGAAAATCCTTGCTTCGCGCGATGCCGCTCGAGGCGACGATTTCGCGGCGGCAGGAAATTATTGCCGGGTGGCGTCAGCGGCCCAGCGCAAACGCGACCGCCGTCTGCGCTGCAGGATTCGAGCCCATCGTGGAATGCGCGCCGCCGACCCGAACATTGGCATAACCGGGCGCTTCGTCCTGCAGGCATTGGCGCCAATCCACCACGCCATCGTCTTCGGAATAGATCGCGGTCACGGGCACCGGAGGCGGTTGCGCAATGGTCGCCGCGCGCGCGGCCCATACGGGATCGTGGAACGGCGCGAAAAGTTGCGCGACCGGGGCCAGCGGCGTCGAGATCGGAAAACGGATTGGGCTGCACAACGTCACCACCCTGCGGACCGCCGCCGGATGCCTGTGTGCGAGGTCGCGCGCCAGAACGCCGCCGAGACTTTGGCCCAGCAAATCGACCGCGCCGCCGGCTTCTTCTGCCGCGCGGAGCAATACGCCATCCAGCTGCGCGATCGTTTGCGGCGTCGGTCCGCCGTTGAAGGCGATACCGGATGTCTCGATCCGATAGCCGAGATTTGCCAGGAATGTCCGTAGCCGGAGCATCGTCCAGTCTCCGGCGAGAAATCCCGGAATCGTGAGGACGACGCGGCCGTCGCCGCGCGGCAGGACCGCATTCGGATAAGGCGGCGGGTTCAACGTACAGGATGCGAGGGCTTGCAGATCGCGCATCCAGCTTGAAAAGCCGAGATGCGAGCCCCGCTTGGGCAAGACGGCGCCAAGGGTTGCGGTCATGGGTGCGGACTTACCAGCAAGCGTCCCATCATTTTGCGTTCTCCAATTCGCTCTTCTATCGCCTGGCAACCGATCTCATCGCCCCGTAAATTTCGGCGGACGTTTTTCGAGGAACGCCTTGATCGCTTCCCTGTAGTCCTCACTCGTTGTTGCAAGCGCATATTGATCGAGGTCCATAAACGTCGTCGCGTGATGTAACGCATTCGCCGCCGCGTTTACTGATTTCTTGCTCATACGCACCGCATTGGGCGGCAATATGGCAAGCCGCGCCGCCCAGTCCTTCGCACGGGTCAGCGTTTCACCGTCCGGCGCGATTTCATCCGCCAGCCCCCAGGCAAGCGCTTCCTCGGCTTCCACCTTCTCGCCGAAAATAATAAAGCGCTTGGCGCGAGCCGGTCCGATCAGAGAAACGAGCCTTGGGACTGCGTGCCAGCTCATATTCATACCGAGCGGTATCTCGGGCAGACGAAAATGCGCGGTCTTGCTCACGATTCGGAAGTCGCACGCCGCCGCGAGAGCCCCACCGCCGCCGATGCAATATTTTTCGATGGCGCAGATCGTGACCTGCTCCAGGCGCTCCCACCCATCGCACATGTCGGGCCCGATCCTGACCATATGTCGGCGCTTGAGGAGCCCGGTAGACCTCCTGCGGTGCAGG
>JBEKDC010000113.1:0-10083 GCA_050014535.1 Rhizomicrobium sp.
CGACCAGATCTTCATAGATCACGCGGTGAATGCGCCCCGGCAGCACGGCGTCGAAATGCGCCATCAGATCGACATAGTCGCGATAATATCGGCCGCTATCCGCCAGATCGTAGGAAAATGCATGGCCTTGCGCGAAATGCTGCTTGAACGCCGAGAAGCATGCCCCCAGCGGATGGCGGCGCGCATCGACGATCTTCGCTTTCGGCAGGATCGAATGGATCAGGCCGATATGTTGAAAATTGTTCGGCATCTTGTCGACGAAGAACGGCCGGCCGAGCTTGCGGTGGATTTGCGTTGTGTCGAGATAGGAGCGGCCGAGCGCCGACAAGCGGTCACGATCGAGCGCTGCGACTCTGCCCGGGTATGATGCACTGTGCGGATCGCCATTCACCAAGCCGAGTTCGCTCGCAATGAAGCCGATGTCCGACAACTCTCTGGTGCCTTCGACTGCCGAATGGCTCGCCAAAATCTGCTCGATCAGCGTGGAGCCTGATCGGGGCAAACCGATGATGAAGATGGGCGCGTTCGATGCAAGACCGGCCCCGGCGCGCTCGGCGAAAAATTCGGTCGTGAAGACTGCTTTTGACCGTTCCGCCAATGCGGTGGTCTGATTCGCGTCGTAAGGCCTCCTGGCGCGCTGCATTTGAGCTGCCTGACGATAATTATCGAACGACGCGGCGTAATCCCGGCGATCCTCCAACGCCTTGCCCAGTGCAAAGTGCAGATGCATGCGGTCTTCCGAACCCAATTCCGGCCGCGCGAGCTGGGCAAGCATCTTCGTCTCTTCTTCACGCGTAAATGCAGCGACTTTCAGATTGGCCAGGCTCCAATAGGCATCGCCAAGGCTCGGGGCCAAAGCAATGCATTTCCGGTAAGCGTCGACCGCCTCCCGGCTCTGTCCGACTGCGCGCAATGCGTGGCCGTAATTGAGCCAGATCTGAGGTTGCTTCGGGTATTCGCCCGACATGCGCTTGTAGATCTCGCCGACACGCTCATCGTCGCCGATCAATCCCAGACAGGCAGCCAGGAGATTCAAATAGGCCGGATCGTTCGGTGCTCCCTGAAGCAGCCGTTCGGCCTGCACTTTGGCCTCGGTTGCCTTCTGCTGGCGGAAAAGAGCGTCGGCGTAACACAGGCGCGCCCTGTCCTGGCCGGGATCCAATTCGAGGCTATGTGCGAGAAGGGTCTCGGCATCGGTGTAGCGCGCCAGACGGATCAGCGTTTCGCCCATGAGCAGCAGGGCTTCGATGTCGTTGGGACGCGCCAGCAGATAATCGCGCAATGCGCTCTCGGCCTCTTCGAGGCGGCCTCGCCAAAGCAATTTCGCGACGTCCTTCAGCGCCGGATTTTGAATCGAGACACAACGGAATCCGGCAAACGCTGCCTCGGCCGCCGATACCTCGCCTTCTATAAAGAGCTGGTCGCCCAATGCCCGCCACGGTTCCGGCAAATCGGGATTGAGGGTGACGGCGTGACGCAGCGCTGCGATGGCCTCCGACGTTCTGCCAAGGTCGGCGAGGGTCGCGCCCAATTCGTAATGCGTATTGGCAGCTTTCGGATAGGCCTTTGCGAGCGGCGCAAGCGCGCGATACGCCGCTTTCGGATCGCCGAGGCGGCGGCGCGCAGAACCCAGGATCAGCAATGCCCTGGGATCCTCGGGTGCCATCTTAAGGATCGCGCGCGCCTGTGTTTCCGCTCTGGCGGGATCCTGCGCCAGCAATGCGGCTGTTTGCTCGACGAATTTGGCCGATGGCCCTTGCGCCATAGTGGAAGTCCCAAGTCCTGCGGATGCCTTGGGATGTCTTATCATATCGCGTTCCAGAAAAAGATATGCGCGACCGTCCAAACGCAAACGGGCCGGGACAAGCCCGGCCCGTGCGCCAAGGTGACGAGGGTTAGAAGTTGATCGTGACGCGACCGTAATAGTAACCGCCGTTGATGCCGAAGGGCGAGTACTGGTCCGGTTCGCCGTACACGTTGTTGCCGTCCGCCGGCTGCAGAGTCCCGCCGTTGTTCACGTTGGGAACCGTAGGCGGCTTCAGGTCGAACAGATTGTTGGCGCCGATGTCCAGCCGGATCCATTCGGTGAGGTGATAACCGATATCGATGTCGGTGACCGGCGACGTCCCGATCTTCGTATCGACCGCGAGAGGACCCGTTCCGCTGCCGTCGATGCTGACCCATTGCGATGTCGGACCGTAAATGTCCTCGCGGAGGTTTACGCTCCACTTGTCCATAATCCAATGCGCGTTCAGCACGACCTTGAATTTCGGAGTCGCGTCCACCAGAGAGCTGGTTGCGTTACGGGACAAAAGCGCTGTCTGGTCGAAAGCCGCATTGTAATCGACTGACGGCAGCGGCGCGATCTTGACGATGGTCGTGTCGTTGTAGTTGAAGCCGGCCGTCCAATCGACATGACCCATGCCGCCGAAGTCCGTCGCGTAGTTGGCAGTCGCTTCGACGCCGCGCGTGATCGTCGCCACACCATTCGTGAAGAGCTGGATGCCCGCGTAACTGATCCCCGAGTCGAGGACGTTGCCGTGCGCCGCAATCGCGTTGAGAATGGCTTGCGAAACAACGGTCTCCGACGGCGGGGTGGTGGAATTGTTCAGCACTTCGCCTAGCAAAAAGCCGCTTCCGACGATGCGGTGCTCGATGTCGATCTGATATGCGTCCAGGGTGAATTGCAGATCTTCGCTCGGATGGGCGACAAAACCCGCGCTGTAGTTTTGCGACAATTCGGGTTTCAACGGACCGAAGCCTGCAATCACGGCCGCGGGAGAGTTCGGCGGCAATTGCACCTGCGCGAAGGCCGGAGAAACGTTCGTGCCGGAATAATACTCTTCCTGCAATGTCGGTGCGCGGAAGCCCGAGCTGACGGTACCGCGGATCGCGAACTTGTCGTTGAAATCGTAACGCACCGTTGCCTTGCCGACGATGGCCTGGCCGAAGTCGGAGTAGTGCTCGAAGCGCCCCGCCAGGTCGACAAACAGACCGGGCAACACGGAGCCCGCCACATCTACGTAACCGGCATAGCTGTTGCGCTCATGGTTGCCGGCGTCCGACGGCGTGTATCCGGTAAACGACTGTGCACCGGCGCCGTAGTAAGAGGACGGCTCGCCCTGTCCGATGGCAAACGTATCGCGCATGGCTTCGCCGCCGAAAGCGACGTTGACGGGAGACGCCAAGCCGATGTTGAAGTCGCGCGAAATGTCGATGTTGTCTGTCCATTGACTGTCATCGTAGGAACCGTCGTAGAAGTTCCTCTGTGCAGTGATCGGAGTGGGCGACAGGGCTGCAAGAACCGGGAACAGCTGCGCGTTCGCGGAATCGAGCGTGTAGACCTGATCGTTGTCTTTTCCGTAGGTGGACGACAGATCCCAGCTCCAGCCTATGAACTCCCCTTTGAAGCCGGCCGTGAACGAATATTCGATCTCGTCGATTCCCTCGCGCGGACTGAAGCCGTAGGGAAGCGGATAATAGGTGCAACCCGTGGGGCAAGCTACCGTCGGAGCCGTCACACCCACGACCTTGTCCGGCTTTCTATAATTCTCGTAGGACGAGTCTTCGCGATAGCCGTAGCTGCCGAAGCTGTAAAATTCGACGCCGCCGCCAAGCTTGTAGCCGGCGTTGTAGAAGCCGTTATAGAGGTTGTATTGCGGGTCGCCGTAGATGTTGTTCATGTCCGGATAACCGGGCGTGAGCGGAATATTGGTCTCGTCGATCGACGACAGTCCCGGCTTGATCGTGCCGTTCGGATTCGAGAAGCGGTAGTCGGCGCCGCCCTGACGGCTGAAATCGTGATACCGCTCTTCGAACGTGAAGTTGATGAAGCCTCTGTCGTCCAGATTGAATCCCTTGTTGATCGACACACCGGCGGTGTCGCCGTCGCCCTCGAAATATTGACCGCCCGTGGCCGAGATCGTGCCGCCGCTGTCGTTCGATTTCATGATGATGTTCACGACGCCGCCGATGGCATCGGAGCCGTATTGCGCGGCCGCGCCGTCTTGCAGCACTTCGATGTGGTCGATCGCCGCTTCCGGGATGAAGCTGAGGTCGGTCGAGGCCGCACCCTGATAGGGGCTGCCGCCATCGACTTGCAGATTTGCGGTGGGGTTTCGCCGTTTTCCGTCGACCAGGACGAGCGTGTCGTCGGGGTTCAAGCCGCGAAGCGCCGCCGAGAGCGTCAACGCTGCCGTGTCCGCGCCGTAACCCTGCGCCTGGAACGACGGCACGTTTTGCGACAGGGCCTGCATCACATCGGGTTGCCCGGTGCTTTGAAGCACATCGACACCGACAATTTGAATCGGTGCGGCGCTGTCGGCGGCTTTCATGCCCGTCGTGCGCGTGCCGGTGACGATCACGGTTTCGACCGAGTCGTCGGCGCGAGCCGCGAGCGGCATGGCGACACACGAAATCGAAACGACCGCGGCGCTCAACAAAAGTGACTTACGAAAACCCCCAAGCTCTGATCTGGATGTGTACATACGGAACCCCCGAATGGTTGATCGCCTCAAGCGACGTTGCCTCTGGTTCCCGTCCTGGCAGTCTGGCGCTGCTCGATTGCTCGTAATGACGGGCACCTCTCACGGCGACCCGACTGCCCCAACGGAAAAGCTGCAGCTTACAAATGCTGCATTTGCGAAGTTAAAGGCGGACGAAGTTCCCTGCCTAATGAATTCGTCTGGATGCGGACACTTCCGTCCTACATGTTGCAGATTTGTGCCAAAATTCTTAATGTGAGAAATATAATTCTTATATTAGTACAAATATAGCATTAACATTCCAATTACATCCAACAACGTAGAATAATGCACCATATTTAATCACATGTTCGTGAATTTGCATTTTCGATGTGCGAAGCCCCGAAATACAACCCGGAAGCTGCTGCTTTATTGTGCATGTTGCGATGCAGCGAGAATTTTTCTGCTTCAAGTGCGACCCAGAGCAATTTCCGATTGAACTGAATCACAAACCTCACCATGACCGGCCTCCGAGCCGGTCACCCAGCCGCCGCGCGTCTGCGCGGCGAATGACTCTCCGCAAATCTGCATAAACATAATTCGGCTCGCGGACGCTCGCCGACTGGGTTGCCGGGTCAGGCCCGGCAATGGAGAGGAAGGGGCGACGGACGAATTGAACTTTCCACTTTGCAAACTTGGTTTGCATTCATCGCCCCGTGAATTTCGGCGCGCGCTTCTCCAGGAATGCGCGCACGCCTTCGCGATGGTCTTCCGTCTGAAACAGTTTGTAGATCGTCTCGATCGCCCAGCCGCCGATCTCTTTGGGATCGCCCGAGCTGCCGCGGCGTAGACCTTCTTTCATATAGCGCAGCGCGAGCGGGGGATTGGCGGCGATCCGCGCGGCCAGCGCCATGGCGCGCGGCATTAATTCGGCGTGCGGCACGACGTAGGACACAAGACCGATCCGCAGCGCCTCGTTCGCGTCGATCGTGTCGCCGGTAAACAGGAGTTCGGCTGCCTTGGCGGGGCCCACGATCGCGGGCAATTTCCACAAGCCGCCGACATCGGAAATCAATCCGCGCTTGATGAAGAGCTCCGCGAATTTTGCGTGCTCCGATGCGATTCGGATGTCCGCGTAAAGCGAGAGCTCCATGCCCCAGCCGACGGCGACGCCGTTGACCGCGGCAATGACGGGCTTGTCGCACTCGATGGCGGCCATGGCGGCAGGCGTGGGTGTCGGCCGCACCATGCTACGGTGCGGCCGGGGTTCGCCCGTCATCATTTCCTTCACGTCCTCACCGGCGCAAAAGGCGGGATCGACACCGGTCACCACCACGCAGCGCACGTCGTCGTCGCTGGCCGCGGCGCGGAAGGCGGATTCGATCTCCGCATAGGCGCGCGGATTGAGCGCGTTTCGGCGCTCGGGCCGGTTCAGGGAAATGACCGCAATGCCGTTGCGCAGCTCGTAGATGAGGCAGTTGAAGTCGCTTTGTGCGATCGGGATCGTCATGCGTCTGGGTCCATTCGGCGGCGCCCCAGCATGCCTCCGCCGCGCGTCCTGCGCGAGAAGATTTTGACTGTGCTTTCGCCGTCACAGAAATAGATCAACCTTTTCAATGTGTTGGGTGAAGACCGAAAGCGGTTTGAATTGACTCGGCGAGCGATTGGCCTTCTTTAAGAGACTTCCCATATAAGATCGGCGAAAGCGGCCGGACGGGCCGTACTGTGTTTCGCGTTGTCGCTCGAGCAAGAGGAAGTCCCCGATGGTTGCGTTTCTGCGCTGGGCCCAGTCGATCGTTGTGGGGACGTTGAACGGCCTGTTGAAGTTCACGCTCGCGATCGTCCTGCTGGTTGTCGTTCTCTTCAGCATCGGATTCGGCGTGGGCGACGGACTGCCGTCCAAGATCGTGCTGAACCTCGATCTTCGCTCGCCCGTCGCGGACTCTGCCGCGCCAGATCCCTTCGAGACCAGCGCAAGGCCGCCCACGATCATGGATATCGTGCTCGCGCTCGACGCGGCCGGTCGCGATCCGCGCGTCAAGGGCATGTTCCTGCGTCTCGGCACGGCCGATCTCTCCGTCCCGCAGGCCGAGGAAATCGGCGCTGCGGTGCAGCGCTTCCGCCAGACGGGAAAGTTCGTGCTGGCGCACAGCCAGGGCTTTTTGTCGAACGGTCTCGGGGACTATCTGACGGCCGCCAGCGCCGACGAAATCTGGATGCAGCCGAAGAGTCCGTTCGGCACCGCAGGCGCAGGCGCCGGCGCGCTGTTCCTGCGCGGATTGTTCGACAAGTTCGACGCCGTGCCGCAGATGGTGAAGCGCTCCGATTTCAAGAGTGCGGCCGACATGTTTATGGAAAAGGACTACACGGGACCGGACCGTCTGCAGACGACGGCGCTGCTGCAATCCTGGTACGACAACGCCACCACGGCCGCTGCGGCGGATCGCAAGCTTGCGCCCAAGGCGGTGGTCGCTGCTTTCGAGGCAAGCCCGCAATTCGCCGGCGATGCGAAGCACGAAGGCCTGATCGACAGAATGGGCTATGATGACGAAGCCGAAAACGCCGCGCGCGACCGCGCGGGCGCCGGCGCAAGTTTCGTCTCCGTCAGAAAATATTGGCACGCCGTCGCGGCGGTCAATTCGGTCTCCGGCAAGACGCATGTGGCCCTGATCGAGGCGGCCGGCGAAATCGTCGACGGGACGGCAGGGGGAGGCAGCCTGTTCGGCGGCGGAACCACCGTCATCGCGGGTGACGACCTTTCCGACGCCATTCGCGATGCCACCAAGGACAAGAACGTCAAGGCGATCCTGCTGCGCGTCGACTCGCCGGGCGGATCGGTCACGGCATCTGACCAGATTCTCGATGCGGTGAAGAAGGCGCAAGCCGCCGGAAAACCGGTCGTCGTGAGCATGGGCGCGGTGGCTGCGTCGGGCGGATATTATATCTCGGCTTCGGCCAACAAGATCATAGCCGAGCCCGGAACGCTGACAGGTTCGATAGGAGTGCTGACCGGCAAGGTATCGCTGGGCAAGACGATCGGACTGGTGGGCGCGAATGCCGACGAAATCGGAATCGGCAAGAACGCGCTGTTCGATTCCGGAATTTCCCCGTTCACGCCGGAGCAACTCGCCAACCTCAATGCCCAGGCCGACGCGACGTATGCGGATTTCACGCAGAAGGTGGCCGACGGTCGCAAGCTTCCGCTCGACAAGGTGCAGGACATCGCCAAGGGCCGCGTGTGGACGGGCGCGGACGCCCAGTCTCGCGGCCTGGTCGATCAGTTGGGCGGATTCTGGACGGCCGTGGCGGCGTTGAAGCAGGTTGCGGGCATCCCCGCCGACGAGCGCGTCCGTTTCGTGCGCTTCCCGAAGACCAAGAGTCTGACCCAGGCATTCGAGGATGCTTTCGGCGGCACGACGGCCAGCATGCGTGCGATCCAGGGTCTGGCGGATCTGGCGCAGACGCCGGGCGTGCGCTCGGTCGTCGAGGCGGTCGGCGAAGCGCCGCATGGCAGCGTCGAAATGCGGGCGACGAATCTTCCGGCGCAGTAGCGCTGCGGGCTTACTGCTCGCGCCGTCCGGGCACCACGTCGAACGCGATCGTGGTACGCGATTGCGCCGAACGGAACGGCACTGTGCCGTGCCACATATAGGACGGGAATAGCACAAGCGTGCCGACCTTCGGCTGCACGCTGCGTTGCACGGCATTGGCGAGGCCGCATTCGAAATTCGGTTCGCCGAATTTGATCCAGCCCTCTTCGCCATTGGCGCTCGTCACCGCATCGGGCAACGCGACATAATAGGCGGAACTGATCCAGCCCATCGCATGAACGTGATTGGTGTGAAAGCCGCAATCGCGCAGCCGCGAGGACCACGAGCCGGCATACTCGAATTCGGAATTCTTCCGGCGCAACAGCGGATGCTCGCGGTCCGTCGCCATGCAGGCGATGTAATCGGCGACCGCCTCGTCGATCTTCGCCCGCAACGCCTCGACGGGTGCGTGACCGGCGCCGAAAATATTGTCGTAGGTCTGCGTGCCCAGGCGCAGCGTCTGGACGATGCTTTCGCGATTGTCGAGATGGAGCCGGTCGAGATATTGGTTCAGGTCGCGGTTGAATACCGCCATGTCGCTGTAGCCTTGCGGCAGATCGATCTCGTAAACGCGAACGAATTTGTCGTAATCGTTGATCCGGCTTTCCAGCGGATCGCCCAGTATCCGCATCGAGGTGGCCCAGATCGCGAGCGACGCCTGGCTGAAGGGCTCGATCTCGACCGCCTTTTCGGCAGCCTTGAGGGCACCCGCCGCATCGCCGGCGCGCAATAGCGTCTCGGAATAATTGCGCCAGCCGGGTCCGTTCAGCGGCTCCATCCGGACCACGGTTTCATGCTCGCGAATGGCAGCTTCGAATTCGTTCGACTGCGCCAGGATCAATGCGAGTCCGTCATGGGGCATCACGTTATTGGGCATCATAACTGCGGCGCGTTCGTAGCCTTCGCGCGCGGCGGCGTAGTCGCCCCGCAGAAACTGAAAGTTCGCTTTTTCAAGCGGCACGATGCCCCTGTCGGGATAGAGCGACGCGACGGCGTCGTAGGATTTGAGGAACTCCTCTTCGGCGCCCAAACGGTAGAGCAGTTTGTTCAGGTCGGCATGGGCAACCATATCGAGTGGGAACGCCCGCAGCGCGTGGCGATAGGCTTCGACCGCTTCTTCCATGCGGCCAAGATGTTGCAGGGTGTTCGCGCGATTGTAATCGACGACCGGCATGTCGGGAACCTTGGCCTTGGCCGCGTCGAAACAGGCGAGTGCCTCCTTGTAACGGCGCTGCATCTTGAGCGACACTCCGAGATTATGCTCTAGTGCCGCGATCTGACGCGTATCCCGCGTAGCGAGCGCGAGCGCCGCGCGCAGCACTTTCTCTCCTTCCTTCGGCCGCTTTTGATCGTTGAGTTCGGCCGCGAGAGTTTGTTTTGCCAGCATGAAATTCGGCTGAATGCGAAGCGCCTCGCGGCAGCACTTCTCGGCTTCGGCATGAAGACCCTTGGCGGACAGCACCAGCCCCAGATTGAGGTGCGCCTCGGCATAATTCGGTTTCTGCCGGATGGCCTCCTGCAGGGACTCCATCGCCTCGTCGAAGCGCGCCTGCGCCTTGAGGAGATTGCCCAGATTGTAATGGACGTTCGGCTGTTTCGGATCGATCGCCAGAGATTGGCGATAGTAATCCTCCGCTTCCTGCAGCCGGCCCTGCATGCGTCGAATCATGCCCAGCAGCTGAAGGGCATCGGCGTCCGTCGATCCCGGGGCGGCGAGAGCCGCCAGAAGACCCTCCGCTGCCGAAAGCTCGGAGCTGCCCATGTGATCGAGCGCCCGTTTTACAACGAATGCTCTCTGCCTGGGATCGAGTGAAGCGACTTGGGTCATGCCGTGAGCCTTGATTGTAGCGGCAGTTTGCGTTCGCTCCGGTAGCGGAATTTCACGTCGTGGTGAATTTCGAGCGCGCGCCGCGACCGGCCGGCCGGCTTTATCGCCCAAACCCCCATTTCACGCAACCAATCCGGCGTCGGTCCGGATACGGGTTCGCCCTTGTGGAGGTCGTGTCCCGGGGAGTGGTGTAGGAGCTGTG
>JBEKDC010000114.1:0-10060 GCA_050014535.1 Rhizomicrobium sp.
TCGAAGTTGCGCGCTTCCACCTTCTGCTGCGCTTTTTCCAGCGCCTTGTTCACCCAGGGATGCGCGATCGCTTCGCCTTTTTCGAGACCCAGGCGCTGCAGCACGGAATCCATCCGCTCGGACCCGAAGATGCGCATCAGATCGTCCTGCAGGCTCAGGAAGAACTTCGACGCGCCCGGATCGCCTTGCCGGCCGGAACGGCCGCGCAGCTGGTTGTCGATGCGCCGGCTCTCATGGCGCTCGGTGCCGATGACGTAAAGACCGCCCGCGGCAATCGCGCGTTCCTTGTCCTCCGCGACTTCGGCGCGGATCTGCGCAATGCGAGTCGCGCGTTCCGTCTCGTCGACCACGCCGCCGAGCTCGTTGCGGATGCGCATGTCGGGATTGCCGCCGAGCTGGATGTCGGTGCCGCGGCCGGCCATGTTGGTGGCGATGGTGACGGTGCCCGAGACGCCGGCCTGGGCCACGATGGCAGCTTCCTGCTCGTGATAGCGCGCATTGAGCACGTTGTGCTTGATCTTGCGCTTCTTGAGCAGGCCCGCGAGTTCCTCCGATTTCTCGATCGACGTCGTGCCCACCAGAATGGGTTGGCCGCGCTCGTGGCAATCCTTGATCAGCGTGATGATCGCTTCGTTCTTCTCTTCGATCGAGCGGTAGACTTCGTCGTCATGGTCCTCGCGCTTGACCGGCAGGTTGGTCGGAATGTCCATCACGTCGAGCTTGTAGATGTCCATGAATTCGGCAGCTTCCGTCAGCGCCGTGCCGGTCATGCCCGCGAGTTTTTCGTACAGGCGGAAATAATTCTGGAAGGTGATGGAGGCCAGCGTCACGTTCTCGGGCTGGACGACCGTGTTTTCCTTCGCTTCGAGCGCCTGGTGCAGACCTTCGGAATAGCGGCGGCCTTCCATCATGCGGCCGGTGAACTCGTCGATGATGACGACCTTGTCGTCCTTGACGATGTAGTCGCGGTCTTTCTGGAACAGCTTGTGGGCCTTCAGCGCCTGGTTGACGTGATGGACCATCGTGATGTTTTCGATGTCGTAGAGATCGCCGGTCGCGAGCAGCCCCGCCTCGCGGAGAAGCTCGACCATATGCTCGTTGCCGGCTTCGGTGAGCGTGACGGAGCGCTGCTTCTCGTCGAGTTCGAAATCGCTCTTTTCGAGTTTCGACATCAGCGCATCGACGGAGCGATAGACTTCCGACTGGTCTTCCGTCGGGCCGGAGATGATGAGGGGCGTGCGCGCTTCGTCGACCAGGATGGAATCGACTTCGTCGACGATGGCGTAGCTGTGCGCGCGCTGCACCATGGCTGCGATGCTGTGGGCCATGTTATCGCGCAGATAATCGAAGCCGAATTCGTTGTTCGTTCCGTAGGTCACGTCGCAGGCATAGGCTTCGCGGCGCTGCTGTTCGGACAGGCCGTGCACGATGCAGCCCACCGTGAGCCCGAGGAAGGTGTAGATCTGGCCCATCCACTCGGAGTCGCGCTTGGCGAGATAGTCGTTGACGGTGACGACGTGGACGCCTTCGCCGGCGAGCGCGTTAAGATAGACCGAGAGCGTGGCGACGAGCGTCTTGCCTTCACCGGTCTTCATCTCGGCGATGTGGCCGGCATGCAGGACCATGCCGCCCACAAGCTGGACGTCGAAATGCCGCTGGCCGAGGGTGCGCATGGCCGCTTCGCGCACGGTGGCGAACGCTTCCGGCAGGATGTCGTCGATGGTCGCGCCTTGTTTGAGCCGTTCCCGGAGATCGGGGGTCATCGCCTTCAATTCGGCGTCGGATTTGAGCTTGAAGGCGGGTTCCAGCGCGTTGATTTCGGCCACGCGCTTCCAGAACGGGCGCAGCTTGCGCTCGTTTGAGGAGCCGAAGAATCGTTGCGCAATGCCGCTGAAGCCGAGCATGAAGTTCCTCGTGAGGCCGGGCGGCCGTTTTAGCCCCGCGGGGTGACAGCCCAGCGAACGCGCGCGAAGCCCGAGGCCGCCTTTCGGCGGTTCGGCCGCGCGGGAGAGATAAGAACGGGCTTCCCCCTTGTCAATTCAAGCGAATCCGGCCTATTCCGCCCGGCCGCCGAGCCGCGGCGGATCGGCACCGGGGAAACCGCATGGCGAAGGGAGAAGTGGCAGTGTCGGGAGCCCGCAAGAAGCTGCCCGCGCCCAAAGCGCGCGCCAAAAAGCCCGCGCCGGCAAAGCCTAGGTCCGAACACGCCAAATCGCCGCTGGCGCCCAAAACGATCCCCAACCTGCCTCCTCTGGCAGGTATTCGCCTGGCAACCGGCGCTTCCGGCGTGCGCTACGCGGGTCGCGCGGATGTTCTTCTGGCGGTTATGGCTCCCGGAACGCAGGCCGCGGGCGTCTTTACCAAGTCCAAAACTTCGGCCGCTCCGGTCGAATGGTGCAGAGCCCAGCTCAAGCGCGGGACAGCCCGTGCGCTTGTCGTCAACAGCGGCAACGCCAACGCTTTCACGGGCAAGGCGGGCGAGGAGGGCGCGCGGGAAGTTGCCGAGTCGGCGGCAGCAATCGTCGGGTGCGACACAGGCGAGGTTTTTCTCGCATCGACAGGGGTTATCGGCGAGCCGCTTCCGGCCGGCCGCATCACGCGCATTCTGGGATCGCTGGCGCAGTCCGGTTCGGCGGGAGGATGGCGCGCCGCCGCCGAAGCGATCATGACGACCGACACATACCCCAAACTCGCCACGGCTGCGGCCCTGATCGACGGTTACAAGGTCACGATCAACGGGATCGCGAAGGGCTCGGGCATGATTGCGCCGGACATGGCGACGATGCTCGCCTTCGTCTTCACCGACGCCACATTGCCCTCAGCCGTGCTGCAGGATCTTTTGTCGTCCGGCGTGAAGAGTTCGTTCAACGCCATCACGGTCGACAGCGATACTTCGACCAGCGACACGCTCTTGCTCTTCGCGACAGGCAAAGGCGCGCATCATCCGACAATCGCGAAATCGAGCGACAAGCGCCTCGGCGATTTTCGCCGCAAGCTCGACGAGGTGCTGCTCGATCTCGCGCTGCAGGTGGTGCGCGACGGCGAAGGCGCGCAGAAACTGATCAAGGTCGACGTCACTGGCGCGGAGTCCGACGACTCCGCGCGCCGCATCGCGCTGTCGATCGCGAATTCGCCTTTGGTGAAAACGGCCATCGCCGGCAGCGACGCCAATTGGGGGCGCGTGGTCATGGCGGTGGGCAAGGCGGGAGAGCCCGCCGACCGCGACACGCTGTGCATCTCGTTCGGCGGCCAGGTGGTTGCGGAAAAGGGCATGCGCGCCGAACATTATGACGAGGCCGCGGCCACGCGCGCCGTATCCGGACTGGAAGTCGCGATCGGCGTCGATCTCGGGCTCGGCCGCGGAGCGGCCCGGATTTGGACCTGCGACCTGACGGAAGGGTATATCCGGATCAACGGATCGTATCGAAGTTGAAGGATCGCCTTAAAGAGACATTAACACGCGGGTTCCATGATGGGGATGCGAGCATGGCCGAGACAAAGCTGGTTCTCGTTGCGGCCTGCGCGCTGATCGATCCCGACGGTCGTGTGCTCATTGCCGAGCGGCCACCGGGCAAAAACATGGCGGGCCTATGGGAATTTCCTGGCGGAAAGATCGAAGCCGGCGAGAGGCCGGAGGAAACGGTCATTCGAGAGCTCAAGGAAGAGCTGGGGATCGACGTGAAGGAGCCATGTCTCGCGCCTTTCACCTTCGCTTCTCATTCTTATCCGGATTTCCAGCTGCTGATGCCGCTCTTTGTGTGCCGGCGTTGGGAAGGGATCGTGACACCCCGCGAAGGACAGGCCATCAAATGGGTTCGACCGCGAGATCTCAACGCCTACAAGATGCCGCCGGCCGACTTGCCGCTCATTCCGATGTTGCGCGATCTGCTGTGACTGAGTTTTGCGCTGACGCGCGCGGCGCAACGGCGATCGAATACGCCATGGTTGCGGGCTTTCTCTCCGTCGTAGTCGTGGGTGCAGTCAATCTCCTCGGCGCGAACGTCAACACGATGTTCTTCAGCAAAATCGCGGATATGCTGTCGCCCTAGGGGACTGTTAAGCGACGGCAATGGGACCAGCCTAGCCGAAACGAGATTTAATCCAGTCGCTCATCGTTTCAAGCACCAAAGGCGAAGTCTCGAATGCCGGCAGATAGATCCAGCCCGATCCCAGGCCTAATGGATCGGGTAACAGGGAATGACTGACTCCGGGAATGATGCGCACCGTGACGTCCGCATTGCCGTTTCCGCGCATGGCATAGGCGAGCTTTTCCGCCGAACGGACGGGAACCGTGACGTCCGCTCCGCCCTGAAGAATTAATGCCGGACAACGGACTTTCTCTGCATAAGTAAGCGGATCGATGGTCAGGAATGCGCTCTCGCGCGGCGTCAACGGTTCGGCAAGCTCCTTTTCGATCTCCTTTTCCCGGTCGGCCGGAGCGATATTCGGATCGCCGTATACTGCCGCCTCCGTCTGCTCGCGCGCCAATTGTGGGCCGGATACACCGGGGCCTGCGAGCGTAATTATTCCCGCAATGGCGTGATCTTGCGACGCGACCATCGGGGCGATGAGTCCACCTTCGCTGTAACCCACCAGAAGGATTCGTTTCGGATCGACATTGGGTTGCAAGCGAAGCCACGCGACTTCGGCCCGCACATCATTGGCCTCATCGAACGTCGTAGAAGGTGCGTGGTCGCCGGTCGATTGGCCGATCCCGATGTCGTCGACTCTTAGGACGGCAACCCCGGACCGCGTCAACGAATCGGCAATGTCGCGGAACGGCATCCATGGCGGCGTTCCATTGTTGCGTTCGCTGGGACTGAGGCCCGTGATCAAGATCGCCGCAGGCACGCGTTTTTTCACAGGCGGCAGCGTCAATGTCCCCGCAAGCGTGTGACCCGTGGTGGCGATTTTTACATCTTGCGCCGAATAGGCATGATCCGGCGGCGCGCTATAGGCAGCCCAGAGCGGATAGGCGCTGCGTGGAAAATCAAATCGTCGCTCGATCGTGACGCCAAAGTCGGGAAGCGTGGCAGCTATCATGCATCCCTGGGCATCGGTCAACACCAGGTAGCGCTTGTTGTGGTAGGTCACTTTCCAATCGGTGGCATCGATGCGTTCGACGAGAATGTTACCCCGCGTGTCGGAGAAGAGCGACGCGCCCGGGATCTCCACGCGATCCTTCTCAAGAACAACGGCGCGCGCCACGGCCTGCATGACTGAACTACCAATGAAATCGGACCAGTAGACGGCGCCCGCTCCCAAGTCCCTTTCCTTCGATTGATCGGGCGGCTGTCCCGCGATCGACAAAACGACAGAAACATGCGCCGCCGTCTGGTCGGGCCGGATTTCTATGGTTGCATCGACGACACGCGATTGAGTGAGAATCTGAAATGTATGAATCTCTCCGGGACGGTATTCCACCCAGTCCGCGGCAACGATGTGTCCCGCCTCCCGCGTTACAAATGCGGCATCCGGGCACTGGTTGTCATGGACGGCCGCACCGGCATTTGCCTGGCCCAGGAATGCGCCGATCCAAAGCAAAGAGGCTGCAGAGAGGATGCTCTTGAGGTTCATTTTGGGGCCTTCCTTTGCGTCGGTTTACTGCGTCCGCGCGAGGACGTCTTAAGAGGCGTAAAAAGGACCGTGATCGCGTAGAGGCGACCGGTCTTGGGGGAGCCGGACATGTCGCGATCCAGCTGCTCGATCGAATTGATTGTTGCGCGCACTTGCGCCGGTTTGAGCCATACGGTTGTCCGTTTGGCCATGAGCTCCCGGCCCGGCCCAGCCAGCACGGTTTCATGGTGACCAAATGCGCGCCGATAGTCTCGCGCGCCAAGTCGCAACATCGATCCGACAATTGCGCACACCGTCTGGTTGCCGCTTCGCCTCATCGCCTCGAGATCGATGGCCATGCGTCGCGCAATGGAGCGATAGACGAGCTCTGTTTTTCGGCCGCTTAGCTGGCGGCGCACGCTTGTCGCCAAACCGGCCTTTTCAAGAATACGAAGATGGTAATAGAGCCCGTCCGGCGCCCGCCCGAGAATGGATGCAAGCTCCGCGACGGACGCTGCGCCAGTTTCCGCCAGCGCATCGGACAATTCCTGCCGTAAGGAGGACGACAAGGCCTCTAGCTGGGTCCTGGATCTTATCAGAAACGGCTTCGGCTGGCTCATTCAATCATCGTAACAGGTGTTGAAAAAAGATCAAATATTTCAAGATTTCGTGGGTGCACATCGGCTATGTCCGGACGGAAACGAGAGCGGAGTTGGTAAATTTGAAGAAGGCTATTTCTTCGGCGGCCCGGAAATTCCCAGCGATTCCCGAAGCGCTTGCGCGTCCATCATCTTGCCGTCGCGCATCACCAGTTCGACCTGGCGCAGATCGCCGATGTTTTTCGACGGATCGCCGTCGATCAGCGCCAGCTCCGCGAGCTTGCCTTTGGCGATGGAGCCCGTTTCGCTTTCGAGTTTGAACACCCTGGCGGGATTGATCGTTGCCGTCGCGAGTGCCTCCGCCGGCGTCATTCCCGCCTGAACGTAAAGCTCCAACTCGTGGATCACCTCGAAGCCCGAGCCGTCCGTGCCGGCGAGAATAGTGATATGCCGCTTGTTGAGTTCTCCGACCAGCGCAACGAGTTTCGCGAAGCTCGCCCGCATCCGCGCACGCGACACGTCCGGCGTCGGCGCCATGGCGCTCGACAGGAGTCCGCGCGAGAATTGCGACGGCAGCGTATCGGCGTAAGGTGCGTCCGCCGGCGGATAGCTGCCGTTGTCGGGCACGAGGGATGCTTCCAGCACAACAAGCGTGGGATCGACGACGATGTGGCGCCGCGCAAGCTCGTCCAGATAGTCCGTCATCGCCTTCAAATGCAGATCGACGTCGGCCGCATATTTGGCAGTGCCCATGATGCGCGCGACCGTGTTCGATTTCTGCACGACGTCGTCGGGCATCGCCTGCATCATCACGAAATTGATATGCGTGATCTCGTCATAACCCGCGCGCACGGCATCCAGCGGTCGCATGCCGTGGGGGATATGGCCGTGCACATGCAGGCCGAGCTGATGGGCGAGATCCGCCATGGGTTTGACCCAGGCGGGATCGATCGAACCGTAGAGCTTGATCGCGAAATAGCCTTCGTCCTTGGCGCGATGCACGTCGGCCAACGCTTCGTCGAGGGAATGCGCTACCACGCCGACTTGCGCTGCAAGAGGGCCGGCGCCATCGATCAGGAGTGACGGCACGATGCGGGGCCCGAGAAGTTGGCCCGCTTCGATGCGCTTCCTCCGCGCCGTCGATTCCACGGGCAGATTGCCGGGATCGCGCACACTCGTGATGCCCGACGCAAGAAGCAGCGGACCGGTGGAATCGTCGCCGTAATGCTGGTGATTGTCCCACAAGCCGGGGATCAGCGTCTTGCCGGTACCATCGATGATCTGGGCATTTGCGGGAGCCTTCACTTTCGATGCCGGGCCGACGGCGGCGATGCGGCCGTTCTCCACCACGACCGTCTGCGCGTCGCGGAAGACTCGCGCATCGGAATCGTAGAGCTTGACGTTCCGGAACACGACCGGTCCCGGCGGAGTCTTCGCGATCTTTGCGACCAGCGCCGGCGCAAGTTTCGCCAGCGCCGCGTCCTGCGCCTGGCTCAACGCGGCGCTGATTTTCTCCCAGCCTTCGGGAACAAAGTCCGGCGCCACGGCAAAGAACTTGTCGCCGTCCATCCACACCGGGAACGGCGAAAGCCCGAAGCCTGTCAGAGCATAGGCCGTGAGCGTTTTCTTTTCCGTCCCGTTGGTCACGTCCAAGGTGGTGAGCGGCTCGATCTTTCCCTGGCCCGAGGGAAGCAGGTTCACGGAATGGGTCGGTGATTTCAGCATCGCGTCGATGATAAACAGGAAGGAATCGAAGGTGCCGCCGAATGCGACATATTCGAGATTGGATTTCGCGGGCCCCGTGCCGCGATCGACGGGGCTGGTATAGCTGTAGATGCCGTCTTTCGCCGTATAGGTTTCGGCCGCGTCGCCGGACGGCGTCGAGCCGCGGACAATCATCGACTCAAGCGTGCCGTCTGCCGCAAAACGATTCTGCTCGTCGATCTCGCTGACAAAACCCCGCAGGTTCAGGCTGAAGCGCGACCAATGCGTGCCGCTCCCATCCGTCCACAGCGAAACCTGGCCGTGACGCGTGCCGCTTGGATCGGTGATGGACCACACCTTCGCATCGGCCGGCGGCTTGGCGAGTTGATCGACGGAAGTTTGCGCCAACGCAGGTACAGCAACGAGCATAGCGATGAGAGCGAGAATTTTTCGGAGCACGGTGGTTCCCCCTTCGACGCCGGCACAGTAGCAGTGTTCCGATCCCCGTCCAGCGGATGCCAAGGCGCTCACCCATGCACGATCTGCAACGCCGCGAAATAGCTCACGTGGTCCAATCGTCCAGCTATCCGGAACGCTTGGCGTCGATGATAGCGCGAAGGTCTGCGACGTAATCTTCGAAGGCACGGCGGCCTTCCTTTGTCAGCGACACGCGCGTGCGCGGCCGCTTGCCGACAAAGTCCTTTTCGACCGATGCGTAACCTGCTTCTTCCAAGGTCGTGATATGCGCGCCGAGATTGCCTTCCGTGGCGCCGACGATGGCTTTGAGACGCACGAATTCGAGTTGTTCGCCGGGAGGCAGCGCGCGCAATGCGGCCATGATCTTCAGGCGCACGGGCTGGTGGATGATCGCGTTTGGCTGATCCATCACGCGCTCCGGAGCCAGATGCCGCCCAGGATCATGCCGCCGCCGCCGACGACGGCCATCCACAGCAGGAAATAGACGGGCAGGTAGAAATATCCGAACAGCGTGAGCGCGCCGACCGCCAGGCCGAGCACGATCATGCGCGCGCCGCGCGTCCAGATTCCGATCAGCAGATAGAACAGCGCAACAAGGATCGGAAAGAACGCCGCGATTTGTGCGCTAGTCCGCGGCGGCATGATCGCGAAGATGGCGCTGATGAATAGAATCACTGCGACGAATGTCGCTCCGTAACGCCACCCGAACGTGTCGGTGCGCGCCGACTTCACGCGCCAGCCGAGCCAGAAACTGCCGATCGAGCCCACGACAACCAGAACCGGCCAGACGATCGACCATTCGGGGCGGATGTAGCTCGCGCCATAGGCGACCATCCAGATCGCGCCCCAGAGAAAAAGATGCGGAGCCCCGAAGCGATAGCCGAAGAGGCTCGAGCTGCGTCGCTCGGTCTTGGAGATATCGCGCAAGGTCATTTGGGCTTCGTCTCGGGAAAGGGTCATGGTGAGCGCTCCTCAAATTACATAGATAACTCTATATTACAGAGTTATCTATGTCAAGGACGATTTGGTGATTTCCCCTTTGGAGGAGAGGGCAGGGTGAGGGGGTGTCGACGCTCGTGTGCCCTGGAAAGTCCCCCTCACCGCGTCGCGTGAAGTACGCTCGCTGCCTCTCCTCCAACGGAGGAGAGGCGAAACTTTGATCAGAGTTTTTTCGTTATTGTCGCCGGCTCGCCTGCCGACTCTTCTTTCGCGCCGAGAACGTCAGCGAGCCGCGATTTTGCGCTGCCGGGGGCTAGCGGTTTTTGTTGGCTCTCATGGGGCGCCCAGGCCGTGAGGTAGATCACGTCGAAAGTCGCGCGCAGGCGGCCGGATTCGTCGGCATCGGTCGCAGCGTAATGCGCGAGCGTTGCGGCCAGCGTGTCGCGGCGGAGAAATTTGCGGCTGCGTTCGGAGAGCGCGTTCGTTTCGCCCAGCGCGCGCAGATCGCTCACCAGAGTCGAGAATTCGCTGTACGCGACGCCGGTGCGCTCGACGTCCGCCACCGGAAGCGCGAAGCCCGCGCGCTGCAACAACCCGCCCAGATCCCGCACATCGGCAAACGGCGCGACCCTCGGGCTGGCGCCGCCGATGGTTTCGCTTTCGCCGGATGCAAAGGCGCGGCGCAATTCGCCGAGCGTGCTGCTGCCGAAAAGGGCCGCGAGAAGAAGCCCGTCGGGCTTCAGCACGCGGCGTATCTCGCTGAGTGCGCCGGGAAGATCGTTCGC
>JBEKDC010000115.1:0-18931 GCA_050014535.1 Rhizomicrobium sp.
CACGCAAGATTCGCAGCCCAATACAGCACTGTCGCAGATGGACACGGCGCAAGCCAAGCCGGCAGCCAGGACCAATCCCACTGTCGTGTCGGCGGCAGGCTCTGCAGCTTTGCGCAGTGCAATGACGGCAAATTGGGCCACGGACGATTCGGAACTCGACACAACACTGTCGCAGACGGACACGGCGCAACCCAAACTCTCGACCAAGATCGATGACACGGTGGTCGCGCGCATCGTCGTCTCGAAAGCGAACCCGATCGTCGACACAGCGCTCAATACGTCGAGCAATACTTCGACGGGCACATCGGACAAAACATCGACAAGCGTCGACCAGCCGAAGGTCTCGTCGCCCGAGTCGCAGCAATCTTCTGCGCCGGCTCCTCGGCCCGTGAACAGCCTTCCTCAGAACGCTCCTTCGGTGCTCCCGCGCGTCACGCAAGGCATGGGCCCCGTGCTCGCCGCGCCTCTCAATCCGCATACCGATAAGGTCGAAAACACCGACGACAAGGCGGACTTCGCGCCGAAAATCGTGCAGCAGGATGCGGCGCAGAGCGCGGGTGAAGCGCCAAGTCCGACGGCAACACCGACTCCCGGAAAGCTGCGCGCGGAAGACGACGACACGGAAACTTCGGATCGGACATCGGCAACGCCGCAATCGGACGCACCGATCGCAGCGAGTTCCGACGCTGCGCAACAGCCTTCGACTCCGGCGCAAAATGACGACGTGCTTGCGCAACTCGTGAGTTCAAATCCAAGCGACAGCCGGCTCAACGAGCCGATGCAGCCCGTGCAACATTCGCCGCAACGATCGCCTGCGGTACAGCCGCCTCCGGCGCCGGCGAGCGCGCCGCAGCCCAACTCGAACGGCGGCAATCAGGCCGCAGCGGCGCAGAGCCAGGGCAACGGCAGCGAAAACCCGGGCAACGGCCGCGGTCACAGCGATCAGTCTCGCGACACGGCCGACAACGGATCGTCGCAACGTGCCGCGATATCGACCGACGCGGCGAACGCCATCGCAGCACCGACGCTTTCCGTAACCCCTGTCGATAATGGCGCTGCGAACGCTCCGGCCGACTCCGCCGGCAGCATTTCGGCTTCCATCGGCGCTCAGAATGCCGGTGTCGGCAGCGGCACGCAGCCTTTGGCGCCAACGGCACAAATGCCGGCGCCGTCTGCGCAGCCCGACATCAATACGCTTGCGATCAGCATCGCTGCCCGGTCCCAGGCCGGTGCAAAGCAATTCGACATCAGCCTCGATCCGCCGGAGCTCGGCCGCGTCGAAGTGCGCCTGACCGTGGACGCAGCCGGCAAGGCACAAGCCCATCTCGTCGCCGAGAGGCCGGAGACGGTTCAGATGCTGCAACGCGATTCCGGAACCCTGACGCGCGCTCTGAAAGAATCCGGCGTTCAGCTCGGAGACAACGGGTTGCAGTTCTCGCTGAAAGGTCAGGGACGGCAGGGGGACGGCGCGCAACAAGACTCCGCGCGCGCCAAGCCGCTCGCGGCTGCGGCGGTTTCTGCTGCCGGTCCGGTTCTTCCCATTTCTTCCACTTACGGCCTCGCATACTCGCGAGCCGGAATCGACATCCGCGTCTAGGAAAGGTTTCAAGCCATGGGTACGAGCGCAATCAACGGGTCATCGGGCGCAGCGGGAACGTCGGCCAATGCGAGCCAGCAGCTCACCGGTAATTTGAATACGTTCCTGACGCTGCTCACCACCCAGCTGCAGAACCAGGATCCGATGAACCCGATGGATTCGGATCAGTTCACCCAGCAGCTCGTCGAATATTCGCAGGTCGAGCAGCAGATCAACACGAACACCAATCTGCAGACGCTCATCTCGCTGCAACAAGGCGGCGCCGGTTCGAGTGCCGTCGGTTATCTGGGAAAGACCGTCACCGTCACCAACGGCAATGCGGCCCTGATCGACGGGGCCACCAGCTGGAACTACGCGCTCGCTGCGACGTCCGCGTCGACAACGCTCACCGTCAGCAATGCGAACGGCCAGGCCGTCTACTCCACCACGGGCTCGACCACGGCGGGCAGCAACGCATTCAGTTGGAACGGCCAGGACAACAACGGCAATCAACTCCCCGACGGCGTGTATACATTGTCCGTGAACGCAACCGCCATCAACGGCTCGGCCGTGCAGACCGCGGTGAGCAGTTCCGGCGTGGTGAGCGAAGTGAATCTCTCGGGCAGCACTCCCGAATTGATGATCGGGTTGATGGCAGTCCCCCTCTCGCAGGTGGCGGCGGTCCAAGACCCGACAAGTTGACAATGAGGCGGTTGCCGAGAAACGGCGCCTTGAAACCCATCCGGTTGTCCTCCGCGAAGCGCAGGTTGGACCGAAAGGAAGAGAACCATGAGCTTGACATCCGCAATGCTTACGGGCGTGGCAGCCCTAGATGCAAACAGCGCCGCGATGAACATCACGTCGTCCAATATCGCCAACGTCAACACCATCGGCTACAAGGACAGTGAGGCCGATTTCATGACGTTTCTGACGTCGTCCTACGGTTCCAACATCAACGAAGCGAGTGTGTTGGTAAACTCGCAGCAGAACGTCTCCCAGCAAGGCGTCCTGGAGGCTGCAAACTCGCCGACAGATCTGGGAATCGAGGGCAACGGCTTCTTCGTCACCAGCCAGTCACCGACATCGACCAGCAACCTCTTCTATACGCGCGCGGGAAATTTCACACCCGACTCGTCCGGTCAGCTCGTCAACGGCGCCGGCTTCTATCTGCTCGGCTATCCCATCACGAATGCCGGCGGCACCTCGACCACGGGCAGCAGTTTGCAGCCGATCAATGTGAGCAATCTCGAGGGCTCGGCCGAACCATCGACGGAAATGACGCTTCAGGCCAATCTCGAATCGACAGCAACGGTCGATTCGACCTATACGCCCGGCGACATGGCGAGCGGCGTCGCGACGCCGGATTTCACCACAACCGTCAATGTCTACGACAGCCAAGGCGGTTCCGAACCGTTGAACGTCTCCTATATCAAGACGGGAGCCAACACCTGGGCTTATGAAGTGAGCTATCAGGGATCGGCTGCCAATATCTCCCCGGCGGTGAACCCGATCGCGACCGGCACCATGACGTTTAACGCCGACGGCACTTTGGCAAATGCCAATTCGGCCTCTACACCGCCGACTGGCAATGTGTCCGTCACCATTCCGTTTTCGTCGACATCCGGTCTCAATGCGCAGACGATCTCGATCAATATGGGGACCGTCGGAAGCTCGAACGGCATCACGCAATATGACAGCCCTTCGGCGCTTACGAATTCCTCGGTCGACGGCGCGGCCTATGGCAGCCTGACCGGCGTCTCGATCGGGACTGGCGGTATCGTCACGGCGCAGTATTCCAACGGCCTTACGCAGAATGTCTATCAGGTACCGTTGGCGACATTCGCAAATCCCGACGGCCTCAATGCGGTCACGGGAGATGCGTATCAGGCATCCGAGAGTTCGGGTGTGGCGACGGTGAACGACGCGAACACCGGCGGCTCGGGCACGGTCCAGTCGGGGGCGTTGGAAAGCTCCACCGTCGATCTGGCCACCGAGTTCACGAACCTGATCACGACCCAGCGCGCCTATTCCGCGGCATCGCGCATCGTCACGACGGCCGACACGATGCTGCAAACACTCGAGCAGCTTCCGTCAACTTAAGGTGATGGGGCGCGTTCTGCCGCGAATGCGCCCCATTCCCATTTCAATACAAGTTAAGGCGGTTATTTAGCCAAACATTTACCCTGCGCTTTCGGCCTTTCTTAAAGCGGAGCGGGTTAGTTTGCGTGCGGGTAGTGGAGTGCGGAGCATAACCAATATGGGCGAAGACCGCAGAGGACGCGTTAGCTACGTGATCGGGCCCGATGGCAGCCCGTTGACGCTTGCCGACCTTCCGCCGCCGAACACGAAGCGTTGGGTCATACGTCGCAAGGCCGAAGTGGTCGCTGCGGTGCGTGGCGGACTGTTGAGTCTCGACGAGGCTTGCCGCCGCTACACATTGACCGTCGAGGAGTTCCTGGCCTGGCAGCGTGCGATCGACCGTTTCGGCCTTCCGGGCTTGCGGGCCACGCGCGTCCAGCAATATCGTCATTGAGCGCACGCAAATCGAAAACGATAACGAAACGTAAATTGCCGGCGCTCAATTTTGCTTCGCGATTATCGGTGCCGTTAAGGCGACCTTTACGTTAATCCCGGCAATGTTTGCCTAGCACGACGGGCGAGCGGCCTGGCAGCGGACAACTCCGCATGATCCAGGCAGCGCCCCTCACGCGGAGGCATGCGTTGTCGGACTTTATCAAAAACGTTGGTGCAGCGCGTTTCGGCGTCATGGCGGGCGTCGCGGCGGCCCTCACGGCATTCTTTCTGTATTTCGCGGGCGTCATCTCGGAACCCGCCAAGAGCATCCTTTATGCCGGACTCGAATCGCGCGAAGCGGCCGCGGTGACGGCAAAGCTCGATGCGATGAACGTGCCCTATGAAGCCAAGGGCGACGGCGGCACGATCCTCGTGCCTGCCGATCAGGTGACCAAACTGCGCATGGAACTTGCCTCCGAAAACATTCCGGCGGCCGGTGTCGGCTACGAGATCTTCGACAAGTCCGATTCGTTCGGCACCACCGCATTCGTCCAGAACATCAATCAGCTGCGCGCCCTGGAAGGCGAACTCGCACGCTCCATTCAAACAATCGACGGAATCGAAACCGCGCGCATTCATTTGGTCGTGCCGGAGCGGCAGCTGTTCTCGCACGATGCCCAAAGCCCCAGCGCCTCGGTCGTTTTGAAGACGCGCGGCACGCTCGACCGCGGCCAGGTCGCGGCCATCCAGCATCTCGTGGCGGCGGCGGTCGCGGGCCTGGAGCCCTCGCGCGTCGCCATCGTCGACGACAAGGGCGAACTCCTCGCCGGCGGCGAAGACAAGACGGGACCCGAAGCCGCGTCGTCGGACGAAGAATCGCAGACGACGAGTTTCGAAGACCGGTTGCGGCAGCGCATCGAATCGATGGTGGCGAGCGTCGTGGGACCCGGCCATGTCCGCGTTCAGGTCGCGGCCGACATGAACTACAACCATACGAGCGAAACCGCGGAGACCTACGATCCCGACAGCAAGGTCGTACGCTCCACCCAGACCGTCGAGCAGGACTCGTCCGACGCGGGCAGCGGCAGCAACGGCGCGGTATCCGTTGCCAGCGCGTTGCCGGGCGGCCAGCAGGCGGCCCAAGGCGGTGCGGGCGAGACACCGAAATCCAACAGCACGCGAACCGAAGAAACGACCAACTACGAAATCTCCAAAACCGTTCGCACCAGCACGCAGGACGGAGGACAGATCAAGAAATTGTCGGTGGCCGTTGCCGTCGACGGCGTTTCGTCGGGCGCCGGCGGCAAGGACGACTACAAGCCCCGTTCCGCGCAGGAGATGCAACAGATCGAGGCGCTCGTAAAATCCGCTATCGGCTACGACAAGACGCGCGGCGACCTGGTTCAGGTCGTCAACATGCCGTTCGCAAAAGTCGATCTGGGTCCGTCGACCCCGGCCGCGACGCCTCTGCTCGGTCTCGACTCGTCCGACTGGCTCAAGATCATCGAGGTGGCGATTCTGTCCCTCACCGCGCTGCTGATCGGGTTCTTCATCGTGCGGCCGCTGATCGGGCGAATGTTTGCGCCCAATCTGGTGAGCGGCAGTCAACGCCAACTCGCGCCGCAACAGATCGCCGGCCAGCTTCCGGCTCCCGGCCAGATGCCATCGGGCGGCGCGCTGCAATCGGCGAGCACGGGTGCCCTGCCTGCGCCCGAGAGCATGATCGATATCACGCGCATTGAAGGACAAGTGCGCGAATCCTCCATCCGCAAGGTCGGCGAAGTGGTGCAGGCGCACCCGGAAGAAGCGCTCGCGATCCTGCGGACGTGGCTCCATCAACCGGTATAAATCATGTCCCGCTCCGCAAAAACCCAAGCCAAGGAAGACATCCGCGCCCTGACCGGTCCGGAACGCTCGGCCGTTCTGATGCTGGCGCTCGGCGAAGAGCACGCGATGCAGGTGTGGAAAATGCTCGACGACGACGAGGTCAAGGAGATCTCGCAGATCATGTCGACGCTGGGCACCGTGAGCTCGAGCCTGGTGGAAAAGCTGTTAGTCGATTTCGTCTCGCAGATGTCGGCCACCGGATCCCTGATGGGATCCTACGAATCCACGGAGCGCCTGATCTCGCGCTTCATGCCGGAAGACAAAGTCTCGCAGATCATGGAAGAGATCCGCGGCCCGGCCGGTCGCACGATGTGGGACAAACTCGCCAATGTGAACGAGACGGTTCTGGCCAACTATCTCAAAAACGAATATCCGCAGACCGTCGCGGTCGTGCTTTCGAAGATCAAGCCGGAGCATTCCGCGCGCGTGCTGGGTGCGCTGCCCGAAGAATTCGCGCTCGAAGTGGTGCAGCGCATGCTGCGCATGGAATCCGTGCAGAAGGATATTCTCGACAAGGTCGAGCGCACGCTCAGAGTCGAGTTCATGTCGAACCTCGCGCGCACCGCCAAGCGCGACTCGCACGAGCACATGGCCGAAATCTTCAACAATTTCGACCGCCAGACGGAAAGCCGCTTTCTCACAGCGCTCGAAGAGCGCAGTCGCGACTCGGCCGAGCGCATCAAGGCGCTGATGTTCACCTTCGAGGATCTGGGCAAGCTCGATCCCGGCTCGATCCAGACGCTTCTGCGTCACATCGAGAAGGACAAGCTCGGCCTTGCGCTCAAAGGCGCGACCGACACGCTGCGCGACGTGTTCTTCTCCAATATGTCGGAGCGCGCGGGCAAGATCCTGCGCGAAGACATGGAAGCGATGGGGCCTGTGCGCCTGAAGGACGTGGACGAAGCGCAGATGCGCATGGTCAACGTCGCCAAGGACCTCGCCAACAAGGGCGAAATCATGATCGCCAGCAAGCAGGGCGAAGATGAGCTCATCTACTGATGGCGATGGCCCCCCGATGAACGCGACCAGATTCACCTTCGACACCGTCTTCGCCGACAAGCGCGACGTCGCCTCCGATGCCGCGAAGGCCCGCCAGCGACGGTCGTTGACGGAAGGGGAGATCGACAAATTGTGCGCAGACGCGCACGCCGCGGGCATGAAGGCGGGAGAAGTTCGCGCGCTCGAAGCTCTCGAGGTGGCGGCGCGCGATGTCAAGGTTGCGATCGACAACGCGCTCGCAAAGACGGCCCGCCACGTGGAAGTCATCCGCGCGCAGTCCGCCGAGGTTGCCTTTGCCGTCGCGCGCAAGGTTGCGCGCGCGGCCGTCGCGGCCTTCCCCAGCGGCGAAGTCGAGGCCGCGTTGCGCGATGCGATGCATCAGGCGATCGGCGAGCCCAGAATTTTGTTGCGAACCGCGCCTGCGGTCGCCGAGGCGCTTGCTCCGCACATCGCCCAGATTGCGCATGAAGAAGGTTACGAAGGCCGCGTGCAGATTTCTCCCGACGCAGCACTCAAGGGTGCGGATTGTCGCGTCGAGTGGCGGGGCGGCGGTGCAGAACGAGCGGAAGCCGCGATCGACGCGGCCCTGGATGAATTGATGGCGCGCCATTTCCGCAATGCGGAAGTGCGCCCGGCGACGGAGGTTTAGACGATGGCGGGCAACGACGAAGTCGAATTGCCGGACCTGGCCCAGGATCGTGCAACCGGGCCGGCATTGCTGAAAGTCGGCGCGGCGTCCGACGCGGATGTCAAACGCAGCGCGTCCGATCTCGAGGCCGTGTTCGATGTGCCGGTCACGGTTTCCGCCGTGCTGGGCAAATCGTCGATGGAAGTGAGCGAGCTCCTGAAGCTCGGGCGGGGAACGATCGTCGAACTCGACCGCAAGGTCGGCGAAGCGATCGACATCTATGTGAACGACCGTCTGGTCGCGCGCGGCGAAGTGGTGCTGGTCGAAGAACGCCTCGGCGTGACCATGACGGAAATCATCAAAGCCGGTCAATCTTAGGACCGGGCGGCAATTACCTGAAGGAATAAGATCATGCGTCTACTCATCGTCGGCAGTTTGCAGGGCCAGATCGGCGCGGCAACCAAGATCGCAATGGATCGCGGGGCGAAAGTTACCCATGCGAACGATCTCGAACAGGCGCTCGCCGAGTTGCGTGCCGGACGCGGGGCCGACCTCGTGCTGTGCGATGTGACGCTCGATATCGGGCGGCTCGTTCGCGCGCTCGCCACGGAACGCATCTGCACTCCGGTCGTCGCCTGCGGCGTCGGAACAGACGCGCGGCGCGCGGTCGACGCCATCAGGGCCGGCGCCAAGGAATATCTGCCTTTGCCGCCGGATCCCGAACTGATCGCGGCCGTTCTCGCTGCCGTTGCCGACGAGAGCCACCAGCTCATCTATGAAGACGAAGCGATGGGCGCGGTGATCGCGCTCGCCGACCAGGTCGCGGGCAGCGAAGCTTCGATCCTGATCACGGGCGAGTCGGGCACCGGCAAGGAAGTGCTCGCACGCTATGTGCACAGGAAGTCGTCGCGGTCCGACAAGCCGTTCATCTCCGTCAATTGCGCCGCCATTCCGGACAACCTGCTCGAATCCGAATTGTTCGGCCATGAGAAAGGCGCGTTCACCGGCGCCATCGCGCGTCGCGTCGGCAAATTCGAGGAAGCCGACGGCGGTACGTTGCTGCTCGACGAAATCAGCGAAATGGACGTGCGCCTGCAGGCAAAACTGCTGCGCGCCATCCAGGAGCGCGAGATCGATCGCGTGGGCGGCACCAAGCCGGTCAAAATCAACATCCGCATCATCGCGACCTCGAACCGCGACCTTGCCGATGCGGCCAAGCGCGGCACCTTCCGCGAGGACCTGTTCTATCGTTTGAACGTCGTCAATCTGCGCCTGCCCGCCTTGCGCGAAAGGCCGCGGGACATCCTCGCGCTGGCGCGCCACTTCGCGCACAAATATGCCGAGGCCAACGGCGTGCCGTTCAGGCCCATCGCGCCCGAAACCGAGCGCCTGCTCATTTCCCATCCCTGGCGCGGCAACGTGCGCGAACTCGAGAACACGGTTCATCGCGCGGTTCTACTGTCTTCCGGTTCGGAGATCATGCCCGAGGCCATCCGCCTGCCCGACGGCACGCTGGTGGGTACTTCGCGCACGCCCGACATGCCGGGCACGGTGAAGACCGCGGTCGAAACCGCCGCGGCCGCCACACGCGGTCTCGTCGGCCGCACGGTTGCCGATGTCGAGCGCGATCTCATTCTCGATACGCTCGATCATTGCCTGGGCAATCGCACGCATGCCGCCAACATTCTCGGCATCTCGATCCGCACGCTTCGCAACAAATTGCGCGAATACACGCAGGCCGGGCTGCAGGTTGCGCAGCACGGCGAAACGCGGCTCGCAGGCTAGAGCCGACAGCAGAGAGCACGAGCCCTAAATGGCCGAAGCCACAGACATCGCGGCGTTGCCCGGCACCGGCACATATTTCGGCGTCAACCCGTCCGCGATCGCGAGTTACCTGAAGCGCAGCGACCTTGCGCTCGCCATCGGCATCATGGCGATCCTGGTCGTCCTGCTGCTTCCGCTTCCGCCATGGCTGCTCGACGTCTGCCTGGCGTTTTCTCTGTCTTTTGCGATTCTCATTCTGATGACGGCGGTGTTCATTCGCAAACCGCTCGAATTCAGCGCCTTTCCGACCATCCTGCTCATCACCACGATGATGCGGCTGGCGCTCAATCTCGCCTCGACGCGCCTCATTCTCGGCCACGGCAATGAGGGCACCGCGGCTTCTGGTCTCGTGATCCAGGCCTTCGGCAAGCTGATCATGCAGGGCAATTTCGTGATCGGACTGATCGTGTTCGCGATCCTCGTGATCGTGAATTTCGTCGTCATCACGAAAGGTTCCGGCCGCATCGCGGAAGTGGCGGCGCGTTTCACGCTCGATGCCATGCCCGGCAAGCAGATGGCCGTGGACGCCGATCTGTCGTCGGGGCTCATCGATGAAAAGGAAGCCCGTCTCCGCCGCAAGCGTCTGGAAGAGGAATCGAATTTCTTCGGCGCCATGGACGGCGCTTCGAAGTTCGTGCGCGGCGACGCGATTGCCGGCCTGATGATCGTGGCGATCAACGTCGTCGGCGGCATCATCATTGCCGTGGCCCAGAAGGGCATGAGTTTCGGCGACGCCACGCAGACTTTCACGCTGCTGACGGTCGGCGACGGCCTCGTCACCCAGATGCCGGCGCTCATCGTCTCCACCGCCGCGGGCCTGATGGTCTCGAAGGCCGGCGTCGAAGGTTCGACCGACAAGGCGCTCATGAGTCAATTGTCGTTCTATCCACAGGCGCTCGGCATGGCCTCGGCCGTGATGGGTGTCATGTCGGTGCTGCCCGGCATGCCGACCTTCGTGTTCGCGGGCCTTGCGGCCGGCATCGGCGCGCTGGCGTGGTTTGCCTACAAGAAAAAGGAAGACGCGCTCGTCTCAATTCAGAAGCAGGAAGCGAAGTCCCAGGCGGATTCCGCGCCCAAGGAAGAGCCGATATCGACGGCGCTCGCGCTCGATCTTCTTCGCGTCGAACTCGGCTACGCGCTTCTGCCGCTCATCAACGACGTCAAGGGCCACCGCATCACCGACCAGATCAAGGCGCTGCGCCGCCAGCTGGCGCAGGAAATGGGTTTCGTGATGCCCTCGGTGCGCATCCTCGACAACATGCAGCTGGGCGCCAACGAATATTGCATCCGCGTCAAAGAGGTCGAGTCCGGACGGGGCGAATTGTTCCCCGGCAGCCTGCTGGTCATGGATCCGAAAGGCGCAACAATCGAATTGCCGGGCACGCATACGACGGAACCTGCCTTCGGCCTGCCTGCGACATGGGTCGCGCAGACCCTGCGCGAGGAAGCATCGTTCCGCGGCTACACCGTGGTCGATCCGGGCACGGTCCTGACGACGCATCTGACCGAGGTGCTTAAAAACAACATGTCGGAGCTGCTTTCCTATTCGGAGACGAAGAAGCTGCTCGACGATCTGCCGGCGGAACAGAAGAAGCTGGTGGAAGAACTGATTCCGTCGCAGATCTCGGTTACCGGTGTCCAGCGCGTATTGCAGACATTGCTGGCCGAGAGAGTCTCGATCCGCGATCTCGCCGCGATTTTGGAAGGCATTGCCGAAGCGGTCGGTCACACCAAGAACGCGCTTTACATCACGGAGCATGTGCGGGCGCGGCTTTCGCGGCAGATCTGTCATCAATATATGGCGCCGGGCGGCTATCTTCCGCTCATCGCGCTGTCGCCCACCTGGGAACAGGCGTTCGCAGAATCCATCGTGGGACAGGGCGAAGACCGCCAGCTCGCGATGGCGCCTTCGCAGCTCCAGCAATTTATCCAGAGCATGCGCGAGCGTTTCGATGCAGCCGCGCAGAAGGGCGACGTGCCCGTGCTGCTCACGAGCCCGCAAGTGCGTCCATTCGTGCGCTCCATCGTGGAGCGCTTCCGCGCACAAACCGTCGTGATGTCGCAGAACGAAATCCACGCCACCGTGCGGTTGCGCACGCTGGGTCAGGTGTAGCGCGATGCAACTGCGCACCTTTCTTGCCAAAGACATGCGCGAAGCGCTCGCCAATGTGCGCAACGAGATGGGGCCCGAAGCCGTCATCGTGGCCAGCGAACGCGCCAAGGGCGGCGGCATTATGGTGCGCGCCGCACTCGACTCGGAAGAAAGCGAAGCCGGGGTCGAAACGGTGGCGCGCGAACTTGCCGCCGCGTTGAACCCGCCGTCCGTTTCTCCCAATTTCGAAACCAGCTATCGCGAGGGCCTGATCCGCCGTCTGCGCGGCGAACGCTGCCCTGCCGCGCCGAATGCCATCGGCTTCAACCGGGCGGAGCTTCTGACGCTGTTGCGCGCCCATCGCGTTCCCGACGGGCTGGCGCATGTGTTGGCGGAAGCGGCGGAAAAAAGCGGCCTGGCCGACATGACCCTGGCGCTGGCCTGCGCGCTCGACAAACGCATGCGGACAAACCCGCTCGATATCGAAAACGCCAAAGCCCTCCTGCTTGCGGGCCCGCCGGGCGCGGGAAAGACGGCTGTCGCCGCGAAGATTGGTGCGCATGCCCGCCTGTCCGGACGCGAGGTCGAACTGATCGCCGGCGACGTCGCGGGCGCCGGCGCCATTGCGCGTCTCGAGACTTTTGCGAAACATGTCGGCGCCCGGCTCGTCATTGCCGAAACTGCGGACGCACTCGCAACCGCAATCGGCGGCTCAGCGTCGAAGAACATTTTGTCCGTCATCGACACGGCCGGTTTCGACCCACGAAATGCAAAGGCACGAACGGCCTATGCCGCGCTCGCGCGCATCGAAGGTGTCGAGGCCGTCGGCGTCGTCACGGCAACCAACGATGCCGAGGAGATCGCCGAGGTCTCGGCCGCGCTCGTCACACTGGGTGTAAAGCGGACGATCGTGACCGGACTCGATCTGGCCCGTCGCGCTGGCGCAGTGCTTGCCGCAGCCACACAAGGCGCAGATCTCGCCCATGTCACCCGCTCGCCTTTCGTCGCGGGTGGGCTTGAAACACTGACACCGTTGTCGCTGGCAAGACTTCTGATCGAAACCAACACCGGCAGCGCCGACCGCGGGAGCGCACAATGATCACTCGTCATGCCCCGCGTCTGACGGCGATCGGTTCCGGCAAAGGTGGGACCGGGAAGACGTTGATCGCCGTAAGCCTTGCCTATGCGCTGTCGCATGAAGGCGAACGCGTTCTGTTGTGCGACGCCGATCTCGGACTTTCGAACACTTCTGTTCATCTGGGGCTGGAATCCGGCGGCAACCTTCCCGGCCTGCTCGCGAATGCGTGCGCATTGCGCGATGCGACCGTTCCCGTATTGGGTGGTGTTGCCGCGCGCGGCGGTTTCGACCTGCTGGCGGCGGCTTCGGGTTCCGGCTCTCTGGCCGACTTTGACGAAACGGATGCCGCCCATCTTGTCGCCGGCCTCAAAGCCGAACGCAATTACGACCGCGTCCTGCTTGATCTCGGGGCCGGCGTCGACTCAAGCCTGATGCATTTCGCCGCCGCGTCCGACGAAACGATTGTCGTACTCACACCCGATCCCGCTTCGCTGACCGATGCCTATGCTTTCGTGAAAATCCTTATGCGCGCGTTCACCGCTCCGCCTTTTGTCGTGGTCAACATGTCGGCCAACGACGCCGAAGCCCGTCGCACCGCAGATGCGTTGACGTCCACCTGCCGGAATTTTCTCAAGACAACGCTGGAATATCTGGGCCCCGTGCCGCGCGATCCGCGCGCGGTCGAGGCGCTGAGGCAACAAAGCCATTTGCTGAAGCTTTATCCGCAGGCGCCGGCATCGCGCGCCATCGAGACGATTGCCGCCCGGCTGCACGCGCGCGCGGCGCCGCGTCCGGCTCTGGTCAGCGCGCGTTAACCACACCGTTGCCTGAATTGTGCCGGTTTACCCTGCGACGCCAACCCGAGAGTCCCCATCTCCCGCAGCCGCACGAAATCGTGTATCATTGTCGGACAGGAGCGCCCTTTTGGCCCCGAGGAATCGGTGGTGCGGCGTTTCATGGCGTATTCAGGGGACCTTAAGGGGGTAATATGTCTGTTATCATGGATCTTTGGCATTCAATCGTCGGCATCATCACGACGTCGGGCTGGATTACGCTTGTCATCATAGCAGTGATCGCGATCGGGGCGGCGTTCATGATCGAGGGCGCGGGATCGCTGGTGTCGGCAACGGTCGGCGCACTGATTGTATTCGGTCTGGCGACTACGATTTATACCGCGGCCACGGCGAAAGGCGGCGCGAATTGGTCGGGGATGCCGCAAGCCGATTGGGCTGCGCTCCATTCCGTGACGGTCCCGATCCTGCTGGCTTACGCGATCATATTTGCGGTCGCCATCGGGGTGCTGAATTTCATCCGGTCGATCGTTCTGCGCTGAACTTCCGGCGGCATCGCAATTAACGCTCGGACGCGGAGTTGCGCGTCAGCGGCCCCTTTTGCCGCCGCCGCCGGTATTGTCGATCGCAAAGGGTCCGGCGCCCATTCCCATGAGGAGCAATAATCCGCCTGCAATGGCCATGTTGCGGATGAATATCTCGGAATCGGCCAGCCGGGCCGCCTCGTCATTCAGTTTCCAGTAATCGTGCATCGTCACCGATACGATCACGGTGAACCCGAACAGCAGCAAGGCACCGTGGCGCGCGTGATAACCCAGCGCAATCGATACGCCGCCCAGAATCATCACGGCCAGCGCAATGACGAGCAGCAACGGCGCCGCGGGCAGATGCCTCATCTGCAGCAGCGTGACCGTGCCGTCCCAGGAATTGATCATCGACCACGCCTCGCCCAGAAAGAGCCACGCGATCGCCAGACGCCCGATCAAAGGCGATATTCTCTCGGAAAGCGACATTGCATATCCCCCGACGCAACGGGAGGACCGTAACGAATCCGCGTGCCGCCGAAAACCCCTAGACTTGGCGGAGAGCGTGCTTGCGCAGGTGGCGGACGATCGCCATTTCGTCGATGCGCGATTGGCTTCTGTGCGCTTCGACGTCCGCGACCCGCTTGGCCTGCTGCTCGGTCGCGAGTTCGAGGCTCTTGAGATCCTGGTAGGCGTGCGTGAGATCGCCCTGACATTGCGCGCGTTCGCGGTCGATTTCCTTCAATGTCGCGCGCAAATTCTCGCGACGGACGTCGATCGAGCGCAGGAACGAAGGAAATGCGAGTCGGCCGATATCGGAATCGTTGGCGCGGTGGCGTTCGCGCGCCACGCTGTCTTCGAGATCGGCGAGCTTGCGCTCGACATCGGCGCGCATGCCGTCAAGAGTGGTCATCCGCCGCTTGAGATCGTCCACCCGAAAGCGCTTCAGGCGCATCAACGTGTCTCGCCGTTTCATGACGCATTACCCCTTCCCTGTCCGCCGCCCGATATGAGATCGAGCGCGGCATAACCCTCAGCCAGAGTGACGCGCTCGTCCTTCTTCTGGGACAGAAACGCCTCGATTTGCGGATAGACTTTTATGGCGGCATCGACTTCCGCATTCGTGCCGGCTTTATAGGCGCCGAGCCGGATGAGCTCGGCCATGTCTTCGTAAACCGCGAGAGGCACGCGCGCGCGCGAAACGATCGCCTGCTCCGCCTCGGTATTGCATTTCGGCATCGCGCGCGACACCGATTTGAGAATGTTGATGGCCGGAAAGCGGCCGCGCTCCGCAATTGTGCGATCGAGAACAATGTGCCCGTCCAGAATGCCGCGCACCGCATCGGCGATCGGCTCGTTATGATCGTCGCCCTCGACGAGTACCGTGTAGAGACCGGTGATCGAGCCGGTGGTTCCCTGTACGCCCGGACCCGCGCGTTCGAGCAGACGCGGAAGCTCGGCAAACACCGTGGGCGTGTAGCCCTTGGTGGCCGGCGGTTCGCCCGCCGAGAGTCCGACTTCACGTTGTGCCATAGCGAAACGGGTCACGCTGTCCATCAGGAGCAGCACATGCAAGCCTTGGTCCCGAAGTTGTTCCGCGATGGCCGTCGCGACATAGGCGGCCTGACGGCGCACCAGCGCCGGTTCGTCCGAGGTTGCGGCAACGACCACGCTGCGGCGAAGACCCTCGGGGCCCAGATCGTCCTCGATGAATTCCTTGAGTTCGCGTCCGCGCTCGCCGACAAGCCCGATGACAATGGCATCCGCATCGGTATTGCGCGCCAGCATTGCGAGGATGGTCGATTTCCCGACGCCCGAGCCCGCAAAAATACCCATGCGCTGGCCTCTGCAGCAGGTCACGAAGGCATTGAGCGCCTTGACGCCCAGATCGAGTTTGCCTCCAACCCGGGCTCTCGAATGGGCCGACGGGGGCGAGGCCTTGAGGGGGTAGCCGACAGCACCCTGCACCAGAGGACCCTTTCCGTCGGCTACGCGGCCATAGGCGTCGACCACCCGGCCCAGCCAATTCCGGCAGGGATAGATCAAGGACGCACGGTCGTCGAAGTCGGCCCGGGCCCCCAGCGTGACGCCGTCCAGCGATCCCAAAGGCATGATTTGGGCCCGTCCGTCGCGGAATCCTACCACCTCACACGGGATTTGCTTGCCATTTGAGGAGGATAGCCTAACCTGCCCGCCGAGGCTGATCGCTCCGGCAGCGCCCGTCACTTCGACAAGCAGCCCTTCGATGCGGGCCACCCGCCCGAAGCGTCTGAGTGCCGGAACGGCCTCGATATCTTTGAGAAGCGCGCGCATCCAGGTCCCTGACTGCGAACCCCCAACGGGATTCCAGCGAGCATCTTGAAGGGAAGGATTTAAGTGGCGGTAAACTTAACGAGACGAATCAATGAGATGGGCTTGGTCCGCTCACATTCGGTTAAGCCGCCTTCGTAGCGAGTAAACCCAGGGGCCGTTAGAAAGCGGATGTTAACCATTTGGATTTACCGTCCCAATGTTTGTTAACCACGACCGGCGGGCGGTCGCGAAAGAGGTTCGAGAAACATGCGCGTGTTATTGATCGAAGACGACAGCGCCATGGCGCGCAGCATCGAGCTGATGCTCCGCTCGGAGGGCTTTAACGTCTATACGACCGATCTCGGGGAAGAAGGGATCGATCTCGGCAAGCTCTACGATTACGACATCATCGTGCTCGACCTGCAGCTTCCGGACATGAGCGGCTTCGAAGTGTTGAAGTCGCTGCGCCTGGCGAAGGTGCAGACTCCGGTGCTGATCCTGTCGGGCAATGCGATCGTGGAAGCGAAGGTCAAGGCTCTCGGCTTCGGCGCCGACGACTATATGACCAAGCCCCCTTCCACAAGGACGAACTCGTCGCCCGCATCCAGGCCGTGGTTCGCCGCTCCAAGGGACATTCGCAGTCCGTCATCACGACCGGCAAGCTGACCGTCAATCTCGACGCCAAGACGGTCGAAGTCGACGGCAGCCGCGTGCACCTGACCGGCAAGGAATATCAGATGCTGGAGCTGCTCTCGCTCCGCAAGGGCACGACCCTCACCAAGGAGATGTTCCTCAATCATCTCTATGGCGGCATGGACGAACCCGAACTCAAGATCATCGACGTGTTCATCTGCAAGCTGCGCAAGAAGCTCGCGGCGGCGACCAACGGCGACAATTACATCGAGACCGTCTGGGGCCGCGGCTATGTGCTGCGCGATCCGGCCGAGGAAGTGGCGGCTTAACGTTACCCTCCCTCAACGACTGCGAAGGGCGCCCTCCGGCGCCCTTTTCGTTTCGAACCCTCGGGTTGCGCGGAGGCTTCAGCCGGCCAGCGCCATTCCGCTGGTGAATTGCAACGAGGCGAGCCGCGCATAAAGTCCGCCGCGCGCCACAAGCTCGGCATGGCTGCCCTCGCCCACGATGCGGCCCTGATCCATCACCACGATGCGCTTCAGGCGCTGGATGGTGGCAAGGCGATGCGCGATCACGATGGTCGTACGCCCGGCCATCAGGTTGTTGAGGCCTGTCTGCACGAGCTGTTCGTTTTCGGCATCGAGAGCACTCGTCGCTTCGTCGAGCAACAGCAGCGGCGCATCGCGCAGGATCGCGCGCGCGATCGCAATGCGCTGGCGCTGTCCTCCCGACAATGTCGTGCCGCGCTCGCCGACAAGCGCGCCATAGGTGCCCGGGAGGCGCTCGATGAACTCGGCGGCTGCGGCAGCCTCGGCCGCGCGGCGAACTTCGTCGTCGCTCGCATCGGGCCGTCCGTAGCGGATATTGTCGGCAATCGTGCCCGAGAAGATCGCAGGATCCTGCGCCACCAGTGCGATGTTGCGGCGCAAATCGGCCGGATCGAGATCGGCGATATCGACGCCGTCGAACAGGATTTCACCGCTTTGCGGCGCGTAAAATCGCAGCAAAAGCTGGAACACGGTCGACTTGCCGGCGCCGGACGGCCCCACCAGCGCAATCGCTTCGCCAGGTGCGACGTCGAACGAGAATCCGTTGAGGGCCGGCGCATCCGGCCGCGAGGGATAGCGAAATCCGACGTTCCGGAACGAAACGGTGCCTCGCGCGGGACGCGGCAGAACGCGCGGATTGGCGGGAACCGGCACGGCAGGTTCGACATGCAGCAATTCCATCAGGCGCTCGGAGGCGCCGGCCGCACGCTGAAGATCGCCCCAGGTTTCGCTGAGCGCGCCCACGCCGCCCGCGACAATGACGGCGTAAAACAGAAATTGAACGAGTTGACCGCCGGTCATGACGTGGCTCACCACATCGACCGCGCCGACCCACAATACGCAGATGATGCTGGCAAATGCCCCAAACATCACCGCGGCAGTCATGACCGCGCGGGCACGCGTCCGCAAAATTGCCACGTCGAACGACAGCTCCACCGCGCCGCCGAACAATTTGCGGTCGAGATTCTCATGCGTGAAGGCTTGCACTGTTTGCACGGCGTTGAGCGTTTCGCTTGCGCGCGCGCTGGTGTCGGCGATGCGATCCTGGCTGCGGCGGCTCAAGGCGCGCACCCAGCGTCCGAACGCGATGAGCGGAATCATCACCAGAAAAACAGCTCCGAGAACCAGAGCCGACAGCTTCAGGCTTGTGGCGAACATCAACGCGAGTCCGCCCACGAACATGACGGCGTTGCGCATGGCAACGGATACAGACGATCCGACGACGGTCTGGATGAGCGTCGTATCCGCCGTGAGACGCGACAGTACTTCGCCCGTGCGGGTCACCTCGAAGAACGCCGGCGTGAGACCGATCACATGATCGAACACGGCCTTGCGGATGTCGGCTATCACCCGCTCGCCCAGCCAGGTGACGAAATAAAAGCGCGTCGCCGACGAGCAGGCGAAGATCGCAGCGACCAGCAGGAACGGTATGAAATAGAGCTTGAGACGACCCGCATCGGCCGCATTGAAGCCGTGGTCCATGACCTGGCGGAGGACCGCAGGCAGGATCAGGGTCGCCGCCGAGGAAAGCATCAAGGCCAGCAG
>JBEKDC010000116.1:0-9900 GCA_050014535.1 Rhizomicrobium sp.
TAGATCGCCGTGCAAACCTCAAGCGAATGGCGCGCGACCGGAAATCCGCGCAGCAGCATGAATCCGCGTCCGCGGTCGAGCTCGCGCATCCAGGATTCGATCTTCGGCGAAAGCGTGGGCAAAACGAAGTCGTCGCGCGTCCAGCGCCGATAATCTTTCCCAGCCGCCCGTGTTTGCGCCGCCACGAGTTCGGCAATGTCTGACGGCGTAAATCCGTATGTCCATCCGGTGCGGCCGGCGAGATCGACGCCCAGCCAGACATCGAGCGTGTCGAGCGGCGATGCAGGAATCGATGGCTTGCTCACGTCCGCGCCGGAATGATCGGCAGGATGACGTGCGACGGTCTCGTTCTGTCGACGAAGAGCGTGTTCTGCGCCACGACGCGCTCGCCGGCGCTTCCCTCCGGCGCACCCGTGTTCGGGTTCACATCGAAATGGGGAAAATTGCTGGAGGAAATATCGATCCGGATGCGGTGACCGCGCTTGAACAGATTGGAAGTGGGAAACGCGCTCACTTCGACCGCCGCAATTTCACCGGCAACAAGCGGGTCGGGCTTCTCCCAGGAATTGCGATACCGCGCCCGCAGGATCCCGTCCGTGACGTTCATGGCGAAACCTTCCGGATAAGAGTCATTCGGCGGATAGACGTCGATCAGCTTGATCGTGAAATCGGTGTCCGGCCGGTCCGATGCCACATGCAAACGCGCGACGATAGGCCCGGTCACTTCAACATCCTCCTCCAGCGGTTCCGTCTGGAACACGAGCGCGTCGGGCCGCGACGCGAGCGGTTTGAAAGGCGCGCGCGAGCCGAAGAATTGCGGACCCTCGCGCTGATCGAACGCGCCTCCCACCATGACGGGCTTACCCGACGTCACGGTGCCGCCGATGGTCGGTACGGGTCGCGCAGGATCGAATTTGTATGTCAGCGCCGCCGCATCGGACGCAGGCAATTCAGGAGACAGGCGGCCGTCTCCGTGCAGGTAGTAAGGCGTGGCGCGCGCATCGGGGATTGGCCAGTCGCGTTCGGTCCGCCAATATCCGCCATGATCGAGGCGCCCGTCCGCGTTCCTGAGGCCGCTGCCGCCTCCCATGACGAACAGATGCACAGCCGGTTCCTGCACCACGCCGTTGTCCGCGCCTTTCAGCCAGCAATCGAACCAGCGCAGCCGCAAGGTCAGATAATCCTTCGCGAGATTGCCGTCCAACGTGGCAGCCGGGCCGAAATCGACGTCGCCGGCATAGGTGATCGAGCGGTCGCCATGAGTCCACGGCCCGAGGATCAGGCGTACCGGACTTTTCTTGCGCCGCGACAGGCCGATGTAATTCGTCGTCGCCGTCCGCGGATAAGGATCGTACCAGGCGGACATGTGCACCATCGGCGCATCGCTGAACCGGTCGTAAAATCCTTCGGCATAGATACCCATTTGCTTCCAGTAATCGTCGAAAACGCCGTGCTGCCACTGATCGAACAGATAATCCTCGTATTCCGGCGCGAGCCTGAGCGGCGATTGTCCCTTCTTCCACGGCAGGCGCGCGAACCACGCCTTGATGTCGATCGCCTTCATTGCCGCGAGCCGGGGCGGATCGTTCGCGACTTCGGGACTCTCCAGCGCATTGGAATAGGCCCAGGTGACCTGCTTAAGCTCGAACGCTCCTCCTTGACGTATTCCGCCTTGATACGCATTGGCGAAGCCGCCGCTATCGAGGAACATCGCCGCAATGCCGGGAGGATTGGCACAACCGAGCGCGCCTTGGGTATGCGCCGCGTAGGAGAGCCCCATCGTGCCGATCTTGCCGTCGCACCAGGGCTGGCGCACGATCCAGTCGCACGTGTCGAAGCCGTCCGCACCGTCGCTCAGATATTTGACGAACTTGCCCTCGGAGCCATAACGGCCGCGACAGTCCTGGTAGATCACCACATAACCGCGACTGACGAAAAAGCGCGCCACCTCGGCGCGGCCCATGGGCACGGGATCGGTTGACGTGCGCTCGGAGCGGCTGACGACTCTCTTGCCGTAAGGCGTTCGCTCCAGAATGACCGGAAATCTGCCGGTCATGGGCTTTCCGTTTCGTGCGGGACGATAAATGTCGGTCGCGAGCCGCACACCGTCGCGCATCGCGACCATCGCATCGGATGTCATATGAAGGCCATAGGCGCCGCAGTATTCCGCGACCGCTGCGCGCCGGCCCGACAGCAGCATCGCCCCCGCCGAGGCAATCAGCTGTCCTAACGTTCTGCGTGTAAATCGCACCCGCCACCCATGCTCGTGACTTCGATGGCGAAATTCTATCAAGCCGCGCGGCAGATACGCCAGATGCCGTTTGCGCCAATTTTTGCAGTTCGCAACAGCCGCCTGCCGCGGCCGTTCGGCTTCGCTTCGGCGTGCCTGTCTCGTCGACACTGGCAGCCGCGGCCGGGAATTGCGCGGGTTGGTTTCCGATCGGTAAATTCAATTTCCCGCACTTTTCCCAACTGCGCGAATCTGTGTTGCAACGAAACAAAACGCAGATCGATAAAATTCTCCGATTTAGCTTGGATTAATCAACGCAATCTAACCTCAAGTTTCAATGTGGTGGAGCGCATTTGCGCGGCGAACCGGGATCGACCGGGTGCCGCAAGTGGAGGCCAAAATGGGCAATCTTTTTATTCGCTTTTTACGCAATGAATCCGGCGCAACGGCTATCGAATACGGGTTGATCGCGGCGGGAATCGCCGTGGTGATTATCGCAGCGGTTCAGCTTGTCGGAACGAACCTGACCGGCACGTTCGGCTCGGTCGCTACGGCAGTTGGGGCGCCATAATTTTTCCGGGCATCCACTGCGGTCAACACATCGCTGCCGCCGATCTTATCGGCGGCAGCGGCGTTTCTCCGTTTTTTTCGGATTCTTACTCGGCGTTAGTGAACTGAGATCCGGTCCCTGGAGCGGACCCGGACTACGTCATCGTTTCCCGCCGCTGACAAACCTTGCGGTACGATTTCGCATCCGTCCAATGAAGCAATGCTCTTGAGGGAATGTGAGGCGGCAAATCCGTCGCGATTGAAAAAGCCTCGCACGGCCCTGAACAAAGCCTGATAATCGGGCTCGGCTGTCAATCTTCCGAGTTCGCGGGTAAACAGCAGATCGTTCCGCGCCCAGATCTGAAAACCGTCATCCGGCGCAATCCCGTGACCGGTCTGCTGCGCGACGTCGCCGAGCAACAGCACAAGCTCGCTGTATTTGCGGCAAAACAGCGCCAGCGAATCCTGCAGTTCGGCTCCGGACGAGCCGGCATCGGCAATCGTGTTCCCCAACTCCAGATAAGAGAGATTTGAATCGTGCAGGGTCCTGTCCAGCTGCGCCATGGTGAATTGATGCGTGCCGCCATGAGCACCCAGAGAATCCTGCAGGCGCCGCCCGATTGCGTCCAGTCTCTCGTAACCCTGGCAGGCGCCGCCGTCGAAGACGCGCTGGATCTTTTCGCGTACACTCTGCGTCGTCACTCGCGTCGCGCGCCCTTGCCGCAACCCGATGACATGGGCGGCAACGGTTGCACCACCGATTACGACAAAATAGGCCACGTACCACAGCGGATTCATATTCGACCTCACATCGCTCGATATTCGCTCCATCGCGCTCGATGCCACTTTGCGCGCATGACTCTAAGGGCCGTTTAAGGCCGCGCTTCGCATTCGAAGGATATTTGCCGCAAATGCGACCCGGCATCGACCACCGTTGAGACAATTCGACGAAAACTGTCCCTCAACTCGATGCAATTGCGCGCGATCCGTTTCACGCCGCGCAAAGATGTGTTGTGCCTCAATCGTCGAGGCAGGCGCGCGGGCCGGGGAATCCCTTCAGTCCTGACGCATCGTGCGGAGCGGTCTCATGTATGTTCTCGTCCTTGCGTCGCAAAAGGGTGGCTCAGGAAAGACCACGCTCTCCGGCCATCTGGCCGTCGAAGCCGAGCAGGCGGGTGTGGGTCCTGTCGCGCTGATCGACTGCGACCCGCAGGGCAGTCTGTCCGAATGGTGGAATTCGAGATCGGCGCCGACGCCGCATTTTGTCAAAGTCGGACTTCTCGAATTGAGCGACGCACTGGCGCAATTGAGCCAGGCCGGCTTCAGGCTCGCCGTCATCGACACTCCGCCGGCGATCACCAGTTCGATTTCGCGTGTCGTTGCGCATGCCGATCTCGTGATCGTCCCCACGCGACCGAGTCCGCACGATCTGCGCGCCGTGGCCGCGACGGTCGATATCGCCGAACGTCACGAAAAACCTCTGATCTTCGTCGTCAACGGCGCGACGCCGCGCGCTCGAATCACGGGAGAAGCCGCGGTGGCGCTGTCGCAGCACGGGACGGTGGCACCGGTCATCATTCACCATCGAGTCGACTTCGCAGCCAGCATGGTGGACGGCAGATCGGTCGGCGAAGTGGTGCCGAAATCGCAATCGGCGAAAGAAGTGCGCGAATTGTGGACCTATGTGCAGGATCGCCTGGCGCGGCTTGCCAAGGATCCCAGCCTGGCGCCGGAATTCCGTCTCCGCCATCTGGATCTCGGCCCATTGGCGGCGATCGCGGACGCCGATCTCGCCGCCGTGCCGGAAGTTCCTCCGGTGGTGGAACCCATTCGAGAGCCGCCGATCCAAATCGTTGAGCCCGCGCCACAGCCAGTTATTGAGCGCGGATGGGACGGAGTCGAGCGACGCTTTGGCGGCGACCGGCGCATGGTGTCGGGCGCGCCGCCTTTCGGGGCACAAGACAAGCGCGTGCATGTCTTCGGTCGACGGAATACGGATCGTCCCGCGGAACACTGAGGAGTCACCTTTGAGCTACGCAAAATTTGCCCCCATCACTGCGGGCCTGCTGGCGCGAAAGGGCGAAGCCGCGCCGTCATTCGGCGCCAAACGCCCCGTTGCCTGGACTTCCGACTTACCTGCCCTGAGGGAGCCCGCGCGGGATATTCCCGTGTCGCTTGCGACCGGATCGGAATTCGCGCATTTGGCGGCGCCCACAACGGAGCATCCGGTTCCGATTCAGAAGCCCGCGCCGATGACCGACAAGCCGCGCCGGGTCGTCGTCAGCATGAGTCCGTGCGAATTCGAACGGCTCGGGATCGCCGCGGTCAAAAAAGGGCTGAGCCGGCACGATTTGGTGCGCGACACGGTGAACGCCTATCTCGCGCGCCTCGTGTCGGAAATGGACCATCGCTGCGCCTGCCTGGAAGATGGCTCGAACTGCCCCGTCAATCCCGACAAGATTTGACGTTTCAGCCGCGCAGAACCCCCCAAGCGTAACTTGGCGGCCGCAAACTCGGTCGCCGGGAACTTTTTACCTGTTCTGGCGTTACCAGCACGCCAGCGAGAGGGCGCGTCGTTGCGCCTGCGCATTGGGGTTTTCGAATTTCTGCCGACACATATGGGAGTTGATCGTGGCGCAAGGCACTCAGGACGCGAAATCGACGGAAAAGCCGTTTCTCACCGATGTGAAGACCTTGCGCGAGCGTGCGCGCAAACACCTCGAGGACGGCGCCATCGGGACGAACTATATCGGCGACGTCAAAAAAACGATCGAAATCCTGCAAAATGTGCTGGCCACGGAAATCGTCTGCGTGCTGCGCTACACGATGCATTCCATCGCGGCATCCGGAATTTCCAGCGACGGCGTCAAGGCGGAATTCGCGGAGCACGCCAAGGAGGAACATGAACATGTGTTGGAGGTCGCCGAGCGCATCAACCAGCTTGGCGGAAAGCCGAATTTCAATCCCGAGGGCCTGCTCAGCCGCTCGGCGTCGCAATATGCGGAAGGCGCCAATCTCGTCGACATGATCAGGGAAAATTTGATCGCGGAACGCATCGCTGTCGACCACTACCGCGAATTGGTCCGCTATTTCGGAAATGACGATCCGGGCACGAAATCCATGCTGCAGGGAATTCTCCGCGTCGAAGAGGAACATGCCGACGACATGCACGATCTCTTGATCGCGCATGAAGGACGCCCGATGCTGCACGACAAATGATCTGCCGGCGGTGAGTGATGGCCATACAATCCGAGATTGGAACCTGGCAACAGATCGCGGCGTGGGAGAAATCGCTCGCGGAATCCGACGGGCGAAAAATCGCGCCTTCCCCGCCGAAACTGAAAACGGTGAAGCAGACCGAACACATCGTTTCGGACGCCGACAAGGGCTCTAGGCCGTCACCACTTCGTCCGTGATCACGGTGAATTCGACAAGATTGGAGGCGCCGAATGCGGTGCTGATTGCGGCATCCGTCGCGTCGCGTCCCTGCGCCATCAGGATTCGACCGATGCGCGGCGTATTGTGGCGCGCATCCATCGGGTGCCACGCGCCTCCCAGATAGACGTCGAACCACGCGCTGAAATCCATCGGGTTGGGGTCGTAGGGCACGCCGATATCGCCGAGATAGCCCGAGCAATAACGCGCCGGAATATTCATGCAGCGGCAAAGCGTGATCGCCAGATGTGCGAAATCGCGGCACACGCCGAGGCGCTCCTCATGCGCCTCGGCCGCGGTGCGATCGGAACGCGCATGCTGATAGCCGAACGAGATCCGATCATGGGCGTAATCGAGTATGGCCTTTACGCGAGGCCACCCCGGCGCGATGTGGCCGAAGAGAGACCACGCAACATTCGACAGTTTCTGCGTGTCGCAATATCGGCTTCCCAGCAGATAAACGAGGACATCGTTCGGCAAATCGTCAACCGCGTGCTGAATCGCGCCGATGGGCATCTGCTCGTGCAATCCGCTGTCCCGGATCAGCAATCGGCTCCACAGCGAAAGCCGCCCAACCGGCGCCACCAATCGCGTGCACACATTGCCGAAACTGTCCGTATAGATGCGGTAGGGGATTTCAGGATAGAGCGTGAAGGTTTCGGGTTCGACCAGATCGGCGCGTCGCTCGGGGCGGATATGGACCATCAGCAACAGCGGCGTCGGGGCCGTGCATTCGAATGCGATGTTGTAGCCGGCCCGGATCAGCAATTTTCAATTGTCCTTCTACGATCGAAATACTCCCGCGTGACGGCGCGAAACGTCGGGAGATTGCTCGGCAGTGACCTGGACTTCGACGTCCATGCCCAGATAGTCGCCTGCCGCACCCTCCCACGTTCCCGACAGAGGCGTAGCCTGGACCGGATCGCGCACCACGGCAACGCGGATGAGGTCGCGGTTGCCGACAATGCCGTTTGTAGGGTCGAATTCCGCCCAGCCGCCATTCGGAAGGAAAACGCGCACCCAGGCATGCGTGTTCCCGCCACCCAGCCTGGTCGATGCGACATTCTCGCTGGCAGGGATGTAGAGATAACCCGATACGAAGCGGACGGCCAAACCGAGCGAACGCACGGCCTCCATCATCAGCACCGCGAAGTCCCGGCAAGTGCCCCTGCCCAGTTGCAACGTCTCCAGCGGAGTCTGCGGCGGCCCTGACGAGCGGCCGACATATTTGAGCTCGCTATGGATGCCGTGGGTTATCGCCGCGAGCACATTGGCGGCGTCGACCTTCGGCAGGCCCTGCAGGAACCGACGGCTCCACTTGGCAAGAATGCGATCGGGATCTGGATAGCCTCGCAGCATCGAGCTGTGAACGTCCGGCAGGTCGGTGGTGTGGTAGGCAAAAGGGTAGGAATTGAGCCCGCGATCCGGCGAGGTGGGATCGTCCAAAGAATCCTCCGGCGTATGCTCGAGCCGGTTGATGCTCTCGAAGACGAGTTCTTTCGCCTTGGTGGCAAACCGCGCGACGCCAATGCAATTGCCGAACACGTCGTGCATGTAGCGCACATCGATGGGCTTGGGCGTGATCGTCAGCGACGACTCCAGCACATGCTGGTCGAAGCTCTCGCGGGGCCGGAACATCATGCGATGCTCGCCGAATGCCACAGGCTTGGCGTAGCGGTAACGCGTCAAATGGCGAACGGTCAGGATATCCATACGATACTGGGAACGCTTTCCTGATTCGGGCAAGTCTACTGTAACAATAATCTATTCGTGCGCGACTGGCTCCCCCGGGAAAGTACCTTATTCCAGCCAGGCGCTGCGGCTTTTGGCGCCACTGTGGCGCGGCGGACAGCACACGTTAACCCTGGAAACCGGGTATTCGCTCATTGGAAGCTCGGCGCCGACTTCGTCGATGCGGCTTCTCTTCGCTTTGCGGCCAACCAATAGAGAAGCAGCCCGACCGCGAGCATGACCGCGGTCGACAGAACGATCTTGAGAAAGGCAGCCAAGGGATGCGGCTCGCTGGAACTGGGCACCAGCGTGCAGGCATTGGCAATGACCCTGGCGCATCGGCCGATGCCGCCGACGATCAAGGTGGAGCTTCGGCAGCGCGAGACCCGAGGAACCCACCGTGGCATCAGTCACGTGCAGCCATCCATCTCTTGAGCGTTGTTCTGTCGGCCGGAGAAAGATCGAGTCCTGAAGCGATTGCGAATTGCGTCTTGGCATCGCCCGGTTTGCCGAGATACGCAAGTGCCTCGCCCCATTTGAGATGCAGGCGTCCCCAGTTCGGCGCGTATTTGTCGGCTTCCGCGAATTTCGCGAGCGCGAGATCGGACCGATTTTTTCGGGCCAGCGCCTCGCCCCACATTTCCAGTGGATCGGCAAAATGCGGGCCGATCGCGTTTGCCTGTCGAAACTTCGCGATCGCGCCATCAGTGTCACCGCGCTGCAGCAGCATAGACCCCCAATCAGTCATTGCAAACGGCTCCGACGGCGCATCGGCAACGGCGCGTGCGAACCAGCGCGCGGCGCCGGCATCATCGCCGCCCAGTTCCGCGATGCGGCCACGGAACTCGAGGCAGCGGGTGCAATCGAGCGGCGTCATGCGCACCAGCGCCTCGGCATTCGCGATGTTGCCGGTCTTGGCCCAAGCAAAGGCCAGCCAGGGCCAGATCAGCGAGCGACGCGCATCGTTCACCCTGCCGGATTGCAACGCCATGCGGTCCGCGCTCGAAAGGCTCGCTGCCGCGTCCTTCCAGTCGTCGATGTCGGCATCGACGAAAGTGACGGGCAACTGCGCTTCGACATCGACTATCCAGATGACTGCCTGACCGTCGGAATATTGCGGATGGTCCGCCAGAATGGCGCGCGCGGCCTCGACATCGTGATCGCGGGCAAGATCCGACACGGTCACTGCCGCTCCCTGCACGTCATAGTCAGAAAAGCTGATCGTCTCGGCGATCCTGTCGTTGCGGACGGCCTCGGCGAAATCGCCTTGTGTCTGCGCCAGCATGGATCGCGCACTCGGGATGAGGTTGGCGAGCGCTTCGGGGCGATAATCGTCGAGCGAGGCGGTCGCGAACAGATGAACCGAAGATGCAATGTGCGCGGCAAACGCTTCGCCGTGGTCGAGCGCAGCGTCCGCGTTGGTGGCAAAGAAGAGCGGCATCGTATCGTCCGGCGCGAGCGCGATGCTGCGCGCGTAAGGCGCAATCGACTCGCGAAACCTGCCTTGGATCACCAAAATGTTGGCCATAGTGGTATAGGCGAGCGCGCGATCTGCGGCTGATCCTACAACCGAAAGCTTTTGGGCGAGCCCGAACGAACCCGATAGATTTCCTCGCCGCGCCAGCAAATCCGTAAAAACGAAGGGCTGTATCTCCTTGAGGAGCGCGTTTGCCGCCTTGTCCATCGACGCATCGAGATCGGCTTCGCGGCCCTTGAATGTTTGACTCGGGTTTGCGCCGACACGAACAGTGAGCGCAATGCCGTCTGCGGTGCGATAAACTTCGCCGCTTACATGCGTCTCGTGGCCCAACCATCCATGCAGCAAACGCGAAAGTTCGTCGATCGATATGCCGGTGTCGGGAATCTGGACTTTGACATTCGAGCCCCAGTTTCCTGCGATGCTGTCCGGCTTGCGCAGGGTATAAACATTCGCCTCGTCGACCATGGCGTTGAGG
>JBEKDC010000117.1:0-12307 GCA_050014535.1 Rhizomicrobium sp.
CGATTGTTTGCCCGCGCGCTGAACAAACGCGGCGCCAAGGCAACCGTTGTCGCGGCAACCTCCGGCGATACGGGTTCGGCGGCCATCGCGGCGCTCGGCGGCCTGCCGAATATCGAAGTGTTCGTGATCCATCCGAAAGGGCGCGTCAGCGAAGTCCAGCGCCGGCAGATGACGACGGATGCCCACACGAATGTGCACAACATTGCACTCGAAGGCAGCTTCGACGACGCGCAGGCCATCGTGAAAGATCTATTCGCCGACACGGATTTCGCGCGCCGCGTTCACCTGACGGCCGTCAACTCCATCAATTTCGCGCGCATCGCGGCGCAGTGTGTCTATTATTTCACGGCGGCAGCGCAATTGCGCGCGGCGCCCGTCTTCGTTGTGCCCACGGGTAATTTCGGCGATGTGTTCGCCGGCGAAGCCGCGATGCGGATGGGGCTTGGAGTCGAAAAACTCGTCGTCGCCACCAATGCGAACGACATCCTCGCGCGCGCCCTCCACGAGGGTGTCTACGCGTCCGGTACGGCGCAGGCGACGTTGAGCCCGTCGATGGATATCCAGGTCGGGAGCAATTTCGAACGCGCGCTGTTCGAGGCATCCGGTCGCGATGCCGTCTGGACGGCGCAGGCGATGGGAGAATTTGCCCAAACCCGAACCCTCCAAATTCCAGCCGCGGTTCTCCGGAACCTCCACAGCCGCTACGAAGCCCAGAGCTGTGATGATACCGAAACCCTGGCCATGATGGCCGAAACCCACACAAGGACGGGCCAACTGGTCGACCCCCACACGGCTGTGGGGTTGGTCGCGGCTGCCAAAATTGCGCCCGGCGCAAGGGGACCGGTGGTCGTTTTGTCGACCGCGCACCCGGCAAAATTCCCGGAATCCGTGGCTCGGGCGACCGGCGTTTCACCCCCCTTGCCGCCGCGCCTCAAGGGCCTCTATGAGGGGGAGGAGCGCGTTTCCGTACTGCCCCATGACGGGGCCCGGGTCCGCGCCTTTATCGAGGCCCGATTGGCGCATCCATGAAGATTGAAATCACAAGACTTTCCAATGGCTTGACTATCGTCACCGATCCCATGCCGCAGCTGGAAAGCGTGGCCATGGGGGTGTGGGTGAATTGTGGAGGACGCCACGAGACGGCGCCCATCATGGGCGTCTCCCACATGCTCGAACACATGGCGTTCAAAGGCACCAAACGCAGGAGCGCGCGCGACATCGCCGTCGAAATCGAAGCCGTGGGCGGCTTTCTGAATGCGTATACGAGCCGCGAACAAACCGCCTTTCATGCGCGCGTGCTCAAGGCCGATGTGCCGCTCGGCATCGATATCCTCGCCGACATCCTGACGGCGCCGGCCTTCGAGCAGAGCGAACTCGAGCGCGAGCGCCAGGTCGTGCTGCAGGAACTGGGGCAGGCGCAGGACACGCCCGACGACATCGTGTTCGATCATCTGCAAGCAGCCGTCTATCCCGACCAGCCGATGGGCTGGCCGATCCTCGGAAACGAGCAGACTGTCGGCAGCTTCACGCAGGACGATCTTCGCAAATATATGGGCGCGAATTATCGCGCCGGCGGCATGACGTTCATTGCATCGGGCGCCGTCGATCATGCGTCGATCGTGCGGCTTGTCGAAGAGCAATTCGCGGGATTGAGCGCGGGTGCAGGACCGCAGGCGATTCCGGCGCGTTTCGTCGGTTCGGACAAGCGTTTCGACGAAGACCTCGAGCAGATCCATGTGACGTACGCATTTCCCGGTGTGGCGAGCGACGATCCCGACATCTATGCGGCGCAGGTTTATGCAACGGCGCTCGGCGGCGGAATGTCGTCGCGCCTGTTCCAGGAAGCGCGCGAGAAACGCGGGCTCTGTTATTCGATCCAGGCTTTTGCGCAGGCCTCCACCGACACCGGCATGATCGGCGTCTATACCGGCACCGGTGAAGCGGAAGCAGGCGAGATTTCCGCCGTCATTGCGGGCGAAATGGCCGCCCTTGCGGAAGGGGCAACCGAGGTCGAAGTCGCGCGCGCCAAGGCGCAGATGAAATCGGGGATGCTGATGGGCCTCGAACGTCCGTCGTCGCGCACCGAACAGATCGCGGCAAATCTTCTTGCCCATGGCCGCGTTCTCTCGGTCGAGGAAATGACGGCGAAGCTCGATGCGGTCGATGCCGAAGCGGTGCGCCGGTTCGGCGAGAGGCTGATGTCCTGCGGCAGTCCGGCGATGGCGGCTGTCGGTCCCGTCAAGCGACTCGAGAGCTACGAGACCTTTGCAGCCCGCTTTGGAGCGGGTTTGTCCCGTCGCGCGGCCGAATGAATTCGGGGCCGATGGCGTTCATGCGGGGACTGACGTTCCCGGGAGGCCAGCAGCCCGTCATCCGGGGCGAAAACGTCTATCTGCGCTATCCGCGTGTGCCGGATTTCTTTGCCTGGTCGCGGTTGCGCAGCGAGAGTCGCGAGTTCCTGGCGCCTTGGGAACCCTCCTGGGCGGCCGACGAACTGACAAAAGGCGCGTTCCGCCGCCGCCTGAAGAAATATCAGCGCGAGACGCGCCTCGATTCGGCTTACGCCTTTTTTGTCTTTCGCAGCGACGACGATGCGCTCATCGGCGGCTGCACCCTCTCCAATGTCCGGCGCGGCGTCACGCAATGTTGTGCACTGGGCTATTGGGTGGGGGAGCGTTTCGCGCGACAAGGCTATATGTTCGATGCGGTGCGCGCACTCGTTCCGTTCATCTTTAAGACCCTGGGGTTGCATCGCATCGAGGCCGCATGCCTGCCGTCCAACGATCCCTCCAAGAGTCTTCTCGCCAAGGCGGGATTTCGCGAGGAGGGGCTTGCGCGTCGGTATCTGCAGATCAACGGCGAGTGGCAGGATCACGTCCTGTTCGCTTTGCTGGCCGATGAGACGCGGCTAGGTTAGTCGCGCAGCTGCCTTGCAACTTTTCGGAGCCGTGGTGCCGAGACTTCTGACGCTTGTTCTTGCGCTCTTGCTGACGTTGATGTCGGCCGCCGTCGCGGCGCCGGTCGGCGCGTCGCGCGCCAGCGGCGGCACGATCAATTTCGCCGGCGACGACGGCGTTCTTGAACTCAAGAACGCGTTGACGGAATCGCGAGGACCTTCGGCAAAAGAAGCGGGCGGGGCCGTCTGGTACATGATGACGGCTACGAACCCCTCAGAACGCGCCGTCAGCCGGATCATTCTTGCGGGGCAGCCGCCGAATGAGGGATTGCGAATCTTTCCGCCATCGGCGCGTCCTGCCGTCCTCAACATCGCAAGTTCGGACGCCGACGTGATCGTCGAGCACGCCCGGTCGGACGGCCGCCATGCCTTTCGCGTGACGATTCCGCCTGCGACGTCGGCGACGCTCGCGCTGCAAGTCGCTTATGCCGATCCGCAGCCTTCGGTTGTCGCCTGGGCCGAGCCGGCGCTCGTTTCGCACAATCGGCAGCTGGCGGTGTTTTTTGCCGCGGTCGCCGGACTGATCGCTGCGGCGACGGCGATCACGATCGGTCTGGCCGTCATGACGGCTCATCCGGCTCCCCGCTGGGCCGCGCTCACGTTGAGTCTCGTGTTCCTGACAAGGTTGGGCGAGACCGGCATGTTCGATGCCGGTTGGGCGACGTCTGTGGGCGGTCCGTTCGGATTTTCGGCCATGCTTGCGGGCCTCGCGCTGGCAGCTGGTATCCGCCTCGCCGATGTCATCGCGCCCATCGAAGGCCTTTGGCCGAACCGGCGGCTCTGGCTCAACCGCGGCCTGATCGCGCTCTCGGGGATTGCCGTTCTTGCCTTCCTCGGATTGCCTGGCGCCACACTCCTGACCGGCATAGCAGTCGTGACGGGAACGGCCGCGCTCGCAGCTTATCTCGTGCATAGCGGACGGATGGGACAGCAGGCGGCGCGCGTGGCCGCGCCCAGCGCCGCCGTCTTCGCACTTGTTGCGGCAGCCGCCGCGATCGCCGCCCTCGGCGGATTTCAGGACAATCCCGCGGCGCCGGCGATCATCGGCGGATTCGCCGCGGCGGGTGCGGTTCTTCTCGCGCTCGCGATCGCGGCGGGAGAGGGAATCGCGATCTTGCCGGCGAGCCGCGCGACCCCGGCAATCGCTTCGCGCAGCGTGGATGTCGAAGCGGCGAATGACGCGCACCCAAGTGCGGCGCTTCAGGCGATCGGCGCCTCGCATCAGGGCGTCTTCGATCTCGATTTGCAGACTGACATTGTGGCGTTGTCGTCCGAAGCCTCCGTGCTCATCGGCTTCAAGTCGGCGCAGACCTTGAAGCACACCGCCTGGATCGAACGCATCCATCCCGAAGATCGCGACATCTACCGTGAAGCGCTCGCGGATTATCGCGGCCATCCCGGCATCGCATTCCGCATCGAATTGCGCGTACGTAGCGAAAGCGGACGCTTTCCGTGGTTCGAGTTGCGGGCCACGATGATGGGTGCGGGCGCCGAGGCCGATCGCTGCCTGGGCCTGATGGCCGATGTCACCACGCGCAAGGAAGCCGAAGCCGCCGCCATCGATCGCACCACCCGGGACTCCCTTACCGGCCTCGGCAATCGCGTTGCGTTGATGGAAGAGCTGGAGCAATTGGGCACGCGACTCTCCGGTGTGACCTTCGCGCTTCTCGACATCGATCGTTTCAAATCCATCCATGCCAGTCTTGGCGATGCAGGCGGCGATGCCATGCTCGTGTCCCTCGCGCACCGGCTGATCGCGCGCTTCAAAGGCGTCGCGGAGGTGTTCCGGGTTCGCGGCGATGCCTTTGCGCTCGTGTTTCCGATGCCGGGAGCGGGCGCCGCGGCCATCGGCGCAGAGTTGGTGGAGGTATGTCGCGAGCCGATCCTGCATGAGAATCGCAACATTTTTGCGCCTGCGAGCGCCGGCGTGGTGGCGGGCCGCGACGCGCGTGATTCGCTCGAGCTGCTGAAAAACGCCGAGCTCGCGCTCAACCAGGCCAAGCGCGCCGGCGGCAGTTGCGCGCGGGTTTATTCCGCAGCCATGGAAGCGCTCGCGCCGGGCGATCCGGTCGTGCTGGAGACGGAACTCCGCAAGGCGCTGGAGCAGGAACAACTCGACATTTTCTATCAACCCATCGTGCGGCTTGCCGACGGAAGCGTCGCAGGCTTCGAGGCTCTTCTGCGCTGGCACCATCCGACAAAGGGTTTGGTTTCGCCTTCGGATTTCGTTGCGCATTCTGAAGAGACCGGCCTGATCGTCGAACTCGGCCGCTTCGCGCTCGAACGCGCGGCCGACGATCTTGCGCATTGGCAGCGCTTCTTTCCGCTCGATCCTCCCCTGTTTGCGAGCGTGAACCTGTCGCGCCGCCAATTGCAGGACAAGGATTTCGCGCAATTCCTGGGCGAACTGCTCGCGAAGAACGGCATCGTGCCGTCAACCTTGAAGCTCGAAGTGACTGAGGGGGCGGTCTCCGCCGGCGCGGATGTTCCTGCGGCACTCGCGCAAATCCGTGCGACGGGCGCCGGCCTCGCCATCGACGATTTCGGCACCGGTCTTTCAAGCCTCAGCCAGCTCAAGGACATTCCGTTCGACACCGTGAAGATCGACCGCAGCTTTCTCGCGCTGCACGGCAGTTCGCATGAAGACGGCGACGGGGCGGTCATCCTGGGGTCGATCGTCAATCTGGCGCACGAACTTGGCCGTGTGGTCGTCGTCGAAGGCGTCGAGAATGCGCACGATGTCGCGAGGCTCAGGGATCTGGGCTGCGAATTCGCGCAAGGCTTCTACTACAGCCAGCCCTTGCCGCGCGCCGAAGCGCTCAACTACATCGCGCGCCATTGCCGGATGACAGCCAAACCTGCGTCAGGCATGTCCGGCGTGGGCTGACAGGGTCGACGCATCGATTCCGATCTTGCGCAGCGCCGACGCCCATTTGCCGTCGAACTTCGGATCGAACAGAAGGTCCGCGTCCGCATCGCAATGGACCCACCCGTTGCCGCGCAGTTCGTTTTCGATCTGTCCGGGATCCCAGCCCGCATAGCCCAGCGCGAAGATGGCGCGTCGCGGGCCTTTGCCTACCGCCATGGCCCGCAGGATTTCCACCGTCGTGGTCAGCGACACGTCTTCGGCGACGGGCAAAGTCGCGTCGTTGCTGTCGTAGTCGCCGCTGTGAAGAACGAAGCCGCGGCCGGTTTCGACTGGGCCGCCATAGAGTATGGGCATGTTGGGCGTGCGCGGCGTCGTCGCCAGTTCCAGTTTTTTCATCAGGTCCGGGAAGTTGAGACCTTCCACCGGCTTGTTGATGATGATGCCCATCGCGCCTTCGCCGGAATGCGCGCACATATAGATGACGGTTTTTTCAAAGCGCGGATCCGGCATGCCGGGGAGCGCGATCAGGAGCTTTCCTTCCAGAAAGCTTTCGCCCTCGATTGTGTGGGGTTTTTTCGGCGCGCGCTTTCCTGCAGAAGGAGCTTCGCCTTCCGGGGGGACGCTCGGTTTCGACCCAGCCATGGCGCCACGATAGCATGGACAGTAGCCTCCGCCAGTCCGCAATTCGCGGCACGGCGTTGCTTTTTGCATGCATGGACGGCTCTTTTCGCGGCGCTTCGCCTGCGCTACAAGCGCTCCGGCTGAATACTCAGGAGAGACATATGACAATCAAAGTTGGTGAAAAGGTTCCGTCGGCGACATTGATGCAGATGAAGGGCGGCGCGCCGCAGCCTTTGAAAACGGACGATCTTTTCAGCGGCAAGAAGGTTGTGGTGTTCGCGCTTCCCGGCGCCTTCACGCCGACCTGTTCCGCGAAGCACCTTCCGGGATTCGTCCAGCATGCCGACGACATCAAGGCGAAGGGTGTCGATGCGATCGCCTGCGTCTCCGTCAATGACGCATTCGTGATGGGCGCATGGGGCGAGCAGCAGCATACGGGAGACAAGGTCCTGATGCTGGCGGACGGCAATGGCGATTTCACCCGCGCGCTCGGCCTCGAATTCGACGGCTCGCGCTTCGGCATGGGAAAACGCAGCCAGCGCTTTTCGATGATCGTCGACAACGGCGTGGTGAAGGAACTGAACATCGAAGAGCCCGGCGCCTTCGCGGTATCGAGCGCCGATCATGTGATGAAGCAGCTGTAAAGTTTTTTCGCGGTCCCCTTCCGCCTCGCTTCGCTCGGCACCTTCCCCCGCGAGGGGTGAAGGTTAGAAAAAGTTTGGCGCGCTCTGCTTTTTTTGCCTTCCCCCTTTCGGGGGAAGGTGGCACGCGGCGTTAGCCGCGTGACGGAAGGGGAAATCGGCTACCCCCCGATCGCACCTCTGGCCAGTGCATCCGCGCGTTCGTTTTCGGGGTGGCCGGTGTGGCCGCGGACCCAGCGCCATGTCACCTGATGCCGCGCGCATTCTGATTCAAGCGCGCGCCAAAGATCCTCGTTCTTGACCGGCTTCTTGTCGGAGGTTTTCCAGCCGTTCTTCTTCCAGCGCGGCAGCCATTGCGTGATGCCGTCCATCACGTAACGCGAATCCGTGTGCACCACGACGGCCGAAGGCTTCGTCAACGCCTCCAGCGCGCGGATGGCGGCCATGAGCTCCATGCGGTTGTTGGTCGTCAGGCGCTCGCCGCCGGAAATTTCTTTTTCGTGCGCCCCCGAGCGCAGGATCGCGCCCCAGCCTCCCGGACCGGGATTTCCCGAGCAGGCCCCGTCGGTGAACACATCCACGCGCGCAGTACTCATAGTCCGTACTCCGCGGCGTTTCTGATCTGCAGATGAAATCGCAACCGCTTGACGAAATCGCGCGGATCCTTGGGCCGGACGAGCGCGTTCGGATCGCGGTTCTGCCAGTCGGCGAGGCGCGTGAGCAGGAATCGCAATGCCGCGCCTTGCGCCAGCAGAGGGAGGCTCGCGCATTCTTCGGCACTCAGCGCGCGTTTCTGCCGATAGGCCGCGATCAGGCTCCGTCCCTTGGTGATGTTGTAGCCGCCGTCGATCTCGAAACACCATGCGTTGAGCATCACGGCCAGATCGTAGGCGTAGAAATCGTTGCAGGCGAAATAGAAATCGATCAGGCCGGACACCTTGTCGTTCATGAACAGCACATTGTCGGGAAACAGGTCGGCGTGAATGACGCCGGACGGAAGGTCGCGCGGCCAGGATGTTTCGAGCGCGCGCAAACTCGATGAAATGAGCTCCGCCAAGCCGCGCTGGACGTCGTCGGCGCCGGAAAGAGTCGTCTCGACCAGCTTGCGCCATCCGGCCACGCTCAGTGCGTTGGCGCGCGCCGGCGCGAAGTCTTTTCCCGCCTCGTGAAGCCCCGCCAGCGCCGCGCCCGCCGATGCGCAATGATGCGGTTCCGGACGCCGCAAAGAGAGTCCGTCGAGATAGGTCAGGATCGCGGCAGGCCTGCCGTTGAGCGTGGCCCATTGCGCGCCGGAGCGGCTTTTCATCGGCAGCGGGCAGGCGACGCCGTGCGATGCGAGGTGATCCATGAGCCCCAGGAAAAACGGCAGGTCCGTCGCACTGACCCGTTTTTCGTAAAGCGTGAGGATGAAATTGGCGCGATCGGTCTGCAGCAGGAAGTTGGAATTCTCCACGCCCTCCGCGATGCCTTTGAAGCTGCGCGGTGCGCCGATGTCGTAATCGGCGAGCAGGCTTTCGAGGTCTTCGAACGCGACATCGGTATAGACGGCCATGCGGGACTCAGGAGGCCAGAACGCGCGGCACGTTGAATGTGACGTCTTCGCGTGTCACCGAAATTTCCTCGATTCTGAGGTCGTAACGCTCGCGCAAGGATTCGATCACGTCTTCCACCAGCATTTCCGGCGCGGAAGCCCCTGCCGAAAGCCCCAGAGTTTCCACACCCTCCAGCAGCGACCAGTCGATCTCGCTCGCGCGCTGGATGAGCGCCGCGTCTTTCGCGCCGGCGCGAATCGCCACCTCGACCAGGCGGCGCGAGTTGGAGGAATTCGGCGCTCCGATGACGAGAACGAGATCGGCACGTGGCGAGATGGCCTTAATCGCGCCTTGGCGATTGGTCGTGGCGTAGCAGATGTCGTCCTTGTGGGGGCCGACGATCAAAGGGAAACGGCGGCGCAAAATGCTCACGATCTCGCTGGTGTCGTCCACCGAGAGTGTCGTCTGGGTGATATAGGCGAGGTTGCCGGGGTCGCGCGGTAGGAACGTCTCGGCATCGGCGGCATTTTCCACCAATGCGATGGCGCCGTCGGGCAATTGGCCGATCGTGCCTTCGATTTCGGGATGCCCGGCATGACCGATCAGCACGATCTCGTGGCCGGCGCGAAAATGCCGCTCGGCCTCGACATGGACTTTGGAAACGAGCGGGCAGGTCGCATCGAGATAGAAGAGTTGGCGACGCTGTGCTTCGGCCGGCACGGATTTCGGCACGCCATGGGCGGAGAAGATCACGCGCGCGCCGGCAGGGGCTTCATCCAGATCCTCGATGAACCGCGCGCCGAGCTGTTCGAGCCGTTCGACGACGACGCGGTTGTGCACGATCTCGTGACGCACATAGACGGGAGAGCCGTATTTCTGCAGGGCCAATTCGACGATTCGGATAGCCCGGTCCACACCGGCACAGAAGCCGCGCGGCGCGGCCAGCAGAAGGGTCAATTGCGGCTTTTCGGCCCGCTTGGTCTCCGCTCCGCTTCCCATGCCCAGTCCGCTTGGCTACAGTCCGGCGCCGCTTCGACGCCGGTTGGACAAGTCGACTTCGGCAGCCGAAATGTCAAGCGGAGGCAAGGGAATGACCACGCCGGATTCCGCGTCGACGTGGAAGCAGGCAAGACCTATTGGTGGTGCGCCTGCGGCCAGTCGAAGCGACAGCCCTTTTGCGACGGAAGCCACAAGGCGGGACCGTTCACGCCCATCCAATACAGTCCCACCGAAGCCGGCACGGTGTGGATGTGCGGTTGCAAACGGACCGGAAATCAGCCCCTTTGCGACGGCACCCACAACTCACTCTGAGCGATCATGCACAAACTCATTTATCGTATTGCGGGCATTGCGGCCGGTGTCGCGCTTCTTGCCGGCTGCAACACCGTCAAATCGGACAATTGTCCGACCATGGCGGCCGTCCTTGACGCGTCGTCGCTGACGGTCTTCCGACAGGGCACGTCGCCGGACCCGTCCAACGTGCTTTACACCGTGCAAATCGTCGAGGTGGGGGGCAAATGCGACTACGACAAGAAGAAAAGATCCGCCGATTCAGATCTCACCGTGACGTTTCGCGCCACCCGCGCGCCGACCGGCGACGCGGTTGAATATGCGGTGCCCTATTTCGTGGGCATTACGGAAGGCAGCGACCGTGTGCTGACGCGGCAGGCTTACACCGTCCCGCTCTCATTCGCGCCGGGGCAGGCCTCCGTCACGTTTACCGACGAAGTGAAGTCGGCGGACCTTACCGCGAAGCGAGGCGAGTTTCCCTACGACTATCAGATCCTTGTCGGGCTTCAGATCACCAAGGAGCAGCTCGAATACAACCGGACAAAGGGAAATTACGGCCAATGATTCCGCTGACGGCGGAATTGTCGGCGCGCGCCGGGCGCGCCTTCGCCGCCGAAGGCTTCGCCGACGAGTTTGGCGCAGTCCATGTTTCCGACCGGCCCGATCTCGCACAATTCCAGTGTAACGGCGCGCTGGCGGCAGCGAAGCTCGCGAAAGCCAATCCGCGCGCCATCGCCGAGAAGATTGCGGCGCGACTGAAGGCCGATCCGCTGTTTGCGAAGGTCGAAATCGCGGGGCCCGGATTCATCAATCTCGACGTCACCGATTCCGTGCTGGCCCAACGGCTTGACGCCATGGCGAGCGATGCCGGGTTGGGCGCGCCTCAGACCGGCGCGGGCAAGACTCTCGTGATCGATTTCGGCGGTCCGAATGTCGCCAAGCCCATGCATGTGGGACATCTGCGCTCGGCCATCATCGGGGATTCGCTGCAGAAGCTGTTTCGCGCCAATGGCTGGCATGTCGTCAGCGACGTGCATCTGGGCGATTGGGGCCTGCAGATGGGCCAGCTCATCTCGGAAATAGATCATCGCGGCATGGCGCCGATCTATTTCGACGCGAATTATTCCGGCCCCTATCCAGACCAGTCTCCGGTGACGATGGAGGACCTTGAGGAGCTTTATCCTGCGGCGTCCGCGGCGTGCAAAGCCGATCCGGCGCGGCTGGAAGAGGCGCGTCTGGCGACGGCGGAGCTCCAGGCGGGTCGTCCCGGTTATCGCGCGTTGTGGCAGCATTTTGTCGGTGTCTCCGAAAATGGGCTGACGCGCGAATATGCGAGCCTCGGCGTGAACTTCGATCTGTGGAAAGGCGAGGCGGCAGTCGACCATTTGATCGCGCCGATGGTCGAGGACCTGAAGGCGCGCGGGCTCGCGGTCATGAGCGAAGGCGCGCTCGTCATTGCGGTGGCGGAACCCGGCGACAAGAAGGAAATGCCGCCGCTCATCCTGCTCAAATCCGACGGCGCGGTGCTTTACGGCACGACAGACCTTGCGACTATCGTCGATCGCGTTCAGACGCAGAACCCCGATTTCATTCTCTATGTCGTCGATCAGCGCCAGCACGGACATTTCGAACAAGTGTTCCGCGCCTCAAGAAAGGCCGGACTGAACGGTCATGCCGGGCTCGAACATGCGGGCTTCGGCACCATGAATGGCGTCGACGGCAAGCCGTTCAAGACGCGCGAAGGCGGCGTATTGAAGCTTTACGATCTGATCGCGATGGCGACGGACGAGGCCGGCAAGCGCCTCGCGGAACAGGGTCTCGCCGAGGAATATCCGGCCGAGGAGCGCGCGGCCATCGCCAAAGTCGTGGGCATCGCCGCGATCAAATTCGCCGACCTCTCGAACCACCGCATCTCGAATTACATTTTCGACCTGTCGCGTTTTACGCGGTTTGAAGGCAAGACGGGACCCTATCTGCAATATGCCGCGGTGCGCATCCAGTCGATCCTGCGCAAGGCGGAAGCCGAAGGTTACGCGTCGGCCGCGCCGGTGGTGCGCTCGCCCGAGGAACGCCGGCTTGCTCTCCTGCTGCTGTCGATCGCCGACGCAATGGAAGGCGCGGAAAACAAGCGTGCGCCGAACATCCTGTGCGACTACGCGTTCACCCTGGCGCAGGAATTCAGCCGCTTCTATGCCGAGCATCACATCATGTCGGAAAGCGACACGGCGTTGCGCGCGGCCCGGCTTGGCTTGTGCGCACTCACCTTGCGCACGCTCAGCAAGGTGCTCGATCTGTTGGGCATCGAAATTCCTGCGAGAATGTGAGTCGCACCAAAACCGTCGAGCAGTTTGAATCTACATTCCTTCTCCCCCACGAGTGGGGGAAGTGTCTCGCGCGC
>JBEKDC010000118.1:0-9677 GCA_050014535.1 Rhizomicrobium sp.
GCGCCGAAGACCGAGCGTCCGTGCGGCCGCGAGCATTTTTCTTTCGTGTTCGAGCGAGAGGCCATAGCCCGACTTGATCTCGACGGTGGTCGCGCCTTCCGCCATCAACGCATCGAGGCGCGGCAGGGCTGTGTTGACGAGTAGTTCCTCGCTGGCCGCACGCGTGGCCATTACCGTGGAAATGATTCCGCCGCCGGCACGCGAAATGTCTTCATAGGTCGCACCCTTGAGACGGAGTTCGAATTCCCGGGCACGGTCGCCGCCGAAAACGAGATGGGTGTGACAGTCGACCAGGCCGGGCGTGATCCAGCGGCCTTCGCAGTCGATCCGCTCCGGAGCATCCGATCCGATAGGTGCCTCGGCAGCCGGACCCGCCCAGGCGATTCGGCCGGCCGTCGCCGCGATCAGTCCGTTTTCGACCACGCCGAGGCCGGGTTTGCTCGGCGAGAGCGTGGCGAGGCGGGCGTTATGCCAGATTCGGTCGAAGCGCATCTTATCCTGTGCGGCCCGCTTGGCGGGAGCGCCAGGAACGTCTCTTATGTCGGCCGAGAGACGCTGGCAATCGGGACGCCGGATGACGCTGTGGTTCCAATCCGCGCTGACGACGCAAGGCTGGGCCGACAGCGTGCGCATTACGGTCGCGGGCGGTGTCATTTCGCAGCTGCAAACCGGCGTGGCGCCGGCGACTGACGACGAACGGCACGCCATCGCCATCCCGGGTTTGAGCAACGTCCATAGTCACGCCTTTCAGCGCGGCATGGCGGGGCTGGCCGAAATTCGCGGGCCCGAGAACGACAATTTCTGGACCTGGCGCGAGGTGATGTACCGCTTCCTTGACCGACTCACGCCCGAAGATATCGAAGCGATCGCGGCGCAGGCCTATGTCGAGATGCTCGAGCGCGGGGTTACGCGGGTGGGCGAGTTTCACTATCTGCATCACGATTCGTCCGGCTCGCCCTACGCCAATATCGCCGAACTTGCCGAACGCATCGCCGCAGCCGCGAGCGAGACGGGAATCGGGCTCACTTTGCTGCCCGTCTTTTATGCACACGCCAATTTCGGCGGCGCGCCGCCTGTCTCGGGACAACGCCGCTTTCTCAACGACGTTGATCGATTTGGCCGGTTGGTGGAAGCGAGCAGGAAGGCCATCGGTCATTTGGACGATGCCGGACTGGGAATTGCGCCGCATAGTCTGCGGGCCGTGACACCAAATGAGCTGTCGCGCGTTGCATCGCTTGTGCCAGGGGGACCACTCCACATTCACGCCGCAGAGCAGGTCAGGGAAGTCGAAGATTGTGTCGCGTGGTCCGGTGCGCGGCCTGTCGAATGGCTGCTGGACAATGCGTCCGTCGACCGGCGCTGGTGCCTCGTCCACGCCACGCATCTTACGCCTGCCGAAACGGATCGGCTTGCGCAAAGCGGCGCCGTAGCAGGCCTCTGCCCGATCACCGAGGCCAATCTGGGCGACGGCGTGTTTCCAGCCGAGGCCTATCTCGCGCGAGGCGGCGCGTTCGGAATTGGGACCGATTCAAACGTCCACATCGATCCCGCAGCCGAATTGCGCGCGCTCGAATATGCGCAGCGGCTCTTTCATCGGTCGCGGAATGTTCTCGCCTCGGCGCCGGGCCGCTCCACCGGTCGCGATTTGTTCGACCGCGCGCTTGCCGGCGGCGCTCAGGCGTTGGGCTCAAGTCCCGCCGGGATTTGCGAGGGCGCCAACGCGGACATGGTCAGCCTCGATGCCTCCCATCCAACGCTGGCCGGACGAAAAGGCGATTCGCTGCTGGACAGTTGGATATTTGCGGGCGGCGAGGTCGATTGCGTTTGGCGCAGGGGGCAAAAGCGGGTCAGCGGCGGAAAACACGTGCAGCGCGAGCCGATCCGTCACAGATACGCCCGTGCCATGATGGGGCTGCTCGCGTGATTCGATTTGGAACGTCCGGCCGCGGCGTATTCCATGCGGCCCGCGAGATCGTGCTAGGGTTTCGGGGCCTATGAGAAATATCGAAGCCAACGTCCACGTCGAAAATCCGGCGACGCTGCGCACGGAGGACAAGGGTGGCTTGTTCCGTCTGGTTGCGGGCGGCGATTGGGTGATTTCCGAATCGCCGCGTCTCGACAAGGAACTGGCCCACCTTCGGTTCACGGATGCGCGCGACGTCGAGATCGACGGTTCCGGCATCGAGCTTCTGGACAGTGCGGGTGCGTGGCTGCTGGTGCGAACCCGGCGCATTTTCGAAGAGAGCGGCCGGCAGATAAAGTCGTTTTCGATCCCGCCGCACTACCAGCCTTTGCTCGACATGATCGAGCGCGACCACACCGGCGGACCGGTGGACCCGCACGGACATCATCATACTCTGACCGCGCTTCTGGAGCGCATGGGCCGCGAGACGGTTCAGATCGCGCGGCAAGCGTATGAATTTTTGGGGTTTCTCGGACGCGTGACGATCGAGGCGTTCGAGGCCATCACGTCGCCCCGCCGCGAACTGCCGTTTCCGGCTCTGGTCCATCAGATCCAGGAAACCGGCCTCACCGCTCTTCCGATCGTGGGATTGCTGGCGTTTCTGCTCGGCATCGTGCTCGCCTATCAAGGCGCCGATCAGCTGAAACGTTTCGGTGCGCAGATCTACACCATCGATTTTCTCGGTGTCGGATTCCTGCGCGAACTCGGCGGACTCATCACCGCCATCATCGTGGCCGGCCGCTCGGGCTCGGCGTTCACGGCCCAGATCGGCACCATGCGCGTCAACGAAGAGATCGACGCGATGCAGACCCTCGGCCTCAACGTCGCGGAAGTGCTGGTGCTGCCGCGCGTGCTGGGGCTCGTCATCGCGCTGCCGCTGCTGACATTCTTTGCCGATGTCGTGGGTATCATCGGCGGCATGGTAATGACCTATTTCGATCTCGGAGTCACTATCCCAGCCTTCATGCGTGAACTCCAAGGCGCCATTACCGTCAACACCTTGCTGGTCGGCCTCATCAAGGCGCCCGTCTACGCATTCCTCATCGCGCTTGTCGGTTGTTTCGAAGGACTGCGCGTCGAGCGCAACGCCGCGAGCGTCGGCAAGCTCACGACGCGCTCCGTCGTCGAATCGATTTTCCTCGTGATCGCGGTCGACGCGGGCTTTTCGATCCTCTTTTCGGTGGTGGGGATATGACATGAGCGAGGCGGGGAAAACCGACGACGTCGTTATCCGCATTCGCGGGCTAGTCAACGAGCTTGGCGGCAATCTCATCCACGATCATCTCGACCTGGACGTGAAACGGGGCGAGGTGATGGGTGTGGTGGGAGGCTCGGGCACCGGCAAATCCGTTCTGCTGCGTTCGATCGTCGGCCTGAACCATCCCAAATCCGGCAGCATCAAAGTGTTCGGCGAGGAGACGGGTCATTCCGATGCGGAAGAGATTCAGGGCCTGCAATTGCGTTGGGGCGTGCTGTTCCAGGAAGGCGCGCTTTTCAGTTCGCAGACCGTGGCGCAGAACATTCAGGTGCCGCTCCGGCGCTGGACCCATATGTCGCAGAATCTGATGAACGAGGTCGCGGCGATGAAGCTTGCCATCGTCGGGTTGCCGGAGGACGCGGCCAAGAAATTTCCGTCCGAGTTGTCCGGCGGCATGCGCAAACGGGCAGGCCTTGCCCGGGCGCTCGCGCTGGACCCTGAACTCCTGTTCCTGGATGAGCCCACGGCCGGTCTCGACCCCATATCTGCCGCCCGTTTCGACGAGCTGGTCAAGGATCTGCAGAAAAGTCTGGGCCTGACCGTCTTTATGGTGACCCACGACATCGATACGCTGAGGGCCACGACGGACAGAATCGCGGTCCTGGTCGACCGCCAGATCAAGGTGGGAACCATCAAGACTCTGATCCATGATCCGCATCCATGGATTCAGGAATATTTCTCGGGCGTGAGGGGGCGTGCGGCCCTCGAAGCATGAACAGGCTGGACCATGGAAACTAAAGCCAATTACGTCGCGGTAGGCGCTTTCGTGCTGGCCTGCGTGCTGGGTGCGGTGGTGGCCTTGCTCTGGCTCGCCGGCGCGCAATACAGCGAAGAATATGTCTATTACAAAACCGACTTCGAGGGTCCGGTCACGGGACTCGGCAACGGCACGGCTGTGCGCTTCAACGGCATCGATGTCGGTCACATCAGCAAGCTCAATTTCGATCCCGACGATCCGAAGAAAGTCATCGTGACTCTGCAGGTCGATCCCGCGCTCCAGCTGCACGCGGATTCCGTCGCAACGATTGCGAGCGAAGGGCTGACAGGCGGTTCCTACGTGGAGATCGACGGCGGATCGAAAACTGCGCCGATCCTCAAGCCGAAATTCTGGGGCGATTATCCGACGCTCAAGTCGAAACAATCCACGTTGCAGGAACTCGAGCAATCCTTGCCGCAGCTCATGGCGAAGATCAACAAGATCGGGGACCGTCTCAACCTCGTTCTGAGCGACCAGAACCTGCAGTCCATCGCCGGCACGCTCTCCAATCTCCGCGACGTGACGGGCGCGCTTAACCGCCATTCCGGCGACATTGAAAGGATTCTGACAAACGTGTCGTCCGCCTCAGGGTCGTTGAACACCGACCTCGGCGATCTTCATTCCGTGCTCTCCGACGCCGACGGCACCGTGCATAGACTCGATCGCTTGAGCGACGACGCGGATGCCGCCGTCAACGGTGCGCAACTCACTCAGCTGGTCGCCCAAATGCGCGGCCTCGTGAAGAGCGTAACGCATCTGTCCGATCAACTCGAAAACGAGCCGACGCAACTGATCTTCGGCGACCGCCGCAAGGGATACACTCCGCAATGACGAAATATTCCGCGTATTTGCCGCTGTCGCGCCGCGGCCTGCTTGTCGGTACGGCGTCTCTGCTCGTGCTGTCCGGATGCAGTGGTATCATCGGGCCGTCCAGCCCGCCGCCCCAGATTTACGTGCTGCAGCCCGAATTTCGCGCACTCGGTAATTCGCCCGAGGTGACCTGGCAACTCGCGATCGGCGCGCCCGGTGCATCCGAAAGCCTCGACACGGCACGCATCGCGCTGCACCGCGGCGAAACCCTGGATTACTTTGCGGATGCGCGATGGACCGATGCGACTCCGATTTTAATCCAGGAAAAACTGGTCGAGGCCTTCGAGAAAAGCACGAGAATCCGGGCGGTGGCCGCGACTTCGGATGCGGTTCGCGCGGACTATGTTGTCGAATCCACGATTCGGGATTTTCAAGCGAACTATGAGACCCAGGACGGCACGCCGACAATCGTCGCCGACATTGTGGTACGGATCGTGAGAGCCGAACGCAACGACGTGGTGGCGACTCACGATTTTCATCACGAAGTGCGTGCCGCGCGGAACGATGTTCCCAGTGTCGTCGCGGCATTCGATCAGGCTGCCGGAGCCGTGTTCGAGGAGATCGTCGATTGGACATTGCATTCGGCAGTCGCCGAAAAGTCGATGCCGGATACCCCCGCTGCAAGCACGCCCACAAACCGCAAGCACAAAATTGCAAGTTGAACTATTTGTAAAATCAGTCTACAACCTTCACGAGAGTTGTTGGAAATTACATCCGCGGGCCGGTTGCGTTGACGTTATCGCACGGGCTAAAGCCTTTGACGTCCGGTGTTCGGAAGTTGTGTCGGCCGCTCGTCATCGGGATCGGCCATCCGAAGCGGCGCTATATAGGAATGTCATGTCACCGCGCATCTCCGGCGTATTCTCAGATCTCGATCCCCAAAATCTGCAGCATCCGGTCCTGAATTTTCTGAAGGCCTATTGGGACCAAAAACGGGCCGGGCGTCCCATGCCCTCGCGAGCCGATATCAGGCCCGCGGACATGAAAGAGCATCTCGGCTGGATCGTTCTTCTGGATGCGCTGCCGGATCGTTCCGAATTCCGCTACCGCACGATCGGGACGCGGGTGACGCAATATATTCTGGCCGATGCCACCGGCAAAACCATCGCCGAAGCTTTCGCATCGCGCGGCACGGATGCGGCCGAAGCGATGCTGGAGTTTCATCGGAAGGCCGCAGACGGGGGCGTTCCCGTCCGCGCCCATGGCGACGCGGACTGGCTTGGACGTACATTTTTCGAGTTTGACGCCATCTTCCTGCCCCTGTCGGATGACGGCCTGCACGCGAACATGGTTCTGAGCGCCTTCACATTCGCCATGGCCGACCGCGCCAAACCCCGTCCCACCCCCCAGACCTGACGCCAATCGCCTGTTTCGTTCGCCCTCCGGATTGGCGATGATAGCGGCCGAAGGCCGCTCGCGCGGTCGACAGGCGAGGGGATTACTTTGCGCATCCGGAATCGCATTACCGCCACGCTCGGAGTCGAACACCCGATCGTTCAGGCTCCGATGGGGTGGATCGCCAGGGCGCAGCTGGCGTCCGCCGTATCCAACGCCGGCGGCATGGGGATCATCGAAACATCCTCGGGGCGTCTCGATGAAATCCGCGAAGAAATCAAGAAGATGCGGACGCTGACGACCCGGCCGTTCGGCGTCAACATCGCGCAGGCTTTTGTGCGCGATCCCGATATCGTAACGTTCGTGATCGACCAGGGCGTAAAATTCGTCACCACATCCGCCGGCGATCCGCAGCGTTATTGCAGCGCACTGAAGGAGGCGGGTCTTACGGTGTTCCATGTCGTGCCGTCGCTGAAGGCGGCGCTGCGCGCCGTCGACGCCGGTGTCGACGGACTTGTGGTCGAAGGCGGCGAAGGCGGGGGGTTCAAGAACCCGCGCGAAGTGGCCTCGATGGTGCTTCTGCCGCTTGTATGCGAAAATGTGAAAGTGCCGGTCATCGCGGCCGGCGGTATCGTCGACGGTCGCACGATGGCGGCCGCATTCGCGCTGGGCGCGGAAGGCGTGCAGATGGGAACGCGCATGGTTTCAGCCAAAGAGTCGCCCGTGCACGAAAACTGGAAGAACGCGATTCTCGCGGCGCAGGAAACGGACACGATTTTTCTCAATCGGTTCGGACCCGGTCCTGCGTTGCGCGCCTTGCGCACCGAACGGACGACGCGGCTCGAAAAGGATCCCGGTCCCAACATCATGAGCGAATTCGGCACCGCGCTCGATCTTTATTTCGGCGGCGACATGGAAGCATCGATCGCGCTGTCCGGTCAGGTCGCCGGCCGTATCCATACCGTCAAGCCCGTCGCGGACGTCATCGACGAGACGATTGCCGAATTCGAAGCGACGCTTGGCGCGCTCGCAAAAAAATATTGCGGATAAAAGGGGGATCGGATGCACGCGCTCAATCGCAACGGCGTCAAAATTCACTTCGAAACCTATGGCGAAGGTCCAGCCATCCTTCTCACGCATGGCTATTCGGCGACCGCGGAAATGTGGGAAGGTCAGATCGATATTCTGTCGCGCCACCACACATTGATCCTGTGGGACATGCGCGGACACGGACAATCCGACTCCCCGGAAGATCAGTCGGCCTATAGCGAAGAGGCGACGGTCGGCGATATGGCGGCAATTCTCGATGTCGTCGGCGCAAACCGGGCCGTGATCGGCGGCCTTTCTCTTGGCGGCTATATGTCGCTCGCATTTCACCTCACCTATCCGGAGCGCGTGCGGGCGCTCCTGATCGTCGACACGGGCCCCGGTTTCCGCAACGACGAAGCGCGCAAAGGCTGGAACGACACCGCGCTGAAGACGGCCGAGAAATTCGAGAAAGACGGACTCGCATCCTTGCGTTCGCTCAGCCGAGAGCGGTCGCAAAGCACGCACAAATCCGCCAAGGGACTCGCTTTCGCGGGTCGCGGCATGCTGACCCAACGCGACGGTCGGGTGATCGCCTCGCTCCCCGAGATCAAGTGTCCGTCCCTGGTGGTCGTGGGCGCGAACGACACACCTTTCCTAAAGGCGGCCGACTACATGGCCGCAAAAATTCCGCATGCAGAAAAAATCGTCATCCCGGACGCGGGGCATGCGGTCAATATCGATCAGCCCGCGGCGTTCAACGAGGCGGTTATGCATTTCCTGCGGTCGGTCGACGGCCCCGGTTGACGGCTCTCGCGGGCTTCTCCGCAAGGCGAGCGCAGGTGTGAAAGCCGGATTTCCGGGCTTTCAAACCCGCAGTTCTTATATTCCATTGGCGTTCTCGACTCGCCCGGCGGATCGAAATCTACAGTCGCTCGTTAACATTTGGCAGCCTTGGGCAGCACGAGCGGCATGAACATAAACCAACGTCTGTTAGCCTCACCGCCGTCGGAGATCCTTGTCCGCAGGCTGTCGCGCTATGCCGAACTCTCCCCGACGGAAATCGCGCTTTTGGAGGCGCTTCCTCTCGTGCCGCAGGATTTGGGCACGGGAACCGAACTTATTGTCGAGGGCCGGCTCCTCGACACCCCACGCCTGCTGGTGTCGGGGTGGGCCTGCCGGTTCCGCATGCTTCCGGACGGACGCAGGCAGATTTTCGACTTCATCCTGCCGGGCGACATGTATGGGCTTTGCCTGCGGCCCCAGGCGATCGCGCTGACCACCGCCATCACGCTCACGCCCGCCCAGATCGCCGACGCCACTGCGTTGTGGTCCGCCATCAAGGATCGCCCGGGCGAATTTCCGGGACTCGCCGATGCCTGCCACAACACGGCCAGCCTCGAGGAAGCGTATCTGTTGAATCAGCTTGTGCGCGTCGGACGTCAGACGGCCTATGAGCGCACCGCGCACCTGATTCTCGAAATTTACGACCGGCTGAACTCGGTGGGACTCGCCGACGGCGCCACCATCCCGATGCCGCTGACGCAGGAAACGATCGCCGATGCGTTGGGCCTGAGTGTGGTCCATTTGAATCGCACGCTGCAGCTCCTGCGGCGCGATCGTCTGATCGAATCGCGCGCGGGCTTCGTCACATTGCTGCAGCCGGAGCAATTGGCCGACCTCGCGGATTTCCATCCGCCGGTTATTTCAAAAATGACGCCAAGGTCGGCTTAAGGCTCGCGGCATTTCAGCGTTTTGCCGCCTGGAGCCCCGCCATGCGCCGCATTTCGCCCAGGAACGTTTTCGCCGCTTTTTCACGCACGAAATCCTTCTGAAAAACGGCGTTGAATTTCAGGCCGCTATCGAGCGCCGCCGCGGTATACGCGGCATCCGCGAGACTGATGCCCTCGGCGCACCCGGCCCAACGAAAGAATTCGACGAATGTCTTGCGGACGAAATCGTCGTGTTTGACCTTGATGCGCGCAAGCTTTGGGTTGTGAACGGCCGCAGCGAAGACCTCCACCAACACGGCGAGGGCGTCGCGCGTCAGGGCCGGGTTGGTGAAGAAATACGCGGTGAAGTCGTCAAGCCATTGCGCGGGGGTTCGGCGCGCAATCGCCGAAATGCCCTGCATGATCTCCTCGCAGATCGCCTCGAGATAAAATTCGAGGATCTCTTCCTTTCCGTCGAAATAATAGCGGATATGGCTCGGCGACATGCCTGCTTCCACCGCGATGTCGGTCAGGGTCGTTGCGGCATAACCCTTGTCGCGAATGCAGCTGTCCATCGCATTGGCGATGAGGCTGCGACGGTCCGGATCGCCGTTGGATCCTTTCCCGCCGAGAAAAGACAGCTTCGCTGCGCTGGCAACGCGTTTTTCCATATGGCTGGCGACCCCGCCCGGTCCGACAAGTATTGCTGACATCCCATCGTCGAACACTGCGCCGGAACTCGAGTTCGGAGCCAGA
>JBEKDC010000119.1:0-9924 GCA_050014535.1 Rhizomicrobium sp.
GCGCGGGATCGACATGTTCGATTGCGTGCTTCCCACGCGCTCGGGCCGCAACGGTCAGGCATTCACCCGCGAAGGGCCGCTCAATCTGCGCAACGCGCGATTCGCCGAAGATGCCGCGCCGCTCGACGCGGGCTGCCGCTGCCCGGCCTGCCGCAAATTCAGCCGCGCCTATCTGCACCATGTGGTGAAAGCGAAAGAGATCGTCGCCTCCATGCTGCTCACCTGGCACAATCTGTCCTTCTATCAGGACCTGATGACGGGCCTGCGCGGCGCCATCGCGGAAGGCCGCCTGGAGGCGTTCGCGGCTCTGGTTATGGAGGTCTATGCCCGCGAAACTGTGGACGAGGAGCCGAATGTCTAGGGGCGATTGTTGACCCCACCGGACGGCGCAACTATGGTCCGCGGCCCTTGGCGGGAGCCCGTAGCTCAGCGGTAGAGCATCTGACTTTTAATCAGAGGGTCGATGGTTCAATCCCATCCGGGCTCGCCAAGATGGCATCGAATTCGGCCGCGGTGCGATCGACGAGATCTTGAACGCTCTCGATTATCGCTACCCCGGAAACGCTGTGGCCGGCACTCCAGATGTCCGTCCAGCGTTTGGGACCGGTTCCGTCGGCGTCGCCGCCGAACTTCGAGCGGGCGCGTGCCTCCGTCATCGACTCGTCCAACCGCTTCGGATCGAGACCGGCTGCTGCGATGGACGGTTCGAGCATGTTGGCCGGCAGGCCCGTGAAACTCGACGTCAGCATGACGTCGTCCATGGTGGAGTCGACCAGCATTTGCCGGTAGGCCGCCGTCGCCATGCTTTCGCGCGTGGCGATGAACTTCGTTCCCATATAGGCAAGATCGCAGCCGAGAACACTCGCCGCCTTCAGTGCGCGACCGTCCGAGATTCCACCGGCCAGAACGATCGGTCCGTCGAACATCGCGCGCACGGCGCGGACGAACGCAAACGGGTTAAGCCACCCCGTCTGCCCACCCGCACCGGCGGTCAGCAGGATCAATCCGTCGGCGCCGGCCCCGATCGCGCGCTCGGCATGGTGCAGCGATGCGATGTCCGCAAAGACCAGGCATCCGATATCGTGCAGCGCACCGACGGCTGCGGCCGGAGATCCCACGCTTGTAATTACCATTTCCGTTCGATGCCGAACGATGCAGGCCAGATCGTCGGCGAGCCGCGAGTCGCGCATGATCAGGTTCGGGCAATAAGGTGCGGGCGTTGCATCGCCGCTTCGGTTTTGCTCTTCGATGTGCGTCAACCAGCTATCGAGCTCATCCGCGGTACGCGCGTTTTTGGTCGGGAAGGCGCCGATCACACCGGCGCGGCACGCCGCAAGCACCAGTTCCGGTCCCGACACACGCAGCATCGGCGCTGCGATCAGCGGCAAGCGCAAGCGCGACGCGATGGAATGCGGAAGCCTGCTTTGCGCCATATGCGAGCTATCGCCCCTTCCACACCGGCTTGCGTTTTTCCGCAAACGCCTTCAGCCCTTCGGAGCGATCTTGCGAATTCAAGGCGCGCATCGCGTAGGGCATTTGGGCGCGCCAGGCTTCCTCATCGCTCCATTCGGAAGAATGGAAGATGATTTCCTTCGAGGCCGCCAAGGCCGTGGGGCCGTTGACCTGCAGCGCTTCGGCCCAGGCGACCGCGTCGTCAAGCGCCATGCCCGTCTCCGAGAGGCGATTGACGACGCCGAGGCGGTGGAAGAACTCGGCATCCTTGAATTCGCCGGTGAGGGCCAGCTCCATCGCGACGTGATAGGGAATGCGCTTCGGCAGTCGGAACAACCCGCCGCCCAGCGCTACGACATTGTGTCGGACTTCCGGCAATCCGAACTTTGCCGTCTTTGCCGCCACGATCAGGTCGCAGGACAGGCACAACTCGAAACCGCCGCCGACCGCGTAGCCTTCGACGGCAGCGATAACGGGTTTGCGGGGAGGTTTGGCGAAAAAGCCGAACCCGCCGCGCTTTTGCGTCGCGCCGCGTTCGCCGCGCGCAGCCGCTTTCAAATCGGCGCCGGCGGAAAAGGTGCCACCCGCGCCGGTGATCACGCCGACGAACAGCGCATCGTCGTCATCCAGCATATCCGCCGCTGCTTCCAAGGCCGCCGCGCTTGTCCCATCGAAGGCGTTCTTCGCTTCCGGCCGGTTGATCGTGACGACCAGCACATGGCCTTTGCGCTCCGTGAGAATTCTGTTGTCGTCGCTCATCTGCACCTCACATCGCGAAGGAAAAGCCGCCATTGACCGGATAGGTCTGGCCGGTGATCCAGCTGCTGGCGTCGGATGCGAGAAACAACACCATCGCTGCGATGTCCGAAGGTTCGCCCAGACGGCGGATCACATAGTTCGACATGACCCGCTTGAACCGTTCGGGATCGGCCTTCAGGCGCGAGCCCACCTGTGCCGTATTCATCGCCGCGATCGCGACGTTGTTGGCCGTGATGTTGAAGCGGCCGAGAGAGCGGGCAATGGCGCGCGTGAAGCCTGCCGCGCCCGCCTTTGCGGCGGAGTAAACCTCAAGCCCGGCTTCGCCCATGCGGCCGGCATCCGAGATGATGGTGACGATGCGGCCGCCTTGTTGCGCGATCATGCCCGGGATGACGGCCGACGAGCAGTTGATGACGCCATAGAGGTTGACGCCGATGAAGCCGTTCCAGATGTCGGGCCCGACCTCCCAGAACGGCTTGCGCAACTCGGCGGACGGGTTGGCGCCGCCATTGCCGGCATTGTTCACCAGAATGTCGATCTTGCCGAATGCTTCGATAGCTTTCGCGACCATCGCCTTGACGCCGGCATGGTCGGTGACATCGCCCTGGATCGCGATGGCCTTGCCGCCGCCTTCCCGGATTTCGTTCGCGACGGCCTGCGCCCTTTCGAGCACATAGTCGTTGACAACCACGCCGCCGGCATTGTGCGCACCCAGATACAGCGCAATCTCGCGCCCGACATTTTGTCCGGCGCCGGTGACAAGCGCCACGCGTCCATTCAGATCGAGGATGTCTTTCATACGTTTCTCTCCCGGCCTTTCCAGTAAGGATCGCGCAGTTCGCGCTTGAGCAATTTTCCCATCGTATTGCGCGGCAGCTCGGCCACAATGTCGATGCTTCTGGGCCGCTTGTACGAAGCGAGCGTTTCGCGGCAATGCGCCTGAAGCGAAGCTTCGTCGGTGGCGTGTCCCGGCTTGAGCTCGCAGAACGCCTTGACCTGCTCACCGAATTCTTCGTCCGGAATGCCGATAACGGCGACGTCCTGCACCGCGGAATGACGCAGGATCGCGGCCTCGATTTCGGCCGGATAGATGTTCACGCCTCCCGAGACGATCATGTCCTTCGCCCGATCGGTGATGAAGAGGTAGCCGTCCTCGTCGAGGCGGCCGACATCGCCGGTGCGATAGAACCCGTTCGCATCCAGCGTGTCCTCGGCGAGCGGTTTCTGGTTCAAATATTGCCGGATGACGACGGGTGTCTTGACCCAAATCTCACCAACCTCGTTCGCGGCCAGATCGTTGCCGCCTTCGTCGCGAATGCGAATATGCACGTGGCGATGGGGCAGGCCACTCGAGCCCGGCTTGCGCGTCTGCATGTCCGGCGCCAGCGCCGTCAGCATGCCGGTCTCCGTCGCGCCATAACCTTCCGCCAGGCAATTCCCGAAATGCCCGATGATCCATTCCTTGAGCGAATAGGGCACCGGCGCGGCACCGACGCCCAGCGCGCGGATCGACGATACATCGTATTTTGCGAGCGTCTCCTTCGGCAGGCCGGCGATGCGCTTGTACATGGTGGGCACGCCGGTCCAGAAACTGACGTGATGCTTGTCGATCAGCCGCAGCGCCTCCTCCGGATCGAAGCGGCGCAGCATCACGATCAGATTGCCGAGGCGCTGCGCACCCCAGACGATGCCCGGGCCCGCGCCGTGATGCATCGGCATCGTCACCAGGACGACATCACCGGGATGCATGGGTCGGCCCTCACCCACGCTTTTCATATATTCCGCCATCTCCTTCAGGGCAGTCTCGCTCGTGCCTGCTGCCGACTGCCCCATCACCACGCCTTTCGGCAAACCTGTCGTGCCGGATGTGTAGATGATGAGGGGAGGATTGGATTTGGCGAAAAGCGGCCCGCCGTCGCCGCTTTCGACGAGTTGGCGAAAGGAAACAAACCCGGGCGCGTCCGCGTCGAGTGAAACGGCAAGCTTGATCGGCAAATCCGCGAATGCGGGCGCCAACGCCGCCGGATCGGGGTCGTCGCAGATGACGACCTGTGCGCCGCTGTTGGAGAGCACGTATTTCGTCTCGTCCGGTGTCAATCGCCAGTTCAGTCCCAGCAACCGGCAACCGAGTTTTCCGAGCGCCGCGCTGATGACGGGCCATTCGGCGCGAATCTGCAACCGCGTGACGACAATGTCGCCCGGTTCGACACCGAGCTTGCGCAGCCCATGCGCGATGCGGTTGGCCTGGTCGTTCCATTCGCGCCAGGTGAGCGACCTGCCGCTCTCGACGATTGCGGTTGCGTCGGGCTTTTCTCGTGCCCAGTGTTCGACCAAACCGGCAACGGGCTCATTCATGGAGCAAGGCTCCTCTTCAGCGTAGCGATAAACTCCGTCCGAACGGCCTTCAGATCGATGTGCTTGGGGTCGATCAACCATTGCGTCACCGCGCCGCGAAGGCCGGACAAAATCAGCGTCGCTTGAGCCTTGGCGTTGACCGATTTGCGGATATCGCCCGCGGCAATTCCGGCCCGAATATTGTCGGCGATCGGTTTGACGCTATGCGCGTTCAGTTCGCCGATCTTCGTTCTCAGCGTCTCATTGGTAAGCGCTTCGCCCAGCACGGCGAACAGCACGCGTGTGCGAACCGGATCGCGGCCGGCGCTTTCGAAATAGTAAGAGGCGATGCCGAGAAGGCGATCGAGTCCGGCCGGATGCTTCTCGGCACGCGCAGCACCGCGCCCAAAGCCATTGACGATATGTGTTGCGAGCGCACCGACGAGACCCTCCTTGCTTCTGAAATAGTGCGCGGGCAGGCCGCGGCTGTAGCCCGCGGCCTCGCCGATCTCGGCGAGCGTAAAGCGCTCCAACCCCCGTTCGGCAACGATGCGTTCTGCCGCCTGAAGCAGGCGGCGCTCCGCCTCGCGTCTGCGCTCCGGCTGCGAGCGCCGCGCTTCGTAACGGGGTTTGGCTGTGACGACGGCATCCATCCGGCCGGACTTTCATGAATTTGCTTGTCAGACAACAAATAACATGTTTGTCTGTCCGTCAAGCCGATTGTCGCCGGAGAAACCATGACCGCTCCAAATCTCCTGAAGCCCGCGCTCTATCGTGCAGAAGGCAGCGTTGCCGATCCCGATCATCCGGCGCTGCTCGGCGGCGCGTGCGAATGCGGCTATGTTTTCTTTCCGCTGCAGACCTATGGCTGCGAGCGCTGCGGCCGCACGTCGCTTGCGACGCGCGCGCTGTCGGGCACCGGCAAATTGCTCGCGTCGGCGCGCGTCCATTTGCGCGGCGGAAAGACGCGGACAGCACCGTTCACGATCGTCTCGGTCATGCTGGACGACGGCCCTATCGTGCGAACCGTGCTGGCCGGCGACGACGCCGTGCATCCCGGCGATCGTATGGTGACGATGCTCGTGCCGGTCACGAATGCCGAAGGCGCCGAGAGGCTCGATCTTCGCTTCGCGCCGCAACGCTAGGAGCGCGAGATGTCGAAATCCCTGAAAGAGCTTCGCCCCGTCTATGTCGTCGGCATCGGCCTGCATCGCTATCAATTCCTGAGCGACACGACCTATATCGATTTGGCTCTCACGGCCGTGCGCGCCGCGCTGGCCGATGCGGATATCGAATGGCCGACCGTCGAATCCGCCTATGTCGGCCGCGCTTTGCTTCCCATGGCCTGCGGACGTCCGATCCTGCGCCATCTCGGCGCCACGGGCATTCCCATCGCGCATATCGAGAATGCCTCCGCATCCGGCTCGACGGCATTCCGCCATGCCTGCATCGAAGTCGCATCCGGAATGAGCGATGTTTCGTTGGCGCTGGGTGTCGACAAGCCGATGGCGATCGCGCGTTCGGAAGGACTGACCGGCATCGGCAATCTGGCCGACGACGCCATTGCTCCGTTCACGCATTTCGCGCTCCTCGCCGACCAGTATGCGACCCAGTACGGCGTTCGCCACGAGGACATCGCATTGGTGGCCGTGAAGAACCATCGCAACGGCGCAAAGAATCCGTTCGCGCAACATCAAAAGGAACGCACGCTCGACGAGATCCTCGGCGGCAAGAAGATCTCGGGCACGTTCACCTCGCTGCAATGCACGCCGGTCGGCGAAGGCGCGGCCGCGGTCATCGTTGCGTCCGAGGACGGCATCAAGCGCCTTGGGATTAACGCGAGCCGCGCCATGCGCGTCGCGGCATCGGCGGGACGCAGTCAGAAAGTCAACATCGACGCCACTCGCTATGACGCCGTCCTCACAAAGCAAACCGCCGAAGTCGCCTTCCAAGAAAGCGGGATATCGCCGCGCGCGCTCGACATCGTCGAACTTCACGACGCCTTCACCGTCGAGGAGGTCGAGTATGTCGAAGCGATGGGCATCTGCGGCGAGGGCGAGGCGATCTCGCGCCTCAAGGATGGCGAGTTCGACATCGGCGGTCGTTGCGCGGTCAGCGCCTCAGGCGGATTGATCTCCATGGGTCATCCGATCGGACCAACCGGCCTTGGCCAGATCGCCGAGATCGCGCGTCAACTGCGCGGCGAAGCTGGAAACCGGCAGCATCCCAGCGCGCGCACCGGACTTGCGCACATGGTTGGTGTGGGAGCCGTTTGCTACGTGCACATTCTTCAAAAATAGCAAAGCTTGTCGTCGGGTTGATGGACTACGGCTTCTGGTGCGAAGGCCGCACCTGCGTCGCTGCGATCGATCGGTGCGGTGGCTTCGGCAGGCATCCTGTGTAGACTGTCGCGGAACCGCGGAAAATTGGGGGTAGAATGACCGATACGAGAGAGCCGGCGCGTTTCGGCGGCGCCGGCGAGATGCTCGCCTATTTCGCGCCGCTGACCCTGCTGATCTATCTCGTCCTGCCATATAATTATCTGGTCGATATTTCGACGGCCTTCATGCTGAAGAACCACTTGAACGCGACGGCGGTGCAGGTGGCCAATTTCCGTCTCGTCACCTGCATTCCCGTCTATCTGTCCTTCGTGTTCGGCTTGACCCGCGATCTGTGGAATCCGCTGGGAATGCGCGACCGCGGACATTTGTTGATTTTCTCGCTGGCGACCGTCGCAATTTTTGCGGTCCTTGCGGTTCTGCCGCTCACTAACACGGGACTCTATGTCGGCATCTTTCTCGCCATGGCATCGTTCCGGTTCATCTCTGCCGCGTATCAGGGTCTTCTCGCTCTCGTCGGCCAGGAAAAGCTGATGTCGGGCTGGTTGACGGTCGTCTGGCAGACCGGCAATTACATCGCCTCCTTCGCGGCGGGGTATGCGGCGGGCTATGTGGCGCAAAATCTGTCGGCGTCTGCCACGTTTGCCCTGTTCGCATTTCTGGCGCTGCTCATCGGCGCGTTCGGCGTGTGGAAGCCGGCTTCGATATTTCGCGACGCCTATGACCGCCCGCAGGCCAAAGGTTCGGATTTCGTCGGCGATGTGACGCGGCTCGTCAAGCATCGCGCCATCTATGCGCCGATCGTCATCATGCTGATGTTCAGCTTTGCACCCGGCGCCAACACGCCATTGCAGTATTACCTGGCCAATACGCTGCACGCTCCCGATGCCGTGTATGCCCGGTTCAACGGGTTGTTTTCCGTCTCGTTCATTCCGACCGTTCTGTTGTATGGCTATCTGTGTCGCCGGTTTGCGCTGAAGACGCTTATGTGGTGGGCCATGATCATCACGGTCCCCCAGATGATTCCGCTGGCCCTGATTCACTCGGGCACGGAGGCGCTGGTGATGGCGGTGCCCATGGGTCTGATGGGCGGGCTGGCGGTCGGCGCCATCTACGATCTTTCGATCCGATCCTGTCCTCCGGGGCTGCAAGGCACGCTGATGATGCTGGTGGAAGGCGTCTTTCAGTTGGCGTCGCGCGGCAGCGATGTGCTGGGCTCGGCGATCTATGACAGCAATCCGAAGAACGGGTTCGTCTATTGCGTGATCGCGACGACCGTCATCTATGCCGCGATCGTTCCGCTCATTCTGCTGATCCCCAAACACGTCATTGCAAATGCCGACGGCCAACCCAATCCGGAGCTCGATGCGGAACTATTGGCCGAGACGGCGTGATGGAAGCGACGCTCGCGCCGCAGCTGCAAGTCCACGAAATCTAGAACACAAGTCTCCCGCCCACGATTGCCAGCGTCGACGCCAGGATAGGCCGGAGCACGCGATCGGGGATACGCGCCGAGATCAAGCTGCCGATGATGATGCCCGGTATGGAGCCCGTGAGCAGAGACGCGAGAAGATGCAGATCGACGGAGCCGATCAACCAATGGCCGAAGCCGGCCACAAGCGTGAGCGGCACGGCGTGCGCAATATCCGAACCCACGAGTTTTCCGGCCGGCAGGCTCGGATAAAGAATGAGCAGCACGGTGACGCCGATCGCGCCGGCGCCGACCGATGACAGCGATACCAGGACCCCGAGGACGGCTCCGAGAACGATCGTGAAATTCCGGGTACGCCGGGGATCGACCGCGGCCACGCGCCTGGCGAAGAAATCCAGGATGAGACGGCGGAACAGAATCGCCACGGCCGTGGCGATGAGCGCGCCGCCCAGGACGACCGTGATGATGTGGTTGGCGGCGCCCGCTTGCGTTTCGACGTGCGCCAAAACGAAAAGCGTCGCCACGGTCGCCGGAACGCTGCCGGCCGCCAGGCGTCCCACGATGCGCCAATCGACCGTACCGCTCGCACCATGTACGGCCGTGCCGACGGTCTTTGTCGCCGCCGCATAAAGCAAATCCGTGCCGACGGCGGTGCTGGGATGGATGCCGAACAGAAGGACCAACAGCGGCGTCATGAGCGAGCCGCCCCCCACGCCCGTGATTCCCACCAGCAGGCCGACGGCAAAGCCGGACAGGGAATAGAGCGGATTTATCGTTGCCAAATATTGCATGACGAGTGCCCCCGGAGACGGATCGCACGGGACGACCACCGCGTTCCGGCGGCGCCCACTCGGCGTCCTAGAAAAATCGAAGATACTATAGCTATTCCATAGAGTAAATAGCACATTGTCCGCCGCGCTACGGCTGAACGGACACTCGAACGACGGGAACTTCGCAATGCGCTAAACGCTGGGTGGTCGTTCAACAGCTCATGGTTACCGGGCCGACTAAGCCTCCGCCGCTGGCAGGCTCATCGTTTTCGCCAGGGTCTTCATCCAATCATAGGACGCTTTCGTGGTCCTCACGCCGGTCTTGCGGTCCATCGCGCACAATCCGAACTTCGCCGTGAAGCCCTGATCCCATTCCCAATTGTCCACCAGGGTCCAGACGAAATATCCCCCGATCGGAGAGCCTTTCTCCATCGCCAGTTTCACCGTTTCGAGATGGCGGCGCAGATAGTCGATGCGAAATTTGTCGTTCGGAATCGCCGGCGCCTTGAGGCTCAAAGGATCCGAGCAGCCATTCTCGGTGACGAGCACATGCGGATTTCCGTAGTCTTCACGCAGGCGCGTCAACATTTCTCCCAGGCCCGACGGATCGATCTCGCGTCCGAACGCATCGAGTTCGACGCCTTTGGGCGGCAATCCCGGTCCGATATAGCTGGGATTGGTTTTGTCGAACTTGATGTAGGTCGGAGAATAATAATTGACGCCGAGAAAATCGATCGGTTGGCGCGTGATCGCCATGTCGCCGTCCTTGACGAACGGCCCGACGATCGATTGCGCGGCCCAGGGATAATTTCCCCTGAGGAGCGGATCGAGATAGGCG
>JBEKDC010000120.1:0-9638 GCA_050014535.1 Rhizomicrobium sp.
TTTCGCGGCCATCGCCGAGGACCGCGCCGGCGACCCGACCTTCTGCCAGAATCAGATCCTCGGCCGCGGCTTCCAGGATTTCGAGATTTGCGGTCTCCGCCAACGCCGCCTGCATCGCACGCCGGTAAAGCCTGCGGTCGGCCTGGGCTCTCGGTCCGCGCACGGCCGGGCCTTTCCGGCGGTTGAGCATCCGGAACTGGATTCCGGCGGCGTCGGCCAACCGGCCCATAAGCCCGTCCAGGGCATCGATCTCGCGCACCAGATGGCCCTTGCCCAGCCCGCCGATGGCAGGGTTGCAGGACATCTCGCCGATGGTTTCCCGCTTGTGGGTGAGGAGGAGGGTGCGCGCGCCGAATCGCGCCGATGCCGCCGCGGCTTCGCAGCCGGCGTGCCCGCCTCCGATCACAATCACGTCGTAGCCCGTCATGCGCGCTCCCTTACGGGCAGAGGCGCTTGGGAGCAAGGGGAGCGCTCGCGTGTTTCACGTGAAACATTCGCCGCGCCAAGCGAATTTCATTTCATCAGTATACAGACGATTCTGTTTCGGGCCGGTCCAGCGGCGGGACGGAAACCCGAATCTGGCCGAGGCTCAGGCGCCGTAGTAAACCGGCGCCGGCGGTCGGCTTTGGCCGCGAGCAGTCGAGCGGGAGATCCTCACCATGATTCGCATGTTCATCCGTCACAAGGTCAAAGACTATCGCGCCTGGCGCAAAGGCTACGATGGGTTCGATGCCGAGCGCCGCACCATGGGCGTGAAGGGCGACGCCGTGTTTCAAACCGCCGGCGATCCCACCGACGTGACCGTCTGGCACGATTTCGAAACGCTCGCCAAAGCCAAAAAATTCGCCGGCTCGCAGCATTTGAAAGATGTGATGAAACACGCCGGTGTCAAAAGCGTCCCCCAAATCTGGTTTGCAAGCGAAGCGAAATGATTTGACCGTCGGACGCAATCGCCGCAACAAGTAAGCGACATGTCCAGCCCCGATGATCGTCAGGTTCAACATACTCCGGCGGCGCGGTTGCTCGGCAGGGAGGTCCTGTCGAGCAACGCCGAAACCGGCGAAGTGACTTTGCGGTTTGTCGCGAAACCCGAATTCGCCAACCGTCACGGCACGGTGCAGGGCGGGTTCCTCGCCGCCATGCTCGACTCGGCAACGGGAATGGCCGTGATGCTGAGCCTCCCTCCAGACAAGACCGCCGTCACCACGCGGCTCGATGTGACTTATCTCAAGCCCGCGAGCATTGGACCATTGCGTGCAGCGTCACGCGTGATCCAACGCGATGCGCGTAAAGCAGACGTCGAAGCGCGCTTGATGGATGACGCCGGACTTGTGCTCGCGACGGCGAAAGCGGAGCTGCGGATCATTCCTCGAAAGTAATTACAACCAAAACCTCGCTTACGTGACAGCGCGCAGTTCACTTTCGGTATTAGGTAGCAGACACACCTAGAAAATTTCGCGAAATTGCAGCGGCTCGCGCCATATTCCGGTGATGGCAGAGTCTCACGTCTTGCACGCCCTCAAAGAGAAACGCGCCCGCATCGCCGGCGAGCTGGTCAGTGCGAGTCTGCGAGTGGTCGCGCTCAAGACCGATCTGGCGAGCATCGATTCTTGCCTCAAAATCTTCGACCGGAACATTGAACCTTGGACGATCCCGGCGAAATCGACCCGCAAGCCGACTGGCTGGTTACCGAAGGGCGCCTGTACCCGTACAGCCCTCGAAATCTTACGCGAGACGGGCGAGGCGATGAGTTCGCAGGAATTGGCCGCTTGCATCCTGCAACGCTTCGGGAAGCCTCTGGAGGCACGTTCGCTGACCTTGGCCGTTGCGGCGCTTCATTCGGCCTTCTGTCGGCGCAAGGACGGGATATTGGAGTTCGACCGCAGCACCTAATCCCGGCAAATGGCGACTGTCGGCGAAGTCGTGAAGGTCTGATGCAGCCTGCCATGCCATTCGGGCGGCACAACCAGCGTTTCGACCACGTTGTTCTGCATGGCCGAGTTCCGCACGCCGTCATGGTACCGAGCGTGAATTCAGAGCGATACCCACAGTCTATCGACCGTCATCAAGATGAAAAACTTTTTCGCGTGATTCTCGAACCCCGCTTGACTCGCGGCTTTTTGGGCGAGGCTTACGCTACAACATATGGTGGGTAATCTTCGATTAACCACTTAGCGCTTTGGGATTAAGTGAAACGCCCCTACAATTCGCGGTGAGTACGTGGCCGAACGGATATGGCCCCGGGTTCGTAACCCGGATGGTGGGGTCCCCGCCCCAGTTCCCTGATAAGTCCGGGGGCGGGGGTCCCTTGCAGGTTCGAGTCCTGTCGTACTCGCCAGTACTAGCCTGCGCCGGGTTAGCTCAATGGTAGAGCGCTGGTCCGTTAAACTAGAGACGCCCGTCCGATTCGAGGCACCCGGTACCACTTTAAGGCCCCCGCAAGGGGGCCTTTTCATTTAATCCCTTGACTTCGCCAATTGCGAGTCGCGAATCATCGCCCCTCACATTAGGGGAATGATCAACCGTGATCAACGGCGATCATTAATGATCATTGAACGCGGATAAGAGTGTTAAAAAGGTTACGCCATTCCGAGGAGCTTTGGACCCCGAAACGGAAGCGATGCTCGATGACTATTGCGAGGCAATGGACGACGCGACGCGAAGTACTGTCGTTAGAAAATCGGTGCGCGCATATATCTCCAACAGCCTCGCGAAAAACGATGGAGCGCGGGATAAATTTAACGACTTGCAGAGCGCAAGAGCTAAGCGGCGCGGCGCTGCCAGTACCCCTTCCACTGACGCGATATCGGATGACTAGCCGCTGCCGTGACAATCGCGCGGTACTGTTCCCCATTCGGCATACGGCGATTGTCTTCCCTCCAGTCCATTTCAGCCGCATATGCCGCAAGATATGGCCCGGCGATATGATGATGCGTGCCGATTTCCGCGCGGCGCAGGCGGCTAAAGAAGCTTTCCGCCATATTCATGCAGCCTTCGCCGTCGCTGTATGCGAGGCGATGATTGATGCGCTTGGTCGCGAAACTCGCGTGCAATGAGTCCCAATGAGAAGCCTCATCGGCGTACACTGTGCTACCGGCCGCGATGCGATCATGCAGCACCGGGACCGAAGCGTCTTCGGTCTTTGAGACGAATGTAATTGTCTTGCCTTGGCGCTCACGCGCGACGATTACCACGCGCCGCTTGCCGCTCTGATTTTCTGCAAGGCGACGGTCGCGGCGGTTTTCTTTGTGGTTCGCAGGCTTGACGTAACCGCCCGTGTACATGCCGTCGATTTCCACTTCGCCAGAAACCTTCGCACCCTTATCGCCCGCTGCCATCGCTTCGCGAAGCTTATGGGCCATCACGAAAGCGGTTTTGTATTGCACGTCGAGATCGCGGGAGAGTTGCAGCGCCGAATGTCCTTTTGCGCCATTCGCGAAGATCGCGATTGCAGACGGGATGTCCCGAAGGCTCAATTTGCGGCTGGCGAAGATCGTGCCGGACGTAAGGGAGAACTGCGACTGGCAACCCTTACACTTGAAGATTTTGCGCGTCTCGAACTCATAGATGGTTACGCAGCCGCATTTCGGGCAGAACGGCTCCCCGCCATTGTCGGCAAAGCGAATGGCCTTGAAGTGGTTGTAAGCCTCATCGTCCGAAAGGCGCAGCACTTGGGCCAGACTAAGCGTCCGGGCCTTTGAGCTTAGAAGGAAGTGCTGCGCCACTTGTCATCGTATCCGTTACTTCTGCCATCATATCTAGTGGCACAAAGTTACGTTGTCAATGGCAAAAGTAACGTATATGCTGGCAATCGTAATTTGGAGGATTGCCGGTGGCTCACAAGATCGACTGGACCGAGAAAACAAAGGGTTTGCTCAAATCAGAACTCAAGCGGCACAACGTGACCTATGCCCAACTGGCTGAAAAGCTTGGAGAAATTGGAATATCGGAGACGGACGTAAACATACGTAACAAAATTGCGCGGGGCGGCTTTACGGCTGTTTTTCTGATTCAGTGCTTGGAGGCGATTGGTGTGAAGGAGTTGCGGATTTAGCCCTGGCGATCATTTCGAGCAATTTGGCCTCGGTTGCAGCAAGCAGTCGCCCCGCCGCCTCCTGCGTCTCTTTCGCTTGCGCCATCATCTCGTCGGCAGTGACTCTCGTGGCAGCTAGGAATTGTTCCCCCTCAAGCTTTGTTTCGGCCAAGACCTTATATAAATCCTCGTGATTTTTGTCGGTGAAGGCTTTGCAATCCGCGACAAGCGACTCCATTTCCGCCGCTGTCTTTTTCGCGTGCGCGTGCCATCTTTGGCCAAACACGCGCGTGATTCCGAGAAAGACCACGGCCCCGAGTAAGCCTATCCCTATTTGAAGTGCGGCACTTGCGGCGTCAGCCAAAGTCAGCCGTTTAAAAGCAATTCCAAACTGGCCGAGGACATTCGGCATGTATTTGATCGTTGGGATTATCAGATAGGAAAATAGGGCGTGTATCGCGAAGGCGAACGCCGCGATTCCTAACGCTGCCAAGACCACGGTCCCGGCTAGTCGCCCGAACCGCTCCTCAATCATTTCGACTAGCTTGTCTAGGCCGAAGTCCATGTGAATCCCCGCCGCGATAAGGGGATTTAGCACAGGTGTGTCTGCTACCTAATACCGTTCACTTTCCCACGCAGAAATCTCGAAAAATCACGCCGAGCAACTCCTCGATGTCGACATGGCCGGTGATGCGACCGAGCGCGCGCAGGGCGAGGCGGAGATCTTCGGCCATTAGTTCCGGCTCATCGGTTTGCAGTGCGCGATCGAGCGCCGTTGCAGCTTCGCCGAGAGCATGTCGATGACGGGCACGCGTGAGCGGCGGGGATTCGCGGGAGCGCTCGAGTCGCGTGCGCACCAGAGCGGCGAGGGTGTCGAGCAGCGCGTCCAGGCCTTCGCCGGTTGCAGCCGATACGCGGATGCCGGTCGGCGGCGCGGGCCAGGGCAGGTCGGCCTTGTTCCACACGATGAAGCTTGCTGCCTCGACCGTGGCTTCCGACACGCCGGCGAACGGATCGGCGGCGCTGCCATCGACGACCAGCACGACGATGTCTGCGGCGGCGGCCCGCTCCAACGCGCGCCTTACGCCTTCGGCTTCGACGGCCTCGACCGCTTCGCGCAACCCGGCGGTGTCGGCCACCACGATCGCGTAACCTGCGAGATCGAGACGCACTTCGACGATGTCTCGCGTCGTCCCCGGCGTTGCCGCCACGATCGCCACATCGCGCTTCGCGAGCGCATTGACCAGCGAACTCTTACCGGCGTTCGGTGGACCGATCACTGTTAAAAAGAGTCCGTCGCGGACGATTTCGCCCCGCCTGGAATCGTCCAGATGAAGCCTGATTGCGGCAAGAATGCTCGAGGCATCTGCGCGGGCACGGGCCGCCACATCCTCGGGCACTTCCTCCTCGGCGAAATCGATCCCGGCTTCCGCCCAGGCCGCGGCGTGGAGCAGGCGCGCGCGCCAGCCGTCATAAAGCTCGGCAAGCGCGCCTTCGTACTGGCGAAGTGCCTGTTTGCGCTGTCCTTCCGTTTCGGCGTCGATCAGGTCGGCCAGCGCCTCCGCCTGGGTCAGGTCGAACTTGCCGTTTTCGACTGCTCGTCGGGTGAACTCGCCTGGTTCGGCGGGTCGAAGGCCCTTAATCCTCCCCAACGCACCCAGCACGGCCTCGACCACGGCGCGACCGCCATGGACGTGGAACTCAGCGACATCCTCGCCGGTGAAACTCGACCCGGCCGGGAACCACACAACTAGGGCCCGATCGATCTCGCTCCCGTCCTCAACGAGTCGTCGCAGCGTGGCCCGCCGTCCCTCAGGAATGGCTTGCTGCGTCAGGCTCTCGAGCGCTGCTCCCGCCTGCGGGCCCGACACGCGCAGGACCGCGATGCCGGCGCGACCGGGCGCACTCGACAAGGCGAAGATCGTGGAACCCGACATTGCCGTCAGCGGGGAGCTTTGTCCTTCCGCGGCGCTGCCGCGCTGGCAGCCTGGCGCGCGCTATCCCACATGAAGCGCTGGAATTGCTCCAACCCCTGCGAACCCAGCGGAAACCAGGATTTGAGCATCGCCTGCGGATCGCTGGTGTCCAGCGCGGCCAGCAACCGCTTCTCCATCTGCGCCACCAGCTTGTCCTGCATGCCGGAGACGTCGGGCAGGCCCATCGTCCGGCGCGCCTCGTCGGGTGTCATGTCCATCTCGATGCGGATTTTCATACTATCGCGCCTTCGCGCTTGTGAGCGTTGCAACGGGCAGGCTAAGGAGGCTACGGCCAAACACCGCCTTGCCGCAACGCCGGCCGCGCCCAGTCCGGGCGCGCGCACCAACCGGGATAGATCATGAGCCGCAATCAACTCGACCGCGAAACGAGTCCCTTTCTGTTGCAGCACAAGGACAACCCCGTGCATTGGCGCGCCTGGGGGCCGGAAGCGCTCGATGAAGCGCAAACGACCGGCAAGCCCATCCTGCTCTCGATCGGCTTCTCCGCGTGCCACTGGTGCCGCGTGATGAACGACGAAAGCTTTCAGGACCCGGAAACAGCCGCGATGATGAACGAGCTGTTCGTCAACATCATCGTCGACCGAGAAGAGCGGCCGGATATCGATCAGATCTACCAGACGGCGGCCAACGCGTTCGGCCACACGGGCGGCTGGCCGCTCACGGTGTTCCTCACGCCTACCGGCGAGCCGTTTTACGTGGGCACCTATCTTCCCAAGGACGAGCGACTCGGACAGCCGCCGTTCAAGCGCGTGATGCCCGAAGTCATACGCACCTTCAGGGACGATCAGGAAGCGATCACGAACACCATCGCCCGCATACACCAGACCTTTTCGACCTTGTGGAGCCGCGACCTGCGCGCGAATTTCGACCGACCGATTCTCGACGTCACGGCGATCGCGGTCGGCCAACGGTTCGACATTTTCTACGGCGGGCTGACGGGCTCGACAAAATTTCCCACGACCGGACTCGTCGAAATGCTGTGGCGGGCCTTTCTGCGGACCGGCCTGCTTCAATTCCCCACGCTCGTGCAGGCCACGCTCGACCACATGTGCCGCGGCGGCCTCTACGACCATATCGGCGGCGGCTTCTCCCATTACACGGTGGAACAGCGCTGGCTCGTACCGCATTTCGAGAAGATGCTTTACGACAATGCCGGCATTATCGACCTCCTCACGCTCATATGGCAGCACAACAGGCCGCCGCTGTATCGCGATCGAATCGAGGACACGATCGGCTGGGTGCTGCGCGACATGATGGTCGAATCTGCGTTCGCCACCAGCATCGATTCCGACTCGGAAGGCGAAGAGGGCAAATATTACGTCTGGAGCGAGGCGGAGATCGATGCCACGCTCGCCGGCACTTTCTCCCAACGCTTCAAGGAATCTTACAACGTCACCCGCGCGGGAAATTATCGCGGCGCCAATATTCTCGAACGCACCACCGCGGCCTACCCGTTATCCGATGCCGACGAGGCGCTTCTCAAAAAGCAGCGCGGGCTCCTGCTTGCGGCGCGCCAGAAACGCGTCCCGCCCCTGCGGGACGACAAGATCCTGGCGGACTGGAACGGCATGATGATCGCCGCACTCGCCAATGCCGGCGCGGTATTCCGCAAACCCGAATGGACCGCAGCCGCGGCAGGCGCGTTCGACTTCATCGTCAAGGCGCTCGGCGACGGCGACAGGCTCTACCACTCATGGCGAGCCGGTAAACGCGGCCACATCGGATTTGTCGACGACTACGCACACATGGCGCGAGCCGCTTATATGCTCTGGGAAGCGACGGGCGAGCGCCAATACATCGCGCACGCGGAAAAATGGGTGCGCGCACTCAACGAACATTTCTGGGACGTGCAGAATGGCGGCTATTTCTACACCGCCGACGATTCCGATCCGCTGATCGACCGCGCGCGAATGGCGTTCGACCAGAACATGGCCAGCGCCAACGGCACGATGGTTGCGCTCCTGGCGCGCCTCTTTTTCGTGACGGCGGACAGTTCCTATCGCGACCGCTGCAATGCCCTCATTCAGGCTTTTTCGGGAGAAGCGAACCGCGCCTCCATCTCGATGGGGACCTATCTCAACAGCCTCGAAGTGGCGGCTCTAGGTCTACAGATCGTGATTCTCGGACCGCGCGCCAATCCCAAAACGCAGGAATTCGTCAGCGCCGTACGTGGACGCAGCCTGCCCAATCTGACGCTGATTGTCGTCGATCCGAGCCAGCCCCTTCCGGAGGGTCATCCCGCGGCTGCTATGACAATGCAGAACGGACAGCCCACGGCCTACATCGTCAAAAGCGCGGCGTGCTCGCAACCGATCGCCAACCCGGTAACGCTATCGCAAATGCTGCAACTCCCTCCACAGGTCCCGGCGAAACGGCAGGGCCCCTGAATTCGAGGCGAGCCCCGAAGCCGCGACGGCTCACCGTCTGATCCGGAGTCCGGTCGGCTGCGTATCAGAGCCATGGAGAAGATCGCAGCACTCGATGCATCGATTTTTCATGCGCGCCACCGGCCGAGGCGCAACGCCTTCCGTTACCGCGCGGTCTATCTGGCGGTGCCGACGTCAGGACTCACGGCCGGCCGGCCATCGGCATTGTTTGGAATCGATCGTCTAAATCTCTTCGGACTGCACACAGCCGATTACGGCAACCGCAGCACGCCGCCGGACGCCTGGATCAAATCCGTCCTTGCGGAGTGGGCCATCCCCGAAGCCGACGGACATATCGTTCTGGTCACAATGCCGCGCGTGTTCGGCTTCGTCTTCAATCCCGTCAGCTTCTGGCTCTGCTTCGACAGGTCCAACGGCCTGCGCGCGGTGCTTGCCGAGGTCAACAACACCTTCGGCGAGCGCCATTCCTATCTGTGCTTCCATGACGACCACCGTCCAATTGCCGCCTCCGACAGCTTGCAGACACGTAAGGTTTTCCACGTATCGCCATTCAACGACGTCAAAGGCGAATATCGCTTTCGTTTCTCCTATGCACCCGAGCGCGTCGCGATCGCAATCGACCTGTTCGACGATGAGGGCTTGTTGCTGTCGACCGCCATCGGCGGCCGCCTGCAGCCCCTCACGACCTGGAAGCTGCTGCGCGCGCTTCTCATCAATCCGGCGCTGCCATTCAAAGTCGTCGGCCTCATTCACTATCAGGCGCTGAAACTCTGGCTCAAAAAGCTCGAACTCTTCCACAAGCCCGCACCGCCTACGGTCGCGATCTCCGATTGAGGGTGAACGATCTCGATCTGCGCGTTGCGCTTCACACCTTCAAACGAGCTTCGTCAGCAACGCGCTCCCGACGAGTTCCTGCAGCAATGGCGTTGTCGGATAAGGATGGCATTTGTATTGCCGGAATCCTTCCGCGTAACCGACGCCGAAACTTTTGCCGCGTTTCCTTGTCCAGGCGTCCATCGAGCCGGTGTAATCGTTGATACCGTGTTGCTTGACGACCCAGCTCAACTGGCTTTCGTGCGCCGACAGCATGTGTCGCTTGGTTTCCATTTGCGCTTCCACGTTCACGGCGAAATCGGGGGCGATCTTGTTGCCGTCCCGGTCACGGCCTTCGACAGGATCCATGAAATAGAGATGCGGGATTGCCTCGAGCGGGCGCGCATG
>JBEKDC010000121.1:0-9393 GCA_050014535.1 Rhizomicrobium sp.
GATCCTGTCGTTCATCGCGGAGAATGTGCTCGATCTTCCGAAATCGTATTGAAAGAATTGCGAGTGCAAATTCCTGTCCTCGAAACGCTGCGCCTCAAATTGCGTGGCTACGGTCTCGAAGATTTCGACGCCTATGCCGCGATGTGGGCCGATCCGGAGGTCACGCGTCACATCGGCGATGGCTCACCGAAATCTAAAGCGGAATCGTGGATGAGCCTGCTGCGAGCAGTCGGTCACTGGCAGATGCTGGGGTATGGTTCGTGGGCCATCGATGAGAAAGCGAGCGGACGTTTTATCGGCGGCATCGGCTTCAACAACAGCAAACGCGACCGCGGTGACGCGCTCAAGGACCTGCTCGAACTGGGCTGGATGTTGTCGCCGCCGGGAGCCGGCAAGGGCTATGCGAGTGAGGCGCTGCAGGCTGTGCTTGAATGGGGCAAGATACATTTTGGACAGGTGCGCGTGATCGCCGTTACCGCGCCGGAGAATATCGCCTCGATGCGCGTGGCGCAGAAATGCGGGTTCAAGGAATTCCTGCGTGGGCCATCGCTGGGTCGTCCACGCGTGTTTTTCGATCGCTTATTGTGATTCCCGGAGGGCACGACGACCGAAAATCCGATGAACCTAGGCCGCGGCGACACGATCCAATGTAGGCGCAAGTTTGGACCGTTCTCAATAATCGACGGAGGTAAATCTTGAACCTGACGCAAATCCTCGCCGCTGTCGGCTTCGTCGGATTGGTTGTGCTTTGTTTCGCCGTCTTTTGGCGTAAGGCGCCCAAGCCGGGTGACTGGCACGAAAGCGGCTCCGGTATGTCCGCCGGCGATCATTCCGATCACAGCGGCGATTCCTCATAATTGGCCTAATTTGAAATCAGAGTGGTTTTTTTCGGCCAGTACTTCCGATTCTTGTTACCTTACACCTGGGTAACGCTGAGGACATTGCCGTCCGGATCCTTGAACCACGCCACGCGCGCTGCCGCGTGAACCTCGGCAACGCCGGGACCGCCCGGAGCAGTCCAGATGCCAAGCTCATCCTGGCCCATGCCCTCGAAGCGCTCGAACGCGATGCCCTTCGCGCTCAATTCCTTCACCGCGGATTCGATGTCGGGCACTTCCCAGCCCAATGCCGTAAAGGGCTGCGGCGTATAGTTGGGCATCGGCGAGATGCGCAACATGCCGTTATGGAGCTTGAATATCAGCGCAAAATGGTCGTCGCCGACGAGTTCGAAACCGAGCACATCGCGGTAGAAATTTCGCGCTTTATCCCGGTCGCGCGCACCGAGAAAGGCCGTAAATTTGCGCGATGTGAGCGACGTCATGGCGGGACCTTTCGTCAGGCTGATTCGTAATGTCTGATCTCGACCAGATGTTTGTCGGGATCGAAGAAATAGACGGCCGTTCGCCGCCAACCGCCGTAATTCTGCACGGGGGCGCCGCAGTCGCAAGTCGCGCGATTTGTCATATCATGGCGCGTAAGGGGGACTTGCGCTTTCGTGGCGATGTTCCGAAAGGTCTTTGCGACCACGCCCAAAGCCTGGGTCTCTGCGCTATGATAGGTGCGCTCAAAAGGATTCGCCGATGCCAGGTCTCTATTTCGAGGAATTCCAGGTCGGCCGGAAATTCGCCCATCCGATCCGGCGCACGGTGACGGAAGCCGACAACGTGTTCTTTTCGGCGCTCACGCATAACCCCGCCGCGCTGCACCTCGACGAGGAATATTGCCGGACCGAAACCGAATTCGGCCAAAGAGTCGTCAATAGCTGCTTCACCCTGGGGCTGATGGTCGGGATTTCCGTGGGCGAGACGACCTTGGGCACCACGGTCGCCAATCTCGGCTGGGACGAGGTGCGGTTTCCGAAGCCCGTCTACCATGGCGACACGCTGCATATCGAAAGCGAAGTGCTGGAGATTCGCGCGTCGGCCTCGCGGCCGAACAACGGCATCGTCGTGTTCGCGCACCGCGCCTTCAATCAGCGGGGCGAACTCGTCGCCAGCTGCAAGCGCTCTGCCCTGATGATCCGGAAACCGAAATGATCCTGCGCTCGTTCCTGTTCGTCCCGGCAGACAGCGAGCGAAAGCTCGCCAAGGCCAAATCCTCGCGCGCCGATGCGCTGATCCTCGATCTCGAAGACGCGGTGGCCGCCGACAAACGTCCGGCAGCGCGGGCACTCGCACGGGACTATCTGCAATCCGAGAGGAGCGGCGGTGCGTCGCTGTGGGTGCGCGTCAATCCCTTCGGCACGGAAGATTGCAAAGAAGATCTGGCCGCGATCGTTGCGGCGGCGCCTGCCGGCATCGTCGTGCCGAAGCCGGACACTCCCGATGTTCTTCGCGCGCTCGACAGGGGTTTGTCGGCGCTCGAGACAAAGCACGGGCTGCCGGCGCGCGGCATTGCCGTGATGCCTGTGGCGAGCGAGACGCCGGTCGCGGCGCTCACGCTCGGTGATTATCGCAATCCGCCGCCGCGGCTCGCCGCCATTACCTGGGGGGCGGAGGATTTGTCGGCGGCATTGGGCGCCGTCACCAATCGCGATGACGACGGACGCTTTGCCTTCACCTATCGCATGGTGCGTTCGATGTGCTTGCTTGCGGCCAAGGCGGCCGGCGTCGAACCGATCGACACGCTGTTTGCCGACTTCCGCGACACGGCCGGCCTCGAAAAATACGCACGTGCGGCGCAACGCGAAGGATTCACCGGCATGCTCGCGATCCATCCCGATCAGGTCGATCCGATCAATGCCGCGTTCTCGCCGTCGGCCGCGGACGTCGAACATGCGCGTCGCGTTGTGGCTGCGTTTGCGAGCGGAGCCGGCGTGGCGTCGCTCGACGGAAAAATGCTCGACCAGCCGCATCTGAAACAGGCGCATCATGTGATCGCGCGCCATGAGGCGATCAGGTTACGGAGCGGCTAGCGAGCGCGCGATGGATTGCGTGGGCGGTGGCATTTTTAACGCGGAGGTCGCAGAGGATGCGCGGGGGACGCAGGGGAACTTGCGTGTTTGGCGAACAATTTGCGCGATCGTCTCAATGAAAAATCGCGCGGCGGAACGCCGCGCAGAATTTCTTGTCGAGGGTCAGGCGGGAAACGCCGCCTCCACCGCGTCCCCCGCGCATCCTCTGCGACCTCCGCGTTAAAAAGGCTACCGGCGTTTCCGCACTCTGACAGCTTAGTTGCCAGTCGAGAGTTTTTCCGACCGACGCAGCATCCAGCCATAGAGCACGACGATCAATAGAATGAATGCGCCGAGCCCGATCCAGTTGGCGGGCGCGAAATCGTCCGGCACGAGCGCGAGCGGCACATGAGCGACGATGAGGCCCGCGAGCAGCACGCCGAACAGGCTCTCGCCCACGATCATTCCCGATGCCACAAGCACGCCGAGCCGCTTGCGATATTCGACATCTTTCCGCTGCGCGATACGCCTGTCGTACCAGTGACCGATTACCGCGCCGATGACGACCGGCAAGGTCGCATACATGGGAAGATAGATGCCGATGCCGACGGCGAGCGGCGGCAGCCTCAGCCATTTGCGCCAGCCCATGAATTCGTCCAGCGCGACAAGGACGACGCCGAGCGCGCAACCGATCCCCAGCATGACTGCATCGAGCTTGTGCTCGATCACACCCAGGGCGAGCGCCGATATCAGGTTCGCCTGCGGCGCGCCGAGAGGCTTTCCGACTGCGCCTGCCGGATGCGGCCCTCCGGCGAAGCCATTGGCTTGAGCGAGCAGGTTGAGCACGGGCGGGATGATGGCCGCTCCCGCTATCACGCCAATGACGAGCGCCCATTGCTGCGCGCTTGGTGTCGCGCCGACAAGCTGTCCCGTCTTCAGATCCTGGAGGTTGTTGTTGGAGATCGTGGCGATGGCGAAGACGACCGCCGTCACGACAAGCGCATAGGCGACGAGTGCGCTGCGCGAATCGGGGCTTGTATGCGCGACCGCGACGAGCAGCGCGGCGCAGGAGAGGATCGCGAGGATGCCCACGCCTGAAATCGGGCTGTTGGAAGCGCCGATGAGACCCGCCATATAGCCGCAGATCGCAGCGACCACGAATCCGCCGAAGAAGATGAACGGGAGCGCCGTAACGACGAGCGTCATCGACTGAGACGCGAGCAGCGTGGGCTTCAGGAAGTCGAAGAGGACATAGGCAGTCACCGCGAGGCTCAAAATTGTCAGGAGTGCGATCCAGCCGAAGCCCATGTCGGTGTCGCGGCGGTCTGCGGTTCCTTCCGCGCGTGCACGCGATGCCGTCATCGTTCCGATCACGCCTCTCACGACGGGGCCTGCAAGCTTCAGCAGCGTCCAGATGGCGGCGACGCCGATCGCGCCTGCGCCGATGAAGCGGACGTCGTGGGTCCACACATCCATTGCGCGCGCGCCGATATCCGCCGCACTTGCTCCCTGCAGGGATGTGAGGATGGGTACGGCAGCAGCCCATGCGATCAGAAGGCCCAGCAGCATCGCCATGCCGACGGAAATGCCGACGAGGTAGCCGGCTCCCACCAGCGCGAGCGAGAACGAAATGTCGTAGCCGCTGACGGAATTCGCACCCACGCGGAAGAAGCGTGTAACCTCGCCGGCCATAATCTGCGTAGCGGCGAACGCAGCGAGCGCCGCAGACGCGATCGCGCCGTACACCACGGCGAGAAGGCCTTCGCGCGTTTCGTTTTCGGCGCCGTCCGCGACGGCTTCGCGCGCACGAGAGCCCACTTCAAGCACTTCGGCGGCGGCGACACCTTCGGGATAGGGAAGGTCCGATGTCGTCACCATCGCGCGGCGCAGCGGAATGGTGAACAGCACGCCGAGAATCCCGCCCGCCGCGCAGATCAGGAATGTCGTCCAAAACGGAAAGCCCACCCACGCGCCCACGATGACGAGGCCCGGCAGCACGAAGATGATGGCCGAAAGCGTGCCGGCCGCGGACGCCACCGTCTGCACGATATTGTTCTCGAGGATCGTGGCGCCTTTGAACGCCGAGAGTACCGCCATCGAGATCACCGCGGCGGGGATCGATGTGGCGAAGGTCAGCCCCACCTTCAATCCGAGATAGACGTTGGCGGCCGTGAAGACCGTGGTGATGAGTATGCCGAGGACGATGCCCCGAACCGTCAGCTCCACAACCCGAGCCTGCTCCCCCTGCGCCATGCCTGTCCCCGTGGACTCGCGAATCCGGCCGGCACGTTAAACGATCGCGCAGCAGACGCAAAAAAAGAGGGAGGGTCGGCGCCGCATCGTCCGAGCCATTCTTGGTATACGCTGGTGGCGGGGCGCCTATAATTCGTTGACTTGAGTCATTTTCAGAGTTATACGCATTTTGCAATCTGCGTATAACAGAGGTGGCCATCTCGAACTCCAATTTGATTGCCCAAACGACATACGCCGAACTGCTGGCACAATGCGCCTCCGGGGCCTTCAGCGATGCGTTTCCGGAGGACGGGGCTTTTATATCGAAGGTCCTCAAGGGCCGTCGCTACTGGTATTTTCAGCTGCCGGCCGATCGTGGCCGAACGCAACGATATGTCGGCCCGGACAGCCCCGATTTGCTGGCGCAAATTGCCCATCATAGGGAAGCGCGTGACGATCAGCGCACGCGCCGGGCGCTTGTTTCCTCGCTTGTGCGAACTTTCGGCCTGCCCCGCCCTGTTGGTGAAATCGGCGACATCGTTGCCGCACTTGCGAAGGCGGGCGTCTTTCGAATTCGGGGCGTTCTTGTCGGCACTGTGGCTTATCAAACCTATTCCGGAATGCTCGGTTGCAGGCTTCCCGCCGCCGCTCTCCAGACGGGCGATGTCGATATTGCCCAATTCAAGAATATTTCGATCGCCGTCGGCGATAAAACGCCGCCGGTTCTCGATGTCCTGAAAGCGGTGAACGAATCATTTCGTCCGGTACCGCACAACTCCGATAGTCGACGGTCTACAAGCTATGCCGCAAAAGGCGGCCTACGTGTGGACTTTCTCACCCCGAACGAAGGCCGAGAAACCGATGCGCCACAACAGCTGCCCAGCTTCCAAACGGATGCTCAGCCGTTGAGATTTCTCGATTACCTAATATATGAACCGGAGCCGGCTGTTCTTTTGCACGGTGCCGGTGTCTTCGTGCAGGTCCCTGCGCCTGAGCGTTATGCGCTGCATAAATTAATTGTGTCGCAGCGTCGCCCGGTCGGAATTTCGAAGCGCGACAAGGATATTCTTCAAGCGAGCGCACTGCTTGGGGTGCTCGCGCAAGACCGTCCCCACGCACTCAAATCGGCGTGGGAAGACGCATATGCTCGGGGACCGACATGGCGTCGGTTAGTGATCGCGGGCCTGACCCTTGTTGATCCGCGCAGCCGAGATGGATTGTTAAAGATCATCGGTTGGCGACGCGAATTGGCGGGAAAGCCGGAGCTTGTCTTCACAAGTCAGCGGCCGCGCTATGATTTCGACAGAGATGTTGTGATCTTCATGGCGGGCGACCGCGGCGGCCAGGTCAGATGTGAGATCAGCCGAGAGGCTCTTGAGGACAATTTCGACGCGGACGGCCTCAATCGTGAAGAGCGAGTGGAAAGAGCCATCCAAAATATATCAACGATCGAACGCATGGCGCGAGCCAAATACCTATCTTGGCCTATCGAAGAGCCCGGCGTTGTTCTCATCAGAACGGAAGATGTCGCGCGTTTGCGAAGAGCATTGCAAACAAGGACACGTAAAAGCGGCAATTGAGTCCGAGTCAAAAAAAGAGGGAGGGCCGAAGCCCTCCCTCAATCGACGTCTCTGTTGCCCCCGGAGACGCCGGCGCGAAGCGGATCAGTAGTGGACGATCTGGGCGTTGTTGCCGATCGCCGAGGAATTGACCGACACGGCGCCGTTGACGTTGGTGACGGTCGAATTGACGGTCGAGGCGATGGTGGCGTTGTTGGTTTGAATGTTCTGCACCGGCATTGTCGCGGCATTGGTGTCTTCGGAGAAGTTGTTGCCGATGGCGGTACTGCCCAGCGTCACGTCGTTGCCGATATTGGCGACATTGGCGTTCAGGAGCGCGGACGGATCGCTCGAGTTGCAGTCCTGGTTGCTGCCGACGGCCGCCACATGCGGATCGGTCGACACGTCGGCCGCGTTGCAGATGGCCTGCGACTGCAGGTTCACCGTACCGGAGACATTCGTCACGGTGGCGTTCTGGTCGGCCGCAATCGACACGTCCTTGACGTATTGCGAGTTGGTCACGACCGTATTGTCCATCGTCACGACTTCGAGATTGTTGCCGACGGCCGAGGAGGTGTTGGCAACGGAGCCGTTGACGTTGTTGACGGTCGTGTTCAGATTCGCCGAGGTGACTTGAAAATCGACCTGGCCGTTCAGAACGTAGCTTCCGTTTCCGTTAGTCGACCCGTCCGCGAAGGCCGGATTCAGTGGCAGGATCATCAGAGCTGTACCAGTGATAAGGATCTTGGTGAGACGCGTCATTGTGGTTCTCCTGAACGGTTTCCGTGGCTGTCGGATTGCCGGCTTCGGCGCGGGCGAGCGATGCGGAGGTCTGATCTCCCGGTCCGGCTAGCGGGTCCGCCGCCGTTCCGAGACCCGATGTGCAGGCGCCGGACGGGGTGCGATAGAGGCGTGCGAGCGTTTCGAGGACGGCGCGTTCGATCACCGAACGAACCGCAAGCTGGACAGGCTCGAGTGCGCTTTCGCCGGCGCTGGCGTCGAAGAATGTCTGTCCCAGGAAATCGAAGATGCCGGCCTGTTCCTGCCGGCCGATGATCTGCTTCTGGTACGAGATGACGTCGACGACTTCGAGCGTGTTGGTGTTCACAAGCCTCATATCGAGACCGACATTCATCACATACATGTTTACGCCGGCTGTACCCGTGAGCCCGCTGGTCGTGGTCTGTCCGCCGTCGGCATTCGCGCCTACCGACCGGATGTTGAAGTTGAGTTCGGTGATGCCGCCCACGAGGTAATAGTCGGAGCCGGGAATGGAGCCGGCCATGATCCTGCGATAATCGCCCGGAGGCGCGTTCTGCATCTTGTCGTCGGTGATGAGTTTGTTGTTGGCGTATTTGAGCTCCATCTCGGCGACGGAGGTGTCGAAACGCTCGACCAACGGAACGTCGGCCTTCGAAAGCGCCGACATTGCCATCAGTGCCGCACCTTGCGTGAGCTTCCGTCCGCTGTTGTCGGATTCCATCTTGCCGGTGTAGTCGGCGATCTGTCCGACAGCGATGCGCATCGGATGCTGGCGGACAAATCCGCCAAGACAACGCAACGCGTCGGAGTAGGGTGTTTCGTTCGCGATCACGGGCGAACCGCCGATGGGCGCGGTGTAGCGTCCCGTCGTGCTGTCCGCTTCGGGCGTGATGCAGCCCGCCAGTGCAATCGCGGTCAGCGCGAACACAAGAGGTTTTACGAGGTGACGACGTCCGCGCTTGGTCATGGGAGTGGCTCCCTTTTCTTTCATTATTTTATTGGCCGCCGACGGTGGCGACGGCGGTTTGATTGCCGTTATTGGTCTGCCGCGAATTCACGATGACGGTGTCGTTGTTGCCGGTTGTGACGACGTTCAGCGAATTGCCGATTGCAGTAGACGTGCCGGTCGAGGTCATGCTGCCGACACCGCCGCCGGTCGCGATCGAACCCGTCTGCGACGAACCAAGCGACATCGATGAGGAGCCCAGCGAACCGCCGGTCAGCGGGTTCATATTTTGTACTCCCGATTGCTGGTTCGTCGTCGAGGACAGGAATTGGCCGTTGACCAGTTCGAGATTTCCGTTGCTGTCGCGCAGCGAACCCGTCACGGGTGCGTTCGTGCTGTTTGCCGCCACGCCATAGGGATGGCTGTAGTCGCTGGAGTTGTCGTATTCCTGGGCATGCGCGGCACTCGAAAGTGCCAATCCGGCCAACCCGCTCGCGGCCAAGACGTATAATTGTTTCATTCTCTGCGGCATGTTGGGTTGCCCCTCCGGTCTCGGAGACCTGTGGAGCAACCGCCGTGCCAAGCCTTAATGCCCGTTAAGCGCTCGATGTGTTCCAATGCGGGACGAACACCGCTAGTTTCCCGCCGATCCCCGTCCGGAGGCCTGCGTGGCGTCACTCGAGTTCTTTTTCGACTGCTCTTCGCCCTGGACCTATCTCGCGTTTACGCGGCTGCCGGCTTTGCTCGAACGCACCAAGGCTGCCGTGGTCTGGCGACCGATCCTGGTTGGCGGCGTCTTTAATGAAGTGAACCGGGACGTTTATGACCGCAGGGCCAATCCCGAGCCGCGTAAAGCGTCCTATTATGAGAAAGACTTGCAGGATTGGGCACGTCTGTGCGGTATCCGGATCGGCAAACCTCCCATGTTTCCGGTCCGCGCGGTTTCCGTCATGCGCTGTGTGATCGCGGCGGACGAAAAAGGCGCGCTCGTGCCCTTCGCG
>JBEKDC010000122.1:0-12340 GCA_050014535.1 Rhizomicrobium sp.
CTTCTTCGATTGCTCTTCGCCCTGGACCTATCTCGCCTTCACGCGCGTGGCCGGCGTGCTCGAGCGGACGAGGGCTGCGATCGTTTGGCGGCCGATTCTGGTCGGCGGCGTCTTCAATGCCGTAAACCAGGACGTCTATGACCGCAGGGCCAATCCCGATCCGCGCAAAGCTTCCTATTACGAGAAAGATCTCCAGGATTGGGCGCGGCTTTGCGGAATCCGGATCGGAAAGCCGCCGGTCTTTCCGGTTCGCGCGGTGGCGGTCATGCGTTGCGCGATTGCTGCCGACGAACGGGGAGGGCTCGTTTCGTTCGCGCGCGCCGCATTCGAGGCGTATTGGGGCGGCCTCGAAGATATCAGCCGCAAGGATGTCTTGCTCGGCGTCGCGGCCAGAGCCGGCCTCGATGGCGAGGCGTTGCTCGCGCGAAGCGAATCGGCGGAGGTAAAGGACAAATTGCGCATCAACACTGAAGACGTGATTGCCCGCGGCGGCTTCGGCTCGCCGACAATGTTCGTGAACGGCGACGACATGTATTTCGGCAATGACCGCCTGCCGTTGGTCGAGGCCGCGCTCGCACGGGGCCAAGCAGGATAGTGCAATGACTTCTGTTCAGGACTCGGCGCAGCCGCAACCGTTTCTTCGAGTGCCGGTATCGGTTCTCGGCTTGTTGGCGGTGCTCGCGATCGTCTATGCCGCAGAGGCACTGGCGCCACCGCATACCCACGACGTAATCATCGGGCGATTTGCATTTTATCCGGCTCGTTATTCGGCGCACTTCATCGATACTCACGCTTACGATCCGGGCTCGCTGATCGATCGCGCCGTAGCCTTCGTCAGCTATATTTTTCTGCACGGAAGTCTCACGCATCTGCTGATCAACAGCATCTGGCTATTGCCGTTCGGAGCAATTGTTGCGCGTCGCTTCGGCGGGCTGCTCTTTCTTGCTTTCTTCCTTGTCTGCGGCGTCGCGAGCGCTGCGACGTATCTCGCCTTCAATTGGGGTTCCGCCGATCCGGTCGTCGGCGCGTCGGGAGCCATTTCCGGCCTGATGGCAGCCGGGTTCCGAATCCTCCGCTATCCACCGGTGCCCGACGATGCGATCGGTTCATTGGAGCCGATCTTTTCGTCGCGAATCCTGCTTTGGTCGGCGGTCTGGGTCGTGATCAATATCATTGCCGGCGTCACGGGGCTGGGAGCCGGTCCGGGACCCCAGGTGATCGCGTGGGAGGCTCATTTGGGGGGATACGCGGCCGGACTGCTGCTGGCCGGACCCTTCGTCAGTTTACGGAACTGGATGGCAGGCGACCCCGCCCAGGGTCCGGTAGCTTGAATCTGGTGCGGTAGCGAATAGATAAGGGGTACAGGCGGTTCCGCCGCCTTTGGAGGCCTAGCCGTGACAGATGCACATCCCGCAAATGGCGAAAGCGCTGCCCAACCGACACAGCCTGTCGACCGCGCGCCGTTCCCTGTTGTCCGCCTGCTCTATGCCATCGGGTTTTCCGTGGTGGCCTGGTTCGTGTTCTGGATCATCCTCCTCCTGAGCCTGGCGCAATTTGTGGTTCTTGCGGTTACCGGCCGCGTCAACGAAGAATTGCGGAACTTCAGCTTCAGCCTGGTGCAATACCTATGGGAACTGCTCGCCTTCATCACCTTTGTCCGCGATGACCAGCCGTTCCCAATCGGACCGTTCCCCAAGCATCAGTGAGCCGATCGGCGGGCGGGCCGTATTTTCGGAATTCGCGCTCGCGCCCGAACTCGTTCACCTCAATCACGGGTCCTTCGGCGCATTGCCGCGATCCGTCGCGGCTGAGCAAGAGCGCTGGCGGGCTCTGATCGAGCGCGACGCAACGAGTTTTTTCACGTTCGAGTTGCCCGACCTGTTGCGGCAGGCCGCGGTCGGCGTCGCAGGCCGCTTTGGCGGCCGCGGCGAAGACTGGGTTTTCTGCGAAAACGCGACTTCCGCCGTCAACGGCGTATTGGCGTCCTTGAGGCTCGACCCCGGCGACGAGATCGTCACGACGTCTCACGCCTATGGTGCGGTTCTGAAGGCCATGCGGGCCTCGGCCTCCCGGCGCGGTGCAGCGGTGGTCGCCGCCGGCCTCCCGTCCCACCTCCGTGGCGACGATGAGGTCGTCGATGTCGTTGCGGCTTCGCTCGGGCCGCGCACCAAACTGCTGATCGTCGACCATATCACTTCGGCGACGGCCGCGATCCTGCCGGTCCTGCGACTCGCCAATCTTGCCCATAAATTGGGCATTCCCATTTTGGTCGACGGGGCGCACGCGCCCGGACAATTGGCTCTCGACGTGCCTTCGCTCGGCGTGGACTGGTATACGGGAAACGCCCACAAATGGCTGTTTGCCCCACGCAGTTGTGGTCTCCTGTGGACTCACCCGTCGCGCCAGCCGGAAACATTGCCGGCGATCCTCTCGCACGGGACAGACGCAGGATACACGGCAGCTTTCGATTGGATCGGCACCCGGGACGTTACGCCCTGGTTGTGTTTCGAGTCCGGAGCCAAGGCGCACGACGCCTTCGGTGGCGCGGGGTTGATGGAGCGCAATCGCCTCATGGCTGCCGCGGGCGCGAAAATCCTGGCCGAATCACTTGGTGCGCATGCGTCCGCACCACTCGAAATGCGTGCGGCGATGGCCGCGCTGAGCCTGGGCGATGCACCAAGCGACCCGGGGAGTGCACTCAAGCTGCGACAGGTTTTGGCGCGCGAATATGGCGTCGTGGTCCCCGTTCACATCTTCGCCGGTAAGCTTTGGTTAAGGATATCTGCCCAGATTTACAACGAGATCGACGATTACCGTCGCTGCGCGGAGGCCCTCCGAGCGGCCGGTCGGAGCGTGGGTATCTGGCTGTGATCGCTCGTGTTTTGAAGAACAGGCCCGGCGATTCCGATACGTCCAGATACGCAAACCCCCAGTGTGGCTTTCCGGGTACAAGCTTGTACGAAATCGTTCCGGAAAAGGGGTTCGCGGATTATGTTCTTGCTCGGCTTGCGGGCTTATACCTATCCTTACGCCGTATGAGGATACACGTCGCGCGCCCATAGCTCGGGATGAGCGGGGAGCGCTTGTGTTTATAAAAATTTCGCCGTCGGGCGAAATTGCAACGGGGAGCTCAAAATGCCTGCATCGCGTACGATCCGGTCGCACCGGTCGCTGACGTTCACCAGCGTTTTACTGCTGTCGACCGCACTGGCGGCGCCGGCTTTTGCGCAGATCGAAGAAGTCGTCGTCACGGCCCAGAAGCGGACGGAAGATATTCAGACCGTGCCGATTCAGATCACGGCCTTCTCGACCCAGGACCTGTCGACGAAGCAGATTCAGACATTTGACGACCTGCAATACAACGTCCCCAACGTAACTTACGCCCGAAGCAATTTCGGCGGCGGCGCAGACATTCAGATTCGCGGTATCGGCGTCACGGCAGTCGGTTATGACGCGGAAGCAGGCGTCGCCATTGTGGTCGATAACGTCTTCCTCGAATCTCCTCCGATCGCGAACAACGCGTTCTACGATCTCTCGGACGTCGAAGTGTTGGCAGGCCCGCAGAGCACACTCTATGGTCGCGGCGCCGTCGGCGGCGTTATCAGTCTCACGACGGCCCCCCCCTCGCTCGACGAGGGTAGCGCGTCGGTCATGGCGAGCTACGGCAACTACAACTCCAAGGAACTCGAGGGCGACGTCAACATGCCGCTCGTGACCGACGAGCTCGCGTTGCGGCTGTCCGGCGACTACGTCAATCATGGCGGCTACGTCACCAACGTCTACGACGGCAGCCATCCCGACAACGAAGACGAATATAACGTTCGCGGTTCCTTGCGGTGGGCACCGACAAGCCACACGACCATCGACATTCGCGGTTGGGTGTCGAAGGAAGACGACAATTCGATGCGGTCGACGAAGCAGCTTTGTACGACCGATCCCACGGGTACTCTCGGCTGTCTCCCCACTTCGGCTGGAAACGAAGTGATCAATCCGAACGCGACGTTCGGAAACATCGCGTCGTCCCAGCAGGGCTTTGTGAACACTTTTGGAAATGCTCTGGGCACAACCGCGGGCCTACCCAATTCGGCGCTGCTTGGCCTCTTCAATCTGCTGACGCCGCCGTCGGCCTTCAGCCTGCCGAACCCGCGTCAGATCTACACGGATTTCAATCCGACGTTTAGCGCGCGCGATGAATTCCTGTCCGGTGAGTGGAAGCAGGACATCACGCCGTGGCTGTCGGGCGATCTGGTCCTCGGCTACGATCATGACTCGGTATATTCGGAGGAAAGCTACAACAACGTTCCCGGCAACCCGATCCCACAGAACAACACGCCGGGCGCCTGCCTTTCCTCTTTCACCGCCTATGCCACGGGCGGGGCGGCTGGTTCCCCCAACTTGCAATGCGCCGAAGGCGCGTTCCTCGGTACTATGTCGGCCATTGCGGGTCCGGCTTATGCGGCCAATTACCTGCCGTTCTTCTCGGTGCCGGGAGAACTCCCAATTTCGAAGACGACCGGCCAAGGCATCGTCAACGGCAATTATTCTTTTACACCGAATGCCGAGGCATTCGACCAGTCCGACGGCGAAGCCGCTCAGTATTCGGGTGAGGTGCGGTTCGACACCAAGTTCGACGGCCCGCTCAACTTCCGCCTCGGCGGCTACTACCTGCATGAGCAAACGACGGGCGACTACTACGTCAACGCCTCGACGTTGGATTATCCCGGCATGGTCCTCGGCGGATTGTTGGGAGCGATCTATGTTCCCACTTTATGTACGACCGGGTGCATTTTGGCGCCGTCGTACTATCACAATTGGGGTACGCTCAACACGCTGACCGACAAGGCGATCTACGGCGAAGCTTATTACACTATCCTTCCCGACACGCTGAAGTTCACTGCTGGCCTGCGCTATTCTGAGGACGACAAGTTCCAGATAGGCCGCATCGCATTCCTGAACGGTGGTACGCTGCCGCTAAACCTGATACCGATCGGGACGCCAGGCACCGACAACACCGTTACGAATATATTCACAGGGCAGCCCGAGCCTGCCTTCGACGTGAACAATGCGGTCTTCCGGGAATATACGGGTCACGCAACGATAAACTGGACGCCGAAGCTCGATTTCACCGACCAGACCCTGGTCTACGCGACCTTTTCGCGTGGCTACAAGGCCGGCGGCTTCAATCCCGGTGTCGAGAGTTCTCTGCAATCCATCGTTTCCATACCCCAGACCTACGATCCGGAATTCATCAACGACTTCGAGTTGGGCACGAAGAACATGGTGCTCAACAACACCCTGCAGCTGAACGCCGACATCTGGTACTACGACTATACCGGCCTGCAGGTGTCCCAGATCGAAAACAACACCTCGGTCAACCAGAACATCAACGCCAAGCTTTACGGTGCGGAAGGCGAGTTCGTGTGGGCGGCGTCGGATCAGTTGCAGTTCAGCTTGAACGCGGCCTTGACGCACTCCGGAGTCGCGAACGGCACGTACGAGGTCGATCCACGCAATCCGACCGGCGGCAATCCCAACGCCGTGCTGATCAAGGACGACACGATCACGGCCTCCTCGGGACAGAACTGCGTGATCTACTGGGCCGGCACGGGTCCGGCGCCGTCGCCCGCCTCCCTCGGCATCCCCGGCTACACGAATCCGAACGGCGGCCCGAACGCGGATGCCTCATCCGGCATCGCGGTTGCCAACTACGGACCGTGCAATCCCACCACAGGGGTTGGTAGCCAGGCAGCTGCGTTGGAAGCCGCGGGCTTCATTGTTCCGTCTGACACGAGCACGCCCGCAGCGATAGCGGCAGCGGCAGCGCTAGCTGCGAAGCATGAGTACGCTGACGGCTCGGAAATCAATATCGGCGGCGACGAACTGCAGGACACGCCGGCGATCAACTTCACCATCGGCGCGCAATGGACCCAGCCCGTCGGCGGCGACTACAACGTTGTGGCGCATGTCGACTACTACTGGGAATCGCATATGTATGGCCGCGTGTTCGAGGACGGCGCGGACTTCATTCCGAGTTGGGGCAATGCGAATGCGACCCTCACGCTCAACGCACCGGATAACAAGTGGTACGTCCAGGCCTTCGTGAAGAACATCTTTAATGCCAACAACCTCGAAGGCATTTATCTGACGAGTTCGACTTCGGGCCTTTACACCAATGGAGTCTATGGCGATCCACGACTCTACGGCCTCAAGGTCGGCGTCCACCTGTAATCGCCGGCAATACGTCTCCGCATCAAGGGCGCCGGGAAACCGGCGCCCTTTTTCATTGAAACGGCGTCAAGGCGTGCCTCCAACAATCGTTTGACCGCATGGTGGCGGGTGCGCCAACCTTGGCGGTAAATCCTGTCGACAAGGACTCGCAATGGAAACGCGCAATCTGGGACGTTCCGGGCTTCAGGTCTCTCTCGTGGGCCTCGGCTGCAACAATTTCGGCATGCTTGAGCTCGAGGCTTCGCGCAAGGTCGTGCACCGAGCACTCGATCTCGGCGTCACGCTTTTCGACACCGCCGACGTCTACGGCAATCGCGGCGGCTCCGAGGAGCAGCTGGGCGCGATATTGGGCTTGCGGCGCAAGGACATCGTGCTTGCGACCAAATTCGCAATGCAGATGGACGATTCCGGCGCCAGGTCGGGCGCCTCCAGACGTTATATTTTTGCGGCCGTCGAGGCCAGCCTCAAACGCCTGCAGACCGATTGGATCGATCTCTATCAAGTCCACCAGCCCGACCGCAAAACGCCGATCGACGAGACGCTTTCGGCCCTGGACGATCTCGTTCGCCAGGGAAAGGTACGCTATATCGGCTGCTCGAACTTTCCCGCCTGGCAGGTCGTCGATGCGCAATGGACCTCGCGCGACCGCGGCCTCAATGCCTTCGTTTCGGCCCAGGACGAATACAGCCTTGTCGTGCGCGATATCGAGCGCGAACTTGTCCCGGCGCTCGATGCCCATGGCGTTGGGCTTCTGCCCTATTTTCCGCTGGCGAGCGGATTGCTCACGGGAAAGTACAAGCACGGGGCGGAGTCTCCGCCCGGCACGCGCTTCACAATCATGAAGCGTCTTGCAGACCGCTACATGACGGAAGCCAACTGGAAAATCGTCGATTCTCTAGAGGCATTCTGCGCCGCGCGGGGCCATAGCCTGCTCGAACTGGCCTTCAGCTGGCTCGCATCGCGGCCGCGCATCGCGAGTGTGATCGCCGGCGCCACCAGGCCTGAACAGATCGAAGCCAATGTCAAAGCCGTGGGCTGGAAGCTGTCGGCCGAAGACATCGCCGAAGTCGACCGGCTGACGCGCAAATCGTGATTCTCGGGCTGACACGCCATCGGCGCGATCGCGACGGATTCCGCACCTGTCGCGCCCGCGAATAGACTCAATCGAGAGTCGGCAACGTCGTTAACGCGTCACATTGGCCGGAAATTCCAACACGGCGATCTGCAAATGCCCGCAGCCCAACCCTGTTTACCGCCTTAGTTACGGCCATCGTGCCCGATTTCGAGGCTTCTTCGGGGCAAGTACCTTAAGGCGCGTTTCTACCGCGATTGCGAAGGTCGCCCCCCACGTCTATAAGCGCCGCGCCCCGGAGCGCACCGCCTTATGGATATTCGCAATATTGCCATCATTGCCCATGTCGACCATGGCAAGACCACGCTTGTCGACCACCTCCTCAAGCAATCCGGAGCGGTGCGCGAAAATCAGCACGTGCAGGACCGGGCAATGGATTCCAACGATCTCGAGCGCGAGCGCGGGATCACCATCCTTGCCAAGTGCACCAGTGTCGATTGGAAGGGCATCCGCATCAACATCGTCGACACGCCGGGCCACGCCGATTTCGGCGGCGAAGTCGAACGCATCTTGTCGATGGTCGACGGCGTAGTCCTGCTGGTGGACGCTGCGGAATCCGTCATGCCGCAGACCAAATTCGTGCTGTCCAAGGCCTTGAAGCTCGGGTTGAAGCCGATCGTCATCATCAACAAAATCGATCGTTCGGACGCGCAGCCGGCCGAAACGCTCGAAAGCATTTTCGATCTTTTCCTGGCGTTGGAGGCGAACGACTACCAGCTCGACTTTCACGTGCTCTATGCATCAGGGCGGCAGGGCTGGGCTGTTGCAGATCTCAATGAGCCGCACACGTCCCTGGCGCCGCTTTTCGATCGCATTGTCGCCGACGTGCCGAAACCCAGGCCGCTTGCCAAAGCGGGCGACGGATTTCCGTTCACGATGCTGGTGACGACGCTCGAGGCCGATCCTTACCTGGGGCGAATCCTGACCGGTCGCATTGAGTCGGGCGCCATCACCGTCAATCGCCAGATCAAGGCGCTCAACAGCGACGGCGAAATCGTCGAGCGCGCGCGGGCAACCAAGCTGTTGGCATTCCGCGGCCTCGCACGCGTGCCGGTCGAGCGCGCGGAAGCCGGCGACATCGTTGCGATCGCGGGCCTGCAGACCACGACTGTGGCCGATACGCTATGCGATATCGAAGTCGAACGTCCCATCACGGCGACGCCGATCGATCCTCCCACGCTGGCGATCACGATCTCGGTCAACGATTCGCCCCTGGCAGGCCGCGAAGGCGAAAAGGTGCAAAGCCGCGTTATCCGCGACAGGTTGTTGCGCGAGGCGGAAGGCAATGTCGCGATCCATGTGCGCGAGACGGGCGAAGGCTCGTACGAAGTCGCGGGCCGCGGCGAACTGCAACTGGGCGTGCTCATCGAACAGATGCGCCGCGAAGGATTCGAATTGTCGATCAGCCGGCCCCGCGTGCTGTTCCGCACCGATCCGGAACTGGGCGAAAAGCTCGAGCCGATCGAAGAAGTGACGATCGATGTCGACGACCCCTATACCGGAATCGTCATCGATAAAGTCAGCCAGCGCAAAGGCGAATTGCAGGACATGCGTCCGACGGGCGCCGGCAAGACCCGGTTGGTATTTTTCGCACCGTCGCGAGGTCTGATCGGTTATCACGGCGAATTCCTCACCGACACGCGCGGCACCGGCGTGATCAACCGCATGTTTCACGGCTATGCCCCATTCAAGGGCGTGCTGGCGGGGCGCACCAACGGCGTCCTGATTTCAACGGCCGAGGGCGAGGCCGTGACCTATGGACTGTTCTTTCTGGAAGAGCGCGGCAAGCTGTTCGTGACACCGGGGACGAAGGTCTATCAGGGCATGATCATCGGGCATCGAAGACGACGAGCTGGTCGAAGTGACGCCGCAATCGATCCGCCTACGGAAACGCGAATTGCTGCCGCACATGCGCAAGCGCGCAAAGGCCGAAGTCGAGTAAGGTCGGGGCGAACTATAGCCGTCCCGCTTTCGGCCCGATTTTACGGTGTTTGGCAAAATAAAGCCTAAGCACCCAGTTCATCCTGGTTTGCCAGCCCCTTCCCTGCTTCTTGAACCATTTCAGCATGTCGTCGTCGAGCCGGATCGTCACGCTTTTCTTGCCGGGCCTGTAGTGCAAGCCGACGAAGTGCGGGCCTATCAAATCATCGTCCGTCAATTCCGGGATGCCGCTGAGATCGATCCGCTCGTCCGGCAGATTGCGCAGCGTTTCGAGCTCTTGCCGCATTTTAGCGGTGAGTTTGGGAATGCCCTTGATACGCACGGCGCTCTTTGTGAGTTGCTTTCCTCGCCGAGATGATGCGGATGACTTCGTCGCCGCTTTCTTCGAACGAGGTGTAGGATACGCAGAAGAGCTGCCCAAAACTTTGGCCGATTGCCCGGAATCGTGTTTCTCCATGATCGTTTCCTTCTTCGAATTCAAGTACGAAAGGATCGTCGAAAATCTGCGCAGCCAGCTCGAAGCTTACCTTGTGCTTCCGCAGATTGGTTTCCGCCTTCCGAATGTCCCATTCGAAGCGTAATTCGCTCGACATCGTAATATCCTTCAGACTGATGGGCTCTGCGCTCGAGCATCAGAATTTTCCTTTCGCAATATGGACGAAAATGTCAACGTATCAGTCGCAAGAATATATGTACGTACATTAGTAGTTACTCTAGACGTCGTCAAGGCTTTTTTTGTCAGCCCGAGCCTTCCCGCAATCGTGCGATCGACCACGCGCTTGGGCAAAACCTTGACCATGAAATTCTGAATGCGGTCGGGTGTCACCATGTAGCCCGTGTTCGGGTTCGTGCTCGATGACTGCCCTGTTAGCCTTTTCTGCGGCCGCGAATTGACCCTGCTGCAATGCGGCAATGGCTCGCTCGACCGTGGTTATATCGCCGTCACATATTGCCGCTGGCCGGAGCATTGCGGTTTGTATAACGTGGAGCTGATCGAACCGGCTCGTGGCCGGTTTTGTCCAGCGAATTACCGGAACGTTCAAATGCTTTGACGTTTCGTTCGGCCGGTTTGCGGCGGCGTCCGTCGGGGCGAATGCTTACGGGAATACCGGGAATGCTGCATGGCGCAAAGGGAATTTGCGCCGGCGATTGGGTTTGAGCGGCCGCATTGGCCAGCAGGGGGGGTGTGACATGCAATCATATCGTCGCGATTTAATGTCGGGTGCCGCCTTCGTGGCGCTCGCGCTGGTATCGCCCGTGTTACTGGGACAGGCTCACGCCAATCCCGCCGGCGGTGCGGTCACAAGCGGAACGGCGACGATCGGCGCACCCTCGACCAAGACCACGACGGTCGACCAGACGAGCGAGGACGTCGTGATCGACTGGTCGAGCTTCAATGTCGCCACCGGCCAGACCACGCAATTCGTCCAGCCCAATTCGTCTGCGATCGCCGTCAACCGCATCGGCGGCGCGAGTGCCAGCCAGATCATGGGAACGCTCGACGCCAATGGCCGTGTGGTCCTGATCAACGGCAACGGAATGCTGTTCGGCAAGGGCGCTCAGGTCAATGTCGGCTCGCTGATCGCGACCAGCACCGACGGCACGGATTCCGATTTGCTTGCCGGCAAGTTCACAAAGGCGGGCAACCAGAACGCATCCATCGTCAACAATGGTTCGATCACTGCGGCGAGCGGCGGCACGGTCGCGCTGGTGGCGCCGAATGTGACCAATGCGGGTACGGTGCAGGCGAAGCTCGGCGCGGTTTCTCTGGGCGCGGCGAATGCATTCACAGTGGATTTCAACGGTGACGGCCTCGTTTCCTTCGCGGCGCAAGGCGACGTGAATGGAAAGGCGACCGCCAGCAACACCGGCAGGCTCACGGGTGCAACCGTGACGATGACCGCGCGCGCGGCGGAGGGCCTCGCCACCGGTATCGTCAGTGTGGGAGGGCTCATCCAGGCGCAAGCCGCACAGCAGGTCGGCGGCGCGATCGTGCTCGACGCAGGCGATGGCGGCAGCATCACTCTTCAAAAAGCGACACTCGATGCCTCCGGCGCCAATGGCGGCGGCTCGGTCACAATCGGTGGCTGGAATCAGGCCGGCATCGTCGCCGACAACGCGAGCGTCGTCGAAGCGTCGGCCGGCACGACCGGCAATGGCGGAAATATATCGGCCATTGCATCCGTCAATCAATTCGGCGCGCAGGTGTCTGCGCAAGGTGGCTCCCGCTCGGGCAATGGCGGCTCGGTCGAGACATCCGGCGACGTCGTCGCGCTCGCGGGCGTCAGGGTCAACACCCTGGCCGCATTCGGCAAGACCGGCACCTGGCTGATCGATCCCTATTCGGTGACGATTTCAAACGCGCCGACGACCAGCGGCTATACATTCACCTCGACCAGTCCGGATTCCACCATCAATGCCGCCGATCTGGACGCCGCGCTCGCCACGACGAATGTGACCATTGCGGCGCATGGCGATGCCACGGGTAATGCGCTTGGAAGCAGCCCTTGCTTATTTTGCGGCGGTTCCCCCGGTTCCCCTGTAAGTAGCGGACCGAATACCAGCGATATTATCGTGGCGGTTCCTCTGTCATGGTCCGCACCAACCGTTCTGAGTCTGGGCGCATCGGATACGATTTCCATTAACGCGCCGACCACCATCGGCGGCGGCGGCGGTCTTGTGTTGGGCGATCCCAATGATTCGTCGCTCGCGCCACAGAGCATCGAGATCAACGCGAACATCGCCTTCACCGGTCCGGCCTCGGGCGCTTCCAGCGTGTTCACCCTCAATCCGAACGACACGAATGAGTACGGCTACTCTCTGGGCAACGGTGCGACGGTGACGTTCGCGGATACGCATTATGCATTCGCGGTCAACGGCACGTCCTTCACATTGATCGACAACGCCGCCGAGTTGCTGCGCGACCTTAACGAGGACCCAAACGGATACTTCGCACTCGCAAACGACATCGATTTGGCCGGAAAGACATATGGGGAATCTCCGATCGTTGAATTCGCAGGTGCGTTCGAAGGATTCGAC
>JBEKDC010000123.1:0-9170 GCA_050014535.1 Rhizomicrobium sp.
TGCCCGCCGCTTCCGCCGCCGCTTCCAAGGTCATCGGCTTTTTCGTCAGGTCGGCATAGACCGCGAGCTTGGTGAAGATGCCGATCAGGTCGCGCGGGCTCGCGTCTTCGCGGTCGGCGATCTTCTCCAGCACTTCGTCGGGCATGACCGTGTCGGGACGCCTGCGCGCAAATTCGGCAGCGCGGCCCTTGAGGATCGCGAGCCGCGTCGCGCGGTCCGGCGGTTCGAGCCCGATGACGAGCCCGCCCGAAAGCCGCGAGCGCACATCCGCGCCCAGCGCGTCGAGCGCGGTCGGCGGCTTGTCGGACGCGATCACCAGCTTGCGGCGCAGATCGGAAAACGCATTCAGGGTGTGCAGGAATTCCGACACCGTATAGGTGCTGCGGCACAGATGCTGGAGATCGTCGATCATCAGCATATCGGCCGCGCGAAGTTCGTCCTTGAAGCCGAGCGTGTCTTTATATTTCAGCGCACCCAGGAACTGGCGCATGAAATCTTCCGCGCCGAGCAGGAGCGCGCGGCGGCCGCGTTTACGGGCCTCCAGCGCGATCGCGTTCAGCAGATGCGTCTTGCCGTTGCCGAACCCGCCATGGATATAGAGAAGGGCGACGCCGCTCTCATCGCCTTCGGCAATCGCGCGCGCGGCACGGAAGCCGAATTCGTTGGACGGGCCCGAGACGAAGGTCTCGAAGGTCTGCATGGGATCGAGCATACGGCTGTTGAGCACGCGGCGCGGTTCGCCGGGTCTCTCGCGTTCCGAGGAATTGAGCCGCGAAACCGGCGCTCCATCCTGATGCGACTCGGGCGCGCGCGGCGTGGCGGGGATAGCGGCTTTCTGCGCCGCCAGGACGATCGAAACGGAGGCCGGCTCGCCGCCTTCGGCGCGCAAGGCGCGCTCGATCCGCGCGGCATATTGATTGGCGACCCAATTGCGCGCGAAGGGTCGCGGCGCGCCGATCTTGATCTCACCATTGTCATACTCGACCAGACTGAGCGACGAAATCCAGGCATCGAATACGGCATCGCCGAGATCCCGGCGCATGCGTTCGCGCGCGGCCGCCCAAATTGTCGGCCAATCGATTCCCGTAGCCCGAGTCATGGTCTGGTTCATCTGTCCCTTTGCCTTCTTGTTGTCCGTCGCCGTGTTCGGCGTCCGGTCACCCCTTTATTGTTCCGAATTCGATACGCTATGCGCCTTCAACTTCGGCGCGCGATCGCACCTCCCATGGCTTCCTCTCCTGTCAGCTTTGTTTCCACGGCAGCCCGCCGGCTTTCCAGCCGTTGCGCTGCCCCCGATGACGTTCCTGATCCATATCGCCTTCGAATCCGCCCGCGATATTGTAGGCTCGGGTAAATCCCGCGCGCGTCATCGCGATGGCCGCGGCGCGCGAGCGTGCCCCCGAGCGGCACAGAAACAGCACGGGCGTGTCGGCGGCAGCACCCTCGAGTTCCGCCTTCGTCTGCTCCACGAATTTCGGATTGACCGCCATGCTGGGAAAGCTCTGCCATTCCACGCAGTGCACCTCCCGGTCCACGCTCGAAAGATCGGGCAGGCCCACAAAGGACCATTCGGCCATGGTCCGCACATCGACGAGCTGCGCGCCCGGATTGTCCTTCAGCAACGCCCAGGCCGCGTCGCTGGTGAGATCGCCGGCGTATTCGGACGGGGGATTGGAAGACGACATCGCTCACTCCAGTAGAGACGGGTCCGCACACCGGGGCTTCTTCGGCGCCCGGATCAAGTATAGATTTGTGAATACTAGTAGTTGTGTTTGGAAATTAACCTGCAGCAGCAGGTCGTCAACCCCGAAGACTTACGCTTGTTTTTTGTTTTGTTGGTCATGTCTCCAGCCCCACACCAGACACCGAGACCCTACTCCAGTCATTAACCCTCTGCCAACGGGAACAAAAGCTAAACAGAAAAGATTTTTTCGAAAATATGACGGTCGCTAAGTGTATGTACCGTATACGGAAATCGGAATTTTCCAGCGAATCAGTGGCTTAGCGCGATCTGCATTCACCGACTCGACACATTGCCGAAAACTCCGTCTACGGAACAATAAAAATGGGCCCAAGACTTGGTCCGGACCCATTGAAACGGATTTCCTCAAGAATTCATAGTGTTGGCTCACTTGCCGAGCTTGGCGACCCGCTTGGTGAGACGCGAAACCTTGCGGCTTGCCGTGTTTTTATGCGTCACACCCTTGGAAACGCCGCGCATGATCTCGGGTTCGGCCGCCTTCAGGGCAGCCTGGGCCGCGGTCTTATCGCCCGACGCCAGCGCCTCTTCGACCTTGCGGGTGAAGTTGCGGATGCGACTCTTGCGGGCATGGTTGACCGCCGTGCGCTTGGCGATGCTGCGTACGCGCTTCTTGGACGAGGCGATATTGGGCATGTTTGGTCCTATTCCACGGGAAGGCGGGGCTTTTAGCCCGCAAGCCCCGGCCGGTCAATCCGCGCGCGTGACACCGGGATCGGTCAAGGATTTGAGGCGCCTCAGCGGCGACAGAACCGCGATCAGGGGTGCCAGAAAATAGCCGATTGCCGCGATCAAGACAGTCTCGCGCACGCCGATTTCGCTCGCGATGAGGCCTGCCGCCAGTGCGCCGACCACACCGCAGAGCCCGCCGGCCGCTTTGAACACTGCCGCGACCCGGCCCAGGATGTCGTTGGGCAGCACGGTCTGTCGTAGACTCGCGGCCAATATGATGACGACGACCATCAGCGCGTCGCCGCCGAACTGCGCGGCCATCAGCATCGCCGTCGCAATATTCGGCGAGCCGGGAGCGAGCGGGACCAGCAGCGTGAAAAGCGCGCCGCCGAAACTCAGCGCGACGATGGCCGGACCCAGTCCGAACAATCGCGATACCGGCGAGGCGAGTGCCGCACCCACCATCGCGCCGATCCCGCCCACCCCGATGGTGATGCCGAGCATGGTGGGCGAGAGACCCAGATTGCGGATGGCGAACGGGACATAGAGTGTCGCGAAGAACGAGCCGAACAACGGCGCGGTCGCGTCCATCAGAAAAAGGGGCAGGACGAAACGATTCCGAAAAATCGCGGCCGCTCCGGTGGAAAGGTCGCGCCGCCACGAGGTTCCGCCGGCTTCGTGTTCCGCAGGTGTCTCCTGCGCCCGGATGCGCGACAGAAACAATGCCGAAATCACATAGGTGACGGCGTTCGCCGCAATCGCGATCGGCGCCGTCAGCAACTGCACGAGCACGCCTGCGAGCGCCGGCCCGCCGATTTCCGCCACGGAGTCGGTGAGATTGAGCTTGGTGTTACCTTCCACCAGCTGCGCAGTCCCGATCAGGCTCGGCAGATAGGCGTGGTCCGCGATGTCGAACAGCACGCTGAGCCCGCCCGCAATCGCGGCCACGAGATAAAGCTGCGGCATCGAAAGCATGTGCAGCCACGCCGCGGCGGGGACAGTGAGCACAATGGCGGCGCGCAGCAGATCCGATGCGATGAGAATGTGAAGGCGGCGCGAGCGATCGACGAAGCCGCCCGCGAGCAGCCCGACGACCAGACCCGGTCCCTGCGACAACGCCGCGAGGATGCCGAGCGATGCAGGCGACGCATGGATGGTCAGCACGGCGGCCAGCGGCACGCAGGTGCGCGTGATCCGCGCACCGAAAGCCGACACCGATTGCGCCGACCACAGAAAAAGAAAATCCACATGGGACCACAGCGCGCCGGACGGCTTTGGAATGCGCAAAAATTCTCCCCCCGGAGTCCCGCCTAACGGTCCTTGAACTGCGGCTTCCGCTTTTCGCTGAAGGCGGCCATGCCTTCCTTCTGGTCGTCTGTCGCGAACATCGCGTGGAACAGCCGGCGCTCGAAGCGGATGCCTTCCGCCAAGGTCGTCTCATAGGCCCGGTTCACGGTTTCCTTCGTCATCATCACGATGGGCACGGATTGCTCGGCGATCTTCTGCGCCGCCTTCATCGCTTCCGGCAACAGATCGGCCAGCGGCACGACGCGGCTCACGAGTCCGGCGCGTTCCGCTTCCGCCGCGTCCATGTTGCGGCCCGTCAGGCACATTTCCATCGCCTTCGATTTGCCGACGAAGCGGGTGAGGCGCTGCGTGCCTCCAATGCCGGGCATGACTCCGAGCGTGATTTCCGGCTGGCCGAATTTCGCGTTGTCGGCAGCGATGATGAAATCGCACAGCATCGCGAGCTCGCAGCCTCCGCCCAGCGCATAACCCGCCACCGCGGCGACGATGGGTTTGCGGAACGCCGCGATGCTGTCGGCGGCCTTGGCGAAGAAATTGTTCTTGAACATGTCCATATAGGATTGCGGCGCCATTTCCTTGATGTCTGCTCCCGCGGCAAAGGCGCGCTCGGAACCGGTGAGCACGACCGCGCGCACCTCGTCGCCTGCATCGAAGGATTCGAGCGCCGCGACCAGTTCGTCGAGCAATTCCGAATTGAGCGCATTGAGCGCCTTGGGCCGGTTGAGCGTGACGAGCGCCACGCCCGCGTCGATCTTCACGACGATGTTCTGATATTCCATGGCCGAAACTCCGATTCCCGCGCCATCCCTCGCGCGAAGGCGCGAAGAAGGCAAGAGAATTTGGAAACCGCACCCCCTCTTCTCCATGGACGGGCTTGACCCGTCCACCCAGTCAGCGAGCGTCTGCGAGCTGAATTATGAGCGCGCAAAATTGTGAAGAGTCATTCGCCGCGCGGACGCGCGCTGGCTGGGTGGCCGGCTCGGGGGCCGGCCATGGTGAGGTTTGGTGACACCGCTTTGTCTGGAGTTGCTCGTACCGAGACTGACATTTGAATTGCAATTCCGAACCTCCTCGCAATGGAAAAAACATTGCGCGTTCCTATATCTTCAGCACGTAACAGCGCGAAATCGCTACTACATTTTCCAACTAGTCCGTTTTTCCTCACAAAAGCATCGGACCGATCATCATGTTGAGCGTTGAAAAACTGGGACGGCGCGAAGGCCGTCTGCAAATTCTGCGAGACATCAGCTTCGAATGGTCCTGCGGCGTGCTGGCCGTGATCGGCGGCAACGGCTCCGGCAAGACGACGCTGCTGCGAGTCGTTGCCGGCGCCGCAAAGCCCAATGAAGGTAGAGTCTCCTGGAACGGCGAACCCACATCGCGCGCGGTCCGCCGAAGAGGCAAGATCGGTTACGGCCCGCAGGAGCGCAATCTCGACCTCGCGATCACTTTACGCGAATTCCTGGGCCTGTGCGCGGATTTGCGCGGACTCTCCGCTCGCAAGACGCTCATCGCCGCAGTGGCGGAAGAACTGGGTCTCGTCAAGCAGCTCGACGAACGTCTCGCCAATCTGTCGGGCGGCGGACGGCGCAAGGCGATGACGGCGCAGGCGCTTCTCGGCGCATCCGAATTGATCGTGCTCGACGAACCGACCTCGGAAGTTGATTACGCCGCCAGCCGCAAATTCTGGAATGCGTTTCGGGCGAGGGGAAAATCCTCGGCGCTGGTTATCGCGACCCATGACGTGGAACTGGCGCTCGGCTCGGCCGATGCGATCCTGCTCCTGAAAAAGGGACAGCCCGCGCGTCTGGCATCCGCGGCCGCCTTCACGATCGGCGAACTCTCCGCGGAAATCGGCGAAGGGTAGGGGTCCATGGGCGCGCTCACTCTTGCCCGCCTCATGGCGCTGGAAGCGCTGCGCCGGCCGCGCGCCGTGCTCGCCACGATCATGCTCGCGCTGAGCGCGGGTTTTATCATTCTGCCCAATCCCGGAGCGGCCTATGCCACGCTGACCTTTCGCGGCCATCCGCTGATCTACACGCCTGCGGTCATGGGCTTTATCACGGGCGGCGAGTTCGTCGCGTTCTCGATCCTTTTGGGTGTGCTTGCGATGAGCGCGCTCTCGCCCATGCGCGCCTGGCGCAGCGTGTTCGGCGTCACGGCGGCGCGGAGCCGGGACCTCGCGCTCGGTTTGTGGATCGCCGGATTCGGCGTCGGCCTCTTTCTGCTTACCTGTATTTTCGGCGGCGCGTTGCTGCGCGCGTCGAGCGTGCTCGGCGCGTCGGGCGATTGGCTCGGCGGTCTCTGGATATTTTTCACGTGGTCATACGGACTCGGCGTTGTCGGCGCGGCCCTGGCGGCAACCGTCGCGAGCGTCGTGCTGCTGCGCCTGGCGACGCGGCCCGCACTTCTGATGGGCGCGACGTTCGTCATCTGGATCGTGGTTCTCGCCGCGCTGATTGTGGGCCCCATGGACATCGCCGGTCACGGTTTCGGCATGGCGCAACTTTTTCCCCAGACGAACCGCGCAGACTTCGCGATGGGCTTCATCGGCCTCGCGCAGCATCGCGCGGGCGTTCAGGCGCGCGCCATCGGTGCTTTGACCGGCATAACCGGCGGTACTTGGTTTCTGTTGACGCGAGTTGCGATCGTGTTTGGTGCGCTGATCGCGGCACTTATCCTGTCGGGGCAGCGGGTCAAGCCTCTTGTGGTCAAGAGCCGGACATGGGGGCGCCCACTCGCGGGATTTTTCAGCGCGTTCAGCGCGCGTTTCGGCCTGGCGGGCGTGATTGTCGGTCAGATATGGAGTGCGCCGCTCTGGGCGCTCGGGTTGCTCGCCGTCGCGGTTGGCTTCGAAACCATCAATGCGGGCAATCCGATTTCCGTTGTGGCGCTCGGTTTCGCGTGGGGACTTTACATGCTGCGCTGGCCGGAACTGTGCGAAGCGTTCGAACATGGCGGCCTGCGCAGTCTTGTGCAGCCGAGTGTGCTTGGCCCCTGGCCGATCCGGTTGCAGATCGGCGTCAATATCGCCGCACAGATGAGTATATTTGCACTGCCGCTCATCGTTGCGCTTGGCTTGGCCGGCCGCGCGCATGGTCTTGTCTGGCTGGGTGCCCAGATTGCGGCTGCACCACTCCTCTGTGTCGGTCTTGCGCGCCTGCGCGGCGGAGCGACGATCTTCTCGCTCGCGGCGATGCTGTGGTGGTACATCATGATCTCCGGCAACGCGGTCATGCCCTTGGGATGAAACGAAGCCGATCAATCGTCCAAAGGCCGTTGCCGAATCCTCTTGAGCGCGGAATGCTTCTTTTTCTTGTCCTGAATCCGTTTCTTGCTCGCGCGTGACGGTTTGGTCGGGCGGCGGGGGATGGGCGGGATCGCGGCTCGCGCGATCAGTTCGATCAGCCGCGCGCGCACGTCGGCGCGGTTGCGCTCCTGGGTGCGCAGACGGCGGCCGTCTAGCACCAGCACACCGTCTTTGGTGAGCCGCCGGCCGGCGAGCTTGATCAGTCTCTCGCGCACGTCCTGCGGCAATGACGGCGAGTGCGCGACGTTGAAACGCAACTCCACCGCGGTCGCGACCTTGTTGACGTTCTGTCCGCCGGGACCGGAGGCGTGAACGAAGCGCTCTTCGATTTCGCTTTCGTCGATGGCGATACGTGGCGTGATGGAGATTTTCGGCATGACAGGCTCAGCGTTGGCATTTGGGACAATAGAAGGTGGAACGACCGGCCTGCACGATGCGGCGCACGACTCCCTTGCAGGATTTTCGGCCGCACGGTTCGCCTTCGCGATCGTAGACCGCAAAACGGTGCTGGAATTCGCCCAGTGCGCCGTCGGCGCCTGCATAGTCGCGCAGGCTCGAGCCGCCGGCCTTGATCGCATCGGCAAGCACCGCCTTGATGTCGCGCACGAGAGCCGGCGTTCGCTTTCCGGGGATCGTCGAAGCCGAGCGCTTCGGCGAAATGCCGGCGCGGAACAACGCCTCGCAGACATAGATATTGCCGAGGCCCGCGATCACGCGCTGGTCCAGCAGGGCCGATTTGATCGGCGTGCGTTTGCCCTTCAGCACGCGGTCGAGCCAGGCGGCATCGAATTCCTTCGACAGCGGCTCGATGCCGAGCCCATTGAACAGCTTGTCCTCGTCGAGCTTCTCCGTGTCCACCAGGGTCATCAGCCCGAAGCGGCGATGATCGGTGAACACGATGCGCGCCGGCGCGTCGGTCTCCATCACCACGTGGTCGTGCTTGCCCTGTCCGGCATTGGCGGGAGCCTGCTCATAAACGTATTGCCCGAGCTTGCGTTCCTTGCCTTCGGCATAAACACTCATGCGTCCCGACATGCCGAGATGGATCACGAGCGTTTCGCCATTGTCGAGCTCGGCCAGCAGATATTTCGCGCGCCGCCGCAGCCTCTCGATCCTTCGCCCCGTCAGCCGCTCGGCGAAGTGGGGCGGAAACGGCGCGCGCAGATCGCCGCGGCGAGTCACGACCTTCGTGAAGCGGCGACCCTCCATTGCGGGGGTGAGACCCAGCTTCACCGTCTCGACTTCGGGCAGTTCGGGCATGGCGGGTCCGGCAGGTTAACGGAAGACTGCGCCATGCTGACCATAGAAGGCGGTCCAATCGCAAGCTATTGTGCGCGTCATGACCGGCACCGCCAGCTTCGGCTTTCGCGACGTACCCGAGACCGAGAAGGAAGCTCTCGTGCGGCAGGTGTTTTCGTCGGTCGCGCACCGCTACGACATGATGAACGACCTGATGTCGGGAGGTGTCCACCGCTTCTGGAAGGATGCGATGGTCGAATGGCTCAATCCGCAGCCGGGAATGAAAGTGCTCGATGTGGCGGGAGGCACGGGCGATATCGCGTTTCGCATTGCAAATGCGGCGCGCGTCCGTGGCGGCGAGGCGGAGATCGTCGTCTGCGATATCAATGCGGAGATGCTGGGCGAGGGTGTTACGCGCGCGAAGGCCGCGGGTGAAAATGCGATCGAATGGGTCTGCGGGGATGCCGAGCGGCTTCCCATCCCCGATTCCAGCATCGACGCTTATACGATCGCGTTCGGCATCCGCAACGTCACCCATATCGATGCGGCGCTGCGCGAGGCTCGGCGCGTGTTGAAGCCCGGCGGACGTTTCCTGTGCCTGGAATTTTCGCGGGTCGAGGCCCCCGGCCTCGATGCGCTTTATGAGCGTTATTCATTCAGCGTGCTGCCTCGCCTGGGCGAGTTGGTCGCCAAGGACGGTGACGCCTATCGCTATCTCGCGGAGAGTATCAAGAAATTTCCGCCGCAGGCGGCCTTCGCAAAGATGATCGAGCGTGCGGGCCTGTCGCGAGTCAAGGTTCGCAATCTGACCGGCGGGATCGCCGCGATGCATTCGGCATGGCGGATCTAGCGATGTTCCGATCCGTCCGCGACACCAAACGC